>JAKBAA010000025.1 GCA_021809425.1 Actinomycetes bacterium | reverse complement strand
CGGGCCGGCGGTGGGGCGGCCGGCGGGGGAGCCGGCGGCGGTGGGGCGCCCCCGTGACGCGGCACGCTCGACGTGGCCGGGAGCGCCCCGGCGGCGAGCTGGCGCTCGAGGCGCTCGAGGCGCTCGAGGAGGGCGGCGGGCGAGTCGTCGGCCTCGGGGTGGGTCAGCCGGACGAGGGCCACCTCGAGGGCGATGCGCGGCTCGGCCGCCTCCCGCATCGTGACGGCGGCGCTCCCGAGCACCTCCATCGCCCGCACGAGCCGCGCCGTGCCGAGGGCGGCGGCGGCCTCGGCCTCGCCGCGCTCGACCGGGCGCTCGCCGGGCGGGCGCAGCGACGGGGCGACCAGCACGAAGAAGGCGCGACGGAGCCGCTCGACGAGGTCGACGGCGAGCAGCTGCGGATCGCGCCCGGCCCGCACGGCGGCGTCCACGGCGGTCAGGGCGGCGGCCACGTCCCGGTCGGCCAGCGCCTCGAGGACGGGCGCAAGCGTCGCCTCCTCCTCGATGACCACCCCCCCGGCCGCAACCTGGTCGAGCGCCGACAGGGCGTCGCGGGCGGATCCCCGCCCCTGTCGCAGCGCTGCCGCCAGCGCCCCGTCGGGCAGGTCGAGCTCGGCCGACACGGCCACCTCGGACAGCAGCGGCACCAGCACGTCGTCGTCGAGCAGGTGGAACTCGTAGTGCTGCGTCCGGCTCCGGATCGTCGCCAGCACCTTCTGCGGGTCGGTCGTGGCCAGCACGAACACCACGTGGTCCGGCGGCTCCTCCAGCGTCTTCAGCAGGGCGTTCGAGGCCGCCGTCGACAGCATGTGGACCTCGTCGACGATGTACACCTTCCACCGTCCCGGCGTCGCCAGGGCGGCCCGGGCCACCAGATCGCGCATCGCCTCGACACCGTTCGTCGAGGCGGCGTCGAGCTCGTGGACGTCGAACGAGCTGCCGGCGGCGATCGCCGTGCACGAGGCGCACCGGCCGCACGGCTCACCCCCGTCGGGCGCCTCGCAGTTGAGGGCCTTGGCCAGGATGCGCGCCGTCGACGTCTTCCCCGTGCCGCGCGGCCCGCTGAACAGGTAGGCGTGGGTCACCCGCTCGTCGCGCACGGCGTTGCGCAGGGGCACCGTCACGTGCTCCTGACCCTTCACCTCGGCGAAGCGCTGCGGGCGGAAGCGACGGTAGAGCGACCGGTACATCGCCTCGGCCGGTGACGGCTCGGAAGCGGCGGCCGACGACGGCTCCGGGTTGTCGACCACGGCCGAGCAGCCTACGGCGCCGCTCCCCGCCCGGCGAACGGCACCGCCGCCAGGCCGCCCGGGACGGTGGCGCCACGCCACCAGGTAGGCCCGGGTGGCGGCGACGTCCGCCGGGTGGCCGGGGCCCCGTGCCGCCGTGCGCAGCGGCCAGGTCGCCTGCGGCACACGGAGCGATCCGCTGAGAGCTGCTGCCTTCCGGCCCTGACTCGGTTCACGGTGCACCGTTGCGCAGAACCCGGCCGCTGCGCGCGACGGCACCAGGCTTCGCCACACGATAGCGTTCCTGCCTCCGGAGGGGTGCGAGAGCGGCCGAATCGGCACGACTGGAAATCGTGTGTCGGGCAACCGACCGTGGGTTCGAATCCCACCCTCTCCGCCAGCCGGTCCCCACGAGCCCACCGGCGCCGGGACCCCGAGGTGACGATGCTCCCGGACCGAGGCGCCCGCGGTCTCCCGGTCGGGGTCGTGACCGAGGGGACGTGGCGAGACGCTCGTCCGCCCGACCGCGCCCCCTCCGCCGCTCGCTACGCTCGGCCGGTGCCCGTCCAGGCCCCCTACGGCAGCTGGCCGTCTCCGCTCAGCCCCGAGGCCCTCGTCCAGGCGTCGGTCGGCCTGTCCGACGCCGAGTCGGCCGGCGGGCGGATCGTCTGGTCGGAGTCGCGCCCGGACGAGGCCGGCCGCCAGGTCGTGGTCGAATTGCGGCCCGACGGCACCACCGTCGATCGGGTCCCCCCCGACTTCTCGGCGCGCACCCTCGTCCACGAGTACGGCGGCCGCTGCGCCGTCGTCGACGACTCGGGCGACCTCGTGGCCGCCAACCTCGACGACCAGCGCCTGTGGCGCTTCCCGGTCGACGGCGGACCGCCCCTCCCGCTCACCCCGCCGCCGCCGGACCCGCCCGCTGACCGCTACGCCGACCCGGTCGTCCTCGACGGGGGGCGCCTCGTCGCCTGCGTGCGCGAGCGCCACCTGACCTCGGGCGAGGTGGTCAACGACCTCGTCGCCCTCGACGCCCGGCCGGCCGGCGAGCCGGTCGAGCCGCGCCCCCTCGCCACCGGCCACGACTTCTACGCCGCCCCCCGGGCCGCGCCCGACGGGACCCGCCTGGCCTGGCTCAGCTGGGACCACCCCGACATGCCCTGGGACGCCACCGAGCTGTGGGCGGCCCCGCTCGACGAAGGGGGCGTGCTCGGCACACCCGAGCGGGTCGCCGGCGGGCCGGGCGTCTCGATCAGCCAGCCCCGCTTCGCCCCCGACGGCACCCTCCACTGGCTCTCCGACGAGACCGGCTTCTGGAACCTCCACCGCGACGGTGCCGGCGTGCTCGGCCCGATCGACGCCGACCTCGGCGGCCCCGACTGGGTGTTCGGCCAGTCCACCTACACCTTCCTCTCCGACGGCACCCCGGTCGCCGCCTGGTCCACCCCCGCCGGCCAACGACTCGGCCTGCTCGACGGCGACCGCTGGCGGCCGGTCGACAGCGACCTGACGGCGTTCTCGTGCCTCCACCGCCACGGTGACCGCCTCCTCGCCATCGCCGCCTCGCCCGTCCACCCGGCCGCCGTCGTCCTCCTCGACCCGGCCACCGGTCACCACCGGGTGCTCCGGGCAAGCCGCCCCCTGCCGCTCCCCCCCGAGGCGATCGCCCGGCCCGAGCCCTTCACCTTCACCGCCCGCGACGGCGGGGAGGCCCACGGCCTCTTCTACGCCCCGCGCAGCCCCACCCACGTCGGCCCGCCCGGCGACCGCCCCCCCCTCGTCGTCGTCATCCACGGCGGACCCACCGCCGCCGCCCGCCGCGAGCTCAGCCTCGCCGTCCAGCAGTGGACCACCCGCGGCTTCGCCGTCGCCGACGTCGACTACCGCGGCTCCACCGGCTACGGCCGCCCCTACCGCCAGCGCCTCCACGGTGCCTGGGGCGTCGCCGACGTCGACGACTGCGTCGACGCCGCCACCCACCTTGCCGCCACCGGCCGGGTCGACCCCACCCGCATGGTCATCCGCGGCTCGAGCGCCGGGGGGCTCACCGTCCTCAACGCCCTCGCCCGCCCCGCCGGCTTCGCGGCGGGCGCTTCCCTGTACGGCGTCTGCGACCTCGCCTCGCTCGCCACCGACACCCACAAGTTCGAGGCCCGCTACCTCGACCGGCTCGTCGGTCCCTGGCCGGACGCCGCTGCCACCTACGACGAGCGCTCCCCGCTCCGCCACGCCGCCGAGTGCACCCGACCGGTCGTCTTCTTCCAGGGGACCGACGACCCGGTCGTCCCCCGCTCCCAGTCCGACGCCATGGTGGCGGCCCTTCGCGCCAACGGCGTCCGGGCCGACCACCACCTGTTCGACGGCGAGCGCCACGGCTTCCGCCAGGCCGCCACCCTCGTCGCCGTCGCCCGCCTCGAGATCGCCTTCTACCGTGACGTCCTCCACCTCGCCACTCCCGAGCAGGCGCCGTGACCGCCCGGCCCGCCCGCACGGCCGGTGGCCCCGGGGCCGACGGCGGCCCTGGCGCCGCCGGGGCGATGCCGGGCGATGCCGACCTCGAGCGGGCGATGCGCCGCGCCCTCGACGAGGCAGCCGCCGCCGCCGGTCACGGCGACGTGCCGGTCGGCGCCGTCGTCCTTCGCGGCGGCGACCTCCTGGCGGCCCGCCACAACGAGCGCCACCGCACCGCCGACCCGACGGCGCACGCCGAGCTGCTCGCCCTGCGCGACGCCGCTTCCGCCCTCGGCCGGTGGCGGCTCGACGACTGCACCCTCGTGGTCACCCTCGAGCCCTGCCCGATGTGCGCCGGCGCCCTCGTGGCTGCCCGCCTCCGCCAGCTCGTCTTCGCCACCCCCGACCCGAAGGCGGGCGCCTGCGGCTCCCTCTACAACCTGTGCGCCGACCCCCGGCTCAACCACGAGCTGCCCGTGCGCGCCGGCCTGCTCGCCGGCGACGCCGCCGACCTGCTCACCGGCTTCTTCGCCGACCGCCGCCCGCCCCCCGCCGACCGTTGACCGCCGCCGACACCCGGCTGGTGGCTCGCCGCCTCGGCGCCGGCACCGCCTCCCTGCTCGGCCTCGCCGGGGCGGCCGGCGGGGTGGCCTCCCTGCTCGCCGAGCGCGCCGTCACCGTCCGCCGCCGCCCCCGCTACCGCCACCGCCTGCTCCACCTCGACGGCGACACCGCCGTGCTCGCCCGCGACCAGGAGACCGAGCGCCCCGGCACCTACGGCCTGCTCGCCCCGGCGGCCCACGGGGTGATCGGCGACGTCGTCGACGTCGATCACGCCGTCGTCCGCCGCCCGCTCCTCCGCCTCGACCACGGCCGCCTCCTCCCGGGGCGGGTCGCCCTCGACCACGTCGACATCGGCGACCCCCGCACCGCCTTCGGCCTCGACCACGAGGTCGTCCAGCTCGCCGGCGAGTGCGGCCCGCTCCCTGCCTGGATCGTCCCCGGGAGCGACACCTGGGTGATCTGCTGCCACGGCCTCGGCGGCTCGCTCCAGAGCTCGCTGTCCTTCCTCCCGTTCCTCCACCGCTCCGGCCACAGCGTCCTCGTCGCCTCCTACCGCAACGACCCCGGCGCCGGCCCCAGCCCGGACCGCCGCTACCACCTGGGCGCCGACGAGTGGCGCGACCTCGACCTCGCCATGGCCACCGCCCTCGCCCGCGGGGCCCGCCGGCTGGTCCTGTTCGGCTGGTCCCTCGGCGGCGCCATCGCCCTGCAGGCGCTCGACCGCAGCCGCCACGCCGGCGCCGTCGCCGGCGTCGTGCTCGACTCGCCCGTCCTCTGCTGGCGCCGCGTCCTCCGCCACGTCGGTCGCCGCTCGGGCGCCCCGGCGCCCCTCGTCGAGCTCGCCCTCCGCATCATCGAGCGGCGCATCGGCGCCGGCCTCGACGCCTTCGACTGGCTGGCCCGTGCCGGCGAGCTCGCCGTCCCCATCCTCGACCTGCACGGCCTGACCGACCCCACCGTCCCGTTCGCCACCAGCCAAGCCCTGGCGGCCAGCCGCCCCGACCTCGTCCGGCTCGTCGTCGTCCCCGGCGCCGGCCACGTCGGCTCGTGGAACGTCGACCCAGACGGCTACGCCCGCCACCTCGACCGCTTCGTCGCCTCGCTCGACCCCTGCTGACCCGGACCCGGCGGCCTCCGCCGCCCGTCAGCGGCCGCCGGCAACCCCCTCGGGGCGCCCTGCCCCCAGGCGGCCCCGCCCCGCCCATCGACTAGCCTCGCACCCGGAGGGATGCGAGAGCGGCCGAATCGGGCGGTCTCGAAAACCGTTGTGCGTACTGCGTACCGTGGGTTCGAATCCCACTCCCTCCGCACCAGGCGGTGGGGTCCCCGGCGTCAGTCGGGGGCCCCGGACGCCGCCCTCTCCGGTGGGGACTGCCGGTGCTCCAGCCAGCGGCGCAGCCCTTCGGCGTTCGAGTGGATCCCGTTGAGCGTCTCGTGGCGGTGCCGGTTGGCCTCGTCCAGGTGCGACAGGTCGGCGGCAAAGCGTGCCGACAGCGCCTCGGCGATGTCCCGCTCCTCCCGGAACGCCCGCTCCGCCTCGTCGGCCCACGACCGCAGCGTGTCGGCCGCCTCGCCGAGCAGCTCGTCGGGCGGAACCGGCACGATCCCGTAGTGGGCCAGGGCGATCGCCGACGGCGACCGCCCGGCGAAGCGTCGCAGGCTGGCGAGGGCCAGGTCCAGGTCGAAGTCGGGGGGCGGCGTCGCCGGGCGCAGCACACCCCCGTCGGGCAATCGCACCCCGACGGCGTCGCCGGCGAACAGCAGCCCGCTCGCCGTGTCGTGGAAGCCCAGGTGGTGCTTGGCGTGGCCCGGCGAGTCGACCGCCGTCAGCACCCGCCCGCCCCCGATCGCCACCGTGTCCCCGTCCCCGAGCACCCGGATCCGCCCGGCCGGCGTCGGGTCGAGCCGGCCGTACAGGCCGTCCAGCAGCTCCCCGTACACCCGGTGCGCCGATGCCACCAGCCGGCTCGGGTCGACCAGGTGGCGGGCGCCCAGCTCGTGCACGTACACCGTTGCCCCCGGGAACGCCCGGGCCAGGTCGCCCACCCCGCCGGCGTGGTCGAGGTGGATGTGGGTGACGGCGATCCCGGCGAGGTCGTCGGCGCCGAGCCCCAGCTCCGCCAGGGCGGCCAGCACCACCGGCACCGAGCTCTGGCTGCCCGTCTCCACCAGCACCGGGGCCGTCCCGGTCAGCAGGTAGCCGGCCGTGGTCGACGCCCACCCCCCGAGCAAGGTGTCGATCTCGACCACGCCTTCGGCCACGACGTGGGCCACGGCCGCCTCAGCCCGCCAGCTCGACGACGACCTTCACGTCGTCCGGCCGGTGGGTGAACGCCTCCTCCACGGCGTCCAGGCCCACCTTCCGCGACACCAGCCGGCCGAGCCAGCCCTTGTCCGCCTCGCCGAGGGCCCGCGACGCCTGGACGTAGTGGCGCCGGTTGGCATTCACCGAGCCGAACACCGCCTTGTTCCCGAGCACCACCGCCCGGCTCACCGCCCCGAGGTCCAGGTCGACGTGCACCCCCGTCGGCGACACCCCCGTCAGGCACAGCACCCCGCCCGTCCCGAGCGCCTCGAGCCCTTCGGCAACGAGCGCCGGAACCCCGGTGCACTCCACCACCACGTCCGGGCTCGGGCAGGCCTCGGCGATCGTCCCCGTGTGGTACTGCGCCCCGACCGCCGCCACCAGCTCCGGCTTCGGGCCCGAGGTCACCTGGTCGATCACGTGCACCTCCAGGCCCCGTTGCACCCCGAGCAGCGCCGCCAGCAACCCGATCGGGCCCGCCCCGAGCACCACCGCCCGGCGCGGCTCCCAGATCACCCGGTGGCCGATCCGGTCCGCCTGCTCCCACGCCTTCGCCACGATCGTGGTCGGCTCGAGCAGCACCCCCAGCTCGCCGAGCGCCGGGTCCACCTTCACGAGCCCGTCCGGGTCGGCCCGGTACCGCTCCCGCATGAACCCGTCCAGCTCCTTGATGCCGTGCTCGGTGTACTTCCCGTTGCGGCACTCGTCCCACTCCCCGACGGCGCACGAGTAGCACGGCACCGGATCCGGCCGGCGCACGATGGCCACCACATAGTCGCCCTCGGCCAACCCCGAGCTCTTCGGCGCCGACGACACCCTCCCGATCGACTCGTGCCCGAGCACCAGCCGCTCCCGCCCTGCCGGCGCCCACCCGTACCCGCCCGACACGATCTCGGCGTCCGTCCCGCACACCCCGACCGCCACCGTCTCGACGACGACCGTCCCCTCCTGCTCGTCCGGCTCGCCCACCTCCTCGACCTTCACCGAGCCGGCCTTGTTCGGCACGACGGTCACCGCTCGCATGGCACCTCCTCGTCTCTCCCGGAGCCGCCGGCGCGTCCTCGTCGCCCCGCCCGGCCGCTCCATCGGCTCTGCCCGCTCCGTCCACCCGGCCACCCCCGCCCCGACCACTGCGGGCCGGCCGGCCGGGCGACCCGGCTCATGCCCGACGGAGCCGGTGGTGGACGTCCCGTCGCAGGCGGGCCCGGCGCGCCGCCGCGTGGCCGGCCACGTCGACCCGCCGGCCGGCCAGCCGCCCGCGGTGGGTCAGCTCCTCGGCCACCCCGCCCGGGCGGGACAGGTTGATGGCACTGTTCACGAGCGACACGTGGGAGAACGCCTGCGGGAAGTTGCCGACCAGGCGCTGCTCGACCGGGTCGTACTCCTCCGACAGCAGCCCGAGGTCGTTGCGCAACGCCAGCAGCCGCTCGAACATCGCCACCGCCTCCTCCCGCCGGCCGGTCAGGTCGAGGTTGTCGACCAGCCAGAACGAGCACGCCAGGAAGGCCCCCTCCCTGCCGGTCAGCCCGTCGACGTCGCCGGCGTGCTCGGCGTCGTAGCGCAGCACGAACCCGTCCCGCACGAGCTCCTTCTGGATCGCCTCGAGCGTGCCCAGCACCCGGGCGTCCTTCGGCGGCAGGAACCCGAACATGGGGATCATCAGCACGCTCGCGTCCAGGGCCTTCGACCCGTACGACTGGGTGAACGTCCGCCGCTCGGCGTCGTACCCCTTCTCGAGCACCTCGCCATGGATGGCGTCGCGCGTCGCCCGCCACCGGTCGACCGGGCCGTCCAGCCCGAACTGCTCGACGTCACGCACCGCACGATCCATGGCAACCCACGCCATCACCTTCGAGTGGGTGAAGTGCCGCCGTGGCCCGCGCACCTCCCAGATGCCGTCGTCCGGCTTGCGCCAACCGTCCTCGACGAAGTCGAGCAACGCCTGCTCCAGCTCCCACGCCGGCCCGGGGTCCATCCCGGCGCGACGCGACTCGTGCAGCGCCGACATCATCTCGCCGTACACGTCCAGCTGGTACTGCCCGGCCGCCGCGTTCCCGACGCGCACCGGTCGCGACCCCTCGTAGCCCGACAGCCAGTCCAGCTCCGCCTCCGACAGGTTCCGCTCGCCGGACGCCCCGTACATGATCTGCAGCCGTGCCGGGTCGCCGGCCACCGCCCGCAGCAGCCAGTCACGCCACGCCATCGCCTCCTCGTGGTACCCGGCCGCCAGCAGGGCCGTCAGGGTCAGCGTGGCGTCGCGCAGCCAGCAGAACCGGTAGTCCCAGTTCCGCTCCCCCCCGAGCGTCTCCGGCAGCGACGTCGTCACCGCCGCCACGATCCCGCCGGTCGGCTGGTAGGTGAGCGCCTTCAGCGTGATCGCCGACCGCACCACCGCCTCGCGCCACGGCCCGTCGTCCACCACCGACATCGCCGACCACTGCTCCCACCAGCTCGTCGTGTCCGACACGATGTAGTCGGCATCCGGCGGCCGCGGCGGTGGCTCGTGCGACGAGTACCACGACAGCACGAACGGCACCCGCTGGCCGGCCTGCACCGAGAACTCGGCGACCGTCCTCATGTCCTCGCCCTTCGTCGCCACCGGCGTCCACAACGCCAGGGCGTCCGGCCCGGCCACGAGCGTCAGCAGGCCGTCGAGCTGGCGGACCCACGGCACCGTCGTGCCGTACCCGAACCGCACGCACAGCTCCATCCGCACGTCGACCCGCCCCGACAGGCACTCGACCATCCGCACGATCTGCGGGTGGCGCTCCCGGAGCGGCATGCAGTCGGTCACCCGCACCGTCCCGCCCGCCACCTCGAACTCGGTCTCCAGCACCAGCGTGTCCGGCCGGTACCCCCGCCGCCTCGCCAGCAGCGGCGCCCCCTGTCCCGGGCGGGGGCTCTCGGCGGGGGCGATCCGCCAGTACCCGTTCGTGGCATCGCCGAGCAGCGAGGCGAAGCACGCCTCCGAGTCGAACCGCGGCAGGCAGCACCAGTCGATCGACCCGTCACGCCCGACGATCGCCGCCGTGTGCGTGTCTCCGATCAGCCCGTAGTCCTCGATGCGAAGGGCCATCGGGTCATCATTGCCCACCTGGCGCTCCTCCGCCCGCCACCACCGCCACATCCACCCGCTCGCCGGAAGGGTGGGCTGGTGGGCTGGTGGGCTGGTGGGCTGGTGGGCTGGTGGGCTGGTGGGCTGGTGGGCTGGTGGGCTGGTGGGCTGGTGGGCTGGTGGGCTGGTGGGCTGGTGGGCTGGTGGGAGGCTCAGCTGCTCGTACAGCCTTGCGTGCTCACCGTTCGGGTCGACCTCTCTGCGGCCGCCACCCGTTGCACCACGCCGGGCGAGGCGAGGGCGTAGCCGACGTCGGGCGCCGTGGCCGAGCGTGAGAACACCACCCCCACGACCTCGCCGGCCGGGGTCACGAGCGGGCCGCCCGAATTGCCCGGGCGCACCACCGCCTGCAGCTCGTACACCGTCCGGTCGGTCAGGGCGTTGTCGTAGATGTCGCGGCCCTGTGCCTCGAACCTGCTCATCACCCCGGCACGCCGGGCGTCGAAGGGGCCGCCACCGGGGTAGCCGAGCACGATCGCCGATGCGCCCCTCGTGACGTACCCCGGGTCGACCGCCAACGCCGGCACGTCGAGCCCGCTCGCCCGCAGCACGGCCAGGTCGAAGCGGGGATCGAACGCCACCGGCACCGCCGGCGCCTCCTTCCCGGACGGCGCCAGCACGGCGATGTCGTGGGTGCCGGCCACCACGTGGGCGTTCGTCACGAACAGCCCCGGCGCCACGGCGAAGCCCGACCCTTCCTGCTCGGCGCCGCAGCCGATGGCGATCACCTTGACCGTGGACGGCCCGGCCACCGCCACGGCATGGCGCACCTCGGCCCCGGTGGCGAGCGACACCGGCAGAAGCGGCTGCGGCAGGGCGTTCACGAACACCTGCGGGAACCCGCTCGTCGACAGGTACCGCTCGACCGTGGCGAACGCGTTCGGCACCGGCGGCATCACCGCCTGCACCCCGCGCAGGACGGCCGAGCCCTCGATCTGGCGCGACAACGCCGAGTACGACCCGTTCAGCAAGAGCGAGGCGAGCAGCCAGCACACGACGAGCGTCCCGGACACGGCGATCCCCGCGCCCGCCAGGGCGTCGACCACGCCGAAGTGCACCCGCCGCAGCACCCGCCACAGCCGCACCCCCACCTGGCGGAACAGGCCGGCCAGCACCGTCGCCGGGACGATCAGGGCGAACAGCGCCACCAGCGTCTTTGCCACCTGGCCGTGCACATGGGGCTCGGTCGCCACCAGGATCACCGTGCCGAGCAGCAGGCCGGCCACGAACCCGGCGAACGACACGAGCTGGACTGCTGCCCCGACCCGGGCCCCATGGATCGCCGCCGCCACGGCCACCACGAGGATGCCGGCGTCGAGCCAGTCCATCGCCGGCTACCCGCCGCCCGCCGGCCCCGCCGGGTCCGTCCCCTCGCCGTTCGGCTGACCCGCCCCCGCGGGCTCGATCGGCTCGATCGGCTCGATGCCGAGGTCGGCGTAGCCGAGGAGCGCCTCGTAGCGCACGCCGCGCGCCGCGAACTGCTCGCCGGCCGACCGGCTCCGGTCGAGGATCGTGCAGCAGCACGCCACCTCGGCCCCGGTCGCCTGGACCACGTCGAGTGCGTCGAGCAGCGACCCGCCGGTCGACACGGTGTCCTCGAACACCACCACGGCAACCCCCGGCCCGAGCTCGGCTCCCTCGATGCGCCGCCGGCGCCCGTGGGACTTCTCCGCCTTGCGCACCGAGAACCAGCGACGCCCGGTCACCAGGGCCACGGCGTGGGCCACCGGGTCGGCCCCCATCGTCATCCCGCCGATCGCCGTGAACCCGACCCCGACCGCGTCCAGGTGGGCGACCACCGCCTCGGCGGCGAGCCGCAGCTCGTCACCCCCGGCCACCGCCCGGCGCAGGTCGACGTAGTCGCGGCTGTACCCGCCCGACGACAGCCGGAACGGCTCGGCCGACCGGGTGTAGCCACGCGTCCGCACCAGCTCGACCAGGCGGTGGCGCAGCTCGCTCCGCTCCTCCCCGCCCTGCCCGCCGGCTCTGCTCGCCTCGGCGTCGTCCATCCCGGGGGAGTGTAGGCGGGCCGCCCGCCCCGAAGGCCTCGCCGTCAGCCGTCGGCGTCGAGCCGGTAGCCGACCCCGCGGATCGTCACGATGCGGGTCGGCTCGCGCGGGTCTGGCTCGACGTGCGCCCGCAGCCGACCGACCAGGGTCGACACGATCCGCGGGTCGCCGTCGTAGTCGAGACCCCACACCTGCTGGAGCAGCTCGTCCCGGGTCACCACCCGACCGGCGTTCGCCAGCAGCTCACGCAGCACCTGGAACTCCCGTAGCGCCAGCTCCACCGGGCGGCCATCCACGTGGACCTCGTGGCGGTCCTCGTCCAGCACGATGTCCCCCGCCACGAGCACCGCCCCGTCGGCGCCCACCGCGCCGACGACCGCCGGCACCGGCTCGAGCATCGGCGCCAGCCGGCGGCGGCGCAGCAGCACGCCGATGCGCGCCACCAGCTCGCGCAGGCGGTACGGCTTCGCCAGGTAGTCGTCCGCCCCGACCTCGATCCCGACCACCACGTCCATCTCGTCGCTCCGGGACGACACCATGATGATCGGCGTCGTGGCGCCCCGCCCGCGCAGCTCCCGGCACACCTCGATGCCGGACAGCCCGCCGAGCACCACGTCGAGCAGCATCAGGTCCGGCGCCAGCTCGTCGTGCACCGCCAGGGCCTCCCGCCCCGACCGCACCCCGGTCACCGACATCCCCTCGCGCTCGAGCCCGAGGGTGAGCGCGAGCAGCTGGGACTCGTCGTCCTCCACGACGAGCACCTTCGGGCCGGGCGCCCGGTCGCTGCTGAGGGACACGCACCACCTCGCTCGGCTCGGGCCGCGCCGGCCCTCGGTCTCGGACGATGGTCGCCGGTGGCGGTGACGTCCACGCGAGGTGCCGGTGAACGGTCGGTGTCGCCGTGGCGAATTCTCCGGTGCCGGGCGATGATGGGCGCCGGGCCGGCTGGAGGGAAGGGAACGAGCGTGCACCCAGCCGTCGCCGTCGCCCTCCTCGTCCTCGGCGTCGTCGCCATCCTTGCGCCGCGGCCCGCCTGGCTCGGCTGGGTCGGCCCGCCGGTCCTGGCCGCCGTCGCCGTCGCCACCGGCGTCGTCAGCCCGGCCGGCGCCGGCCGGGCGGTGCGCCCCCTCGGGGCCCCGGTCGCCTTCGTCGTCTGCGCCGTCCCCTTCGCCGTCCTCCTCGACCGGCTCGGCCTCTTCCGCGCCCTCGCCGACCGGACCGATCGCGGCCGGCGCCGGCTCGGCGTCCTGTGGGTCCTCGCCGGCCTCGTCGTCGCCCTGCTCAACCTCGACGCCGCCGTCGTCCTGCTCACCCCCCTCTACCTCCGCCTCGCCGCCCGCGGTGGTGGCGGCAAGGTGCTGCTCGGCATCCAGCCCCTCCTCCTCTCCTGCCTCGCCTCCTCGGCCCTCCCCATCTCCAACCTGACCAACCTCATCGCCGGGAGCGCCCTCCACCTGTCCTCCGGCGCCTTCCTCGCCCACCTCGGGCCCCCCACCCTCGCCGCCAGCGCCGTCGGCTACCTCGCCTACCGCCGCCAGTCCCGGCGCCTCGCGCTCCTCGAGCCCGCCGCCGCCGCTGCTCCGCCGGCCGTGGCCGGCGAGCACACGGGCGACGGCCCTCCCCGGCCCGACCAGGTGGGCGACCGGGACGCCGACCGCGCCCGGCTCGCCGACGTGGTCGTGGCCGCCCGGGCGGCGGCCGGGCGGCCCACTGCCCGGCCGCCCGCTGCCCGGCAGCCCGCACCAGGCGGCGGCGGGGCCAGCCGGCGGGTCCTCCTCGGGGGCCTGCTTGCCGCCGCCGTCGTCGCCGGCTTCCTGCTCACCCCGAGCATCGGCGGCCAGCCCTGGGAGGTGGCCGCCGCCGGCGACCTGGCCCTCGCCGCCCTCCTCCGCACGCTGCCCCTCTCGGCCATCCCCTGGCGGGTGGTCCTGACCGTGCTCGGCCTCGGCGTGCTGGCGAGCGGCGCCGCCGGCCCGCTCCACGTCGACGCCCTCGTCGCCAACGGCTCCCCCGCCGGCATGGTCCGCGACGCCGCCTTCGGCGCCGCCGGCGGCAGCCTGTTCAACAACCTGCCCGCCCTCCTCGTCGCCCTCCCGGCCCTCGCCCACCGCACCCGGGCCGCCACCTGGGCCGTCCTGCTCGGGGTGAACGTCGGCCCCCTCGCCGTGCCGAGCGGGACGCTCGCCGGCCTGCTCTGGCTGGAGACGATGCGCCGCCTCGGCGCCCCCCTGCGTGAGCGCGACTACCTCCGCCTCGCCTGGCGCGTCGCCCTCCCCGGCCTCGTCGCCGGCCTCGCCGTGCTCCTCGCCCTCCGGGCCGTCCTCGGCCCCGGCTGAGCGCCCCCGACGCCCCGGTCCCGGCCGGCCGGGCCGCGCTGGGGTCACGGCTGGGGGGTCACGGCTGGGGGGGTCACGGCTGGGCGTGACCGGGGGTGCGACGGTAACGGCCGTAACCGCCGTCGCAGCGGCGAACGTAACGGCTGTAGCCTTGCCCCGTGGCCATGGGACCCCTCACCCGCCTTGCCGAGGCGCGGCGGGCCGCCACCTTGCGCACCGCCAGCGACAGCCCGGAGGCCCACGGGGCCGGCCACACCCACCGGGACCTGCGTGGCGGGGCGTTGCGGGCCGCCGTCTTCGGCATGAGCGACGGGCTCGTCTCGAACGTCTCGCTCATCCTCGGGACGGCGGGCGCCCACCCCGGCGCCGGCGTGGTCCGGCTGGCCGGGCTGGCCGGGCTGTTCGGCGGGTCGTTCTCGATGGCGGTCGGCGAGTACGTCTCGATGCGCGCCCAGCGCGAGGCATTCGAGCACGAGATCGCCATCGAGCGCGACGAGATCCACCGCCAGCCCGAGAGCGAGCGCCACGAGCTGGCCCGCATCTACGAACGCCGTGGCGTGCCGCGCGACCTCGCCGAGGAGCTGTCGGCCCGCCTCATGGCCGACCCCAAGCTGGCGCTCGACACCCACGCCCGGGAGGAGCTCGGCCTCGACCCCGACGAGCTCGGCTCGCCGCTCCAGGCGGCCGGCGCCTCCTTCGCCACGTTCGCCGTCGGTGCCGTCCTGCCGCTGCTCCCCTACCTGCTCGGCGTGAAGGGCACCATGGCCATCGTCGTCGCCATCGTCGTCGCGGCCGTCGGCGCCGTCGCCATCGGCGCCGCCCTGTCGCTCCTCACCTCGCGTGCCTGGTGGTACTCGGCCGGCCGCCAGCTCCTGCTGTGTGCCGTCGCCGGCGCCATCACCTTCGGCATCGGCTCGGCGGTCGGCGTCGCCTCCGGATGACCGGCCGGCCGGACCGCCTGGTCGTCCTCGTGCGCCACGGCAACGCGGTGGCCCGGACGAGATGGGCTGGCGAGGACGCCACCCGGCCGCTCACGGCGAGGGGCGAGCGCCAGGCGGCCACCCTCGCCGTCGACCTCGCCGAGCCGCCGCCCGCCCGCCTCGTGTCGAGCCCGGCCCGGCGTTGCACCGACACCCTCGCCCCGCTCGGCCACCGGGCCGCCGTCCGGCTCGAGCTCGTCGACCGGCTCGCCGAGGGCAGTGACCCCGACCACGCCCTCGCCTACCTGCTCGAGCTCGCCGACGGCCCGGGCACCGGTCCGGTCGTGGCGTGCAGCCACGGCGACGTGATCGACGGGCTCGTCGGCCGCCTGCTCGCCGAGGGGACCCGCCTCGAGGTCCTCGACGGACGTCCGGTGGCGCTCGGCACGCCGAAGGGGGGCCGCTGGAGCCTCACCGTCGCCGGCGGTGCCGTCACCGGCGGCGCCCTCCACGGCCCGCCCGGCGAGCCCCCCGGGGTCGGGTAGCCGGGTGGGGTAGCCGGGTGGGGTAGTAGGTTCGCCTCCCGTGGGAGCGCGTGGCCAGGGCACCGGACCGCTCGTGCTGCTCGGTGACGACGCCGGGCGGCCGGTCGACGACGAGCTGGGCCACCTCGTCGAGGCAGCCGGTGGCCCGCTCCTCGTGCTGCCCACCGCCGCCGCCTACGAGCGCCCCGACCGGGCCGTCGAGCGGGCCGCCCGCCGGTTCGCCCCGACCGCCGTCCGCGCCTGTGCCGTGCTCCGGCGGGCCGACGCCGAGGATCCGGAGCGGGCCGCCGAGGTGGCCGCGGCACGGGCCGTCTATCTCTGCGGCACCTCGCCCCTCCACCTGCGCTCGGTGCTCAAGGACTCGCCCGTCCTCCAGGCCCTCCTCGCCGCCTGGCGGGACGGTGCCCTGCTCGTCGCCGCCGGTCCGGCCGCCACCGTCGTGTCCGACCCGATGGTCGACCCTCGCGGCGGCGCCTTCACGGTCGGGCTCGGGCTCGTGCGTGACGTCGCCTTCGCCGTCGGTGCCGAGCGCGACGAGGCACAGCTGCGCCGCACCCTGGCCCTCGCCCCGCCCCCCTGCGCCGTCGTCGCCCTCGGCGCCGACGGGTGCCTCTGGCGGGCCGCCGACGGCACCTGGCGGACCGGTGCCGCCGGCGACGTCGACGTCTACCTGGCCGGCCGCCCTGCCGGGCTCGAGGAGCTCGCCGGCAAGACCCTCCACCCCGCCCTCGAGCGGACCGGCACCCCCCGCTGAGCCCCGCCGGCCGGCCGGCGCACCGGCGCACCCGGCCGGCTCACTCGGCCTCGGCGATCTCCACCGACTCGATCAGCACGCGCTCGCTCGGCTTCCCCGAGGCGCTCCCGACGGCCTCGAGGGCCGCCAGCACGTCGAGCCCGGCGACGATCTTGCCGAACAGCGAGTACTGGGGCGGAAGGCGCGTCCCCTGGGCGCCCGAGATCAGGAAGAACTGGCTGCCGTTGGTGTTGGGGCCGGCGTTCGCCATCGCCACCGAGCCGATCTCGTAGCGCCCCGGCTTCGGCAGCTCGTCCTCGAAGCGGTAGCCCGGCCCGCCGGTCCCGGTGCCGGTCGGGTCGCCGCCCTGCACGACGAAGCCGGGGATGATCCGGTGGAACACGATCCCGTCGAAGTAGTGGTAGCGGGCGAGCACCACGAAGTTGTTGACCGTCCGCGGCGCCCCGAAGGCGTCGAGGGCGATGGTCAGCTCGCCCTTCGAGGTGGCCATCGTCGCCGTGTACCGCTTCGACAGGTCGATGCACATCGGCGGTGGCCCGTCGAAGCGCTGGACCCGGGGGGCCGAGCCGTCGGCTGGCGGGCACTCCGTGGACATTGCTCGCTCCTTCCTCGTCCGGCACGTCACGGCTGCGAGCGCTCGCAGCCGGCCGCCGGGTGACGGCTCGCCGTCAGGCGACCTTGGTGACCGTGACCTTCACGATGTGGTGCTCGATCGTCGGCGTCCCGGTCTGGCTCGTCGCCGGGGCGCCGTCGGCACCGATCCGGTTGACCACCGACATCCCCTTCACCACCTGGCCGAACAGGGTGTAGCTGGGCTCGGTGTCCAGCACGTTCTGGCCGCCCGGCAGCACGATGAAGAACTGGCTGCCGTCGGTGCTCGGCCCGCTCGAGTTGGCCATCGCCACCCCGCCAACCGGGTAGCAGTCCTTCTTGGCCTTGCACGACGCCGGTGGCGTGTTGCCGGTGAAGCTGTAGCCCGGCCCGCCCGACCCCGTGCCGGTCGGGTCGCCCCCCTGGACGACGAACCCCTTGATGACCCGGTGGAACACGGTGCCGTCGAAGAAGTGGTAGCGGGCGAGGAACACGAAGTTGTTCACCGCCGCGTACGACGAGGCGGCGTGCAGCTCGACCACGAACGTCCCGACGTCGGTCTTCACCGTGGCGTCGTACACGCTCGTCTTGCCGATGCAGTCGGGCGGCGCCTTCGTGAACGCCGTCACCCGCTTCGGCGCCCCGGCGGCGGTCGCCGGCGGGCAGGTCGGCACGATCGCCTTCGCCGCCGTCGCCCCGGTCGTCGTCGTCGCCGACCTCACCGTCGTCGAGCTGGTCGTCTTCTTCGACGCCGACCTCGTCCCCTTGTTCCCCGACGATCCGGACAGGCCGAACACGAGCGCCAGCACGGCACCCAGGACCACCAGCCCGATCAGCCCTCTGCGCATCGTGCGCCTCCTGCGCTTCTGCCTGTCCTGCTCTGCCTGCTTCAGCTCGCGCATCGCGCGCTGGCGGGCTCGCTTGTCGCTCGGCACGGACCGAAAAGCTAGCCGCGACGAGGGGATAGGTTTAGCTCGTGCCGCTCGTGGTCCAGAAGTTCGGAGGTACCTCGGTCGCCGACGCCGACCGCATCCGGGCCGTCGCCGACCACGTCGCCCGCACCCGGCGTGCCGGCGACGACGTCGTCGTCGTCGTGAGCGCCATGGGAAAGACCACCGACGGCCTTCTCCGCCTCGCCGACGACGTCAGCGCCACCCAGCCCGGTCGGGAGCTCGACATGCTGCTCACGGCCGGTGAGCGCATCTCGATGGCCCTCGTCTGCATGGCCCTCGCCGAGCTCGGGGTGGCCGCCGCCTCCTTCACCGGGAGCCAGGCCGGCATCCTCACCGACACCGACCACACCAAGGCGAAGATCCTCGAGATCCGTCCCTCCCGGCTCACGGCCGCCCTCGCCGCCGGGACCGTCCCGGTGGTCGCCGGCTTCCAGGGCGTCTCCACCGACCACGACGTCACCACCCTCGGCCGGGGCGGCTCGGACACGACCGCCGTCGCCCTCGCCGCCGCCCTCCAGGCGGACCGCTGCGAGATCTACACCGACGTCTCCGGCGTCTTCAGCACCGACCCCCGCGTCGTCCCCAACGCCCGCCGCCTCCCCCGGGTGTCGTTCGAGGAGATGCTCGAGATCGCCGCCACCGGCGGGCGCGTCCTGGCCCTGCGCTCCGTCGAGTTCGCCCGCAACCACCACGTCCCGCTCCACGTCCGCTCCAGCTTCACCTGGGAGCCCGGCACGTGGGTCACCGAGGAGGACCCCACCATGGAGCAGCCGATCGTCTCGGCCGTGACGAGCGACGCCTCGGAGGTCAAGCTCACCCTGACCCGCGTCCCCGACCGCCCCGGCATCGCCGCCTCGCTGTTCCGGGCCCTCGCCGACGAGACCATCAACGTCGACATGATCGTCCAGAACACCTCCCACGACGGCACCACCGACATCTCCTTCACCGTGCCCCGCGCCGAGCTGCCCCGGGCGAAGAAGGCGACCGCCGACCTGCTCGTCCAGGTCGAGGCCTCCGAGCTCCTCGTCGACGAGAGCGTCGCCCAGGTCTCCCTCATCGGTGCCGGCATGAAGACCCACCCGGGCGTCACCGCCACCATGTTCGAGACGCTCGCCAAGGAGGGCGTCAACATCCAGATGATCTCCACCTCCCCCATCCGCATCTCCTGCATGGTCGAGGTGGACGCCGCCGAGCGCGCCGTGCGGGCCCTCCACGACGTGTTCGGACTGGCCGGCTGAGCGCCGGTAGCCTTCCGCCATGCGCATCGGCATCTACGGGGCCACCGGCCAGGTGGGCACCGTCATGCGGCGGATCCTCGACGAGCGCGCCTTCCCGGTCGACGAGCTCCGCCTGTTCGCCTCCGCCCGCTCCGCCGGCACCCACCTCCAGTGGAAGGGCACCGACCTGCTCGTCGAGGACGCCGAGGTCGCCGACCCGACCGGGCTCGACCTCGCCCTCTTCTCCTGCGGCAAGGCCGCCTCGCTCGCCCTCGCCCCCAAGGTGGCCGCCGCCGGTGCCACCGTCGTCGACAACTCCTCCGCCTGGCGCATGGACCCCGACGTCCCCCTCGTCGTCCCCGAGGTCAACCGCCATGCCCTCGCCACCATCCCCAAGGGGATCGTCGCCAACCCCAACTGCACCACGATGGTCGCCATGCCGGTCCTCCGGCCGATCCACGAGGCCGCCGGGCTCCGCCGGGTGGTCGTCTCGACCTACCAGGCCGTCTCCGGCGCCGGCCTCGCCGGCGTCGCCGAGCTCGACGAGCAGGTCCGGAAGGCCGCCGACGGCGCTGCCGCCCTCACCCACGACGGCGCCGCCGTCGAGCTGCCTGCCCCCCGGGCATTCGTGGCACCCATCGCCTTCAACGTCATCCCCTTCGCCGGCTCCCTCGTCGGCGACGGCTCGGGGGAGACCGACGAGGAGCAGAAGTGGCGCAACGAGAGCCGCAAGATCCTCGAGCTCCCCGAGCTGCGCGTCGACTGCACCTGCGTCCGGGTCCCCGTCTTCACCGGCCACTCGCTCTCGCTCCACCTCGAGCTCGACCGCGACCTCTCGCCCGAGGCCGCCCGCGCCCTGCTCGCCGACGCCCCCGGCGTCCGCCTCGTCGACGTCCCGACCCCCCTCGAGGCCGCCGGCACCGACCCTTCCCTCGTCGGTCGCCTCCGGCGCGACACGACCGTCGACCACGGCCTCGCCCTGTTCGTCGCCGGCGACAACCTCCGCAAGGGTGCCGCCCTCAACGCCATCCAGATCGCCGAAGCCCTCCGCGCCGGCTGACCGGGCCGGCTGGGCTGGGCTGACCGGGCCGGGCCGGGCTCCCTCAGCCCTCGCCGGTCGCCACCGGGCGGTCGGTGAGCGTGCTGTAGTGCGACCAGCTCCCCGGGTACAGCCGACCGCGGCCGAGCCCGGCGAGCTCGAGCGCCAGCAGGTCGTGGCAGGCGCTCACCCCTGACCCGCAGTAGGCCACCACCGGCGTCCCCTGGTCGATGCCGAGCGCCCGGTACCGCGTCGCCAGCTCGCCCGGCGGTCGGAACCGGCCGTCTGGCCCGAGGTTGGCCGTGCACGGAGCGCTCCGGGCCCCCGGGATGTGCCCCGCCCGGGCGTCCACCGGCTCGAGCTCGCCGCGATAGCGCTCGGCCGACCGGGCGTCGACCACCAGGTGGTGCCCATCGGTCGCCTCGTCCACCCCGGCCAGCAGCCCGTCCGGCCACGGCCGCGCCGGGAACACCTGCTCGACGACCGCCGGAGCGTCCTGCTCGAGCGGCCCCTCGTGCGCCGCCAGCCCGCCGTCGAGGACCGCCGCCTCCTCCCCGACGGCGCGCAGCATCCACACGAGGCGCGACGCCACGATCCCGCCCTGGTCGTCGTAGGCGACCACCGTCGACCCGCCGCCGATGCCGAGGCGCCCCATCGCCGCCGCGAAGCTCGCCGGGTCGGGGAGCGGGTGGCGCCCGCCGTCCCGACCTGGCGGCCCGGCCAGGTCGGTCTCGAGGTCGACGAACACCGCCCCCGGGAGGTGGCCCGCCTCGTAGGCCGCCCGGCCCGACCGGCCGTCGAGGTACCAGCGGACATCCGCCACCACCAGCCGGTCCGGCGCCGACGACAGGAAGGCGGCCGGCACCACCGGCGGGAGGGCGCCCGGCGGGAGGGCGCCCGGCTCGTGCACGGCCGGCCCCTCAGTAGGCACGGGCGAACAGCACCCGCCGCCCGTACGCCGACGGCTGGCCGCAGATGGCGCACGGCCCCTCCTCGTCGGGGGCGTCGTGGGGGACGCAGCGAGGGGTCGCCGTCGTCGCCTCCTTGACGGTGTCCTCGCACTCGACCCGGCCGCAGTGCAGGATCGAGGCGAACCCCCGGCCGACCGCCACCGCCAGCTCCGCAAGGCTCGCCGCCGGGGCCGTCCGGTCGGCGAGGAACGCCGTCGACCGGGCGAGCAGCGCCTGCTGGAACGCCGCCAGCCGCTCGGGCATGGTCGCCACCACCTCGTCGAGGGCCACCGCCACCTTGCCCTCCCCGAGCCGCTCGGCGACGGTCGCCACCCCGGCGGCGAGGTCCCGCGGGCCGAGCTCCAGGCGGACCGGCACCCCCTTCTGCTCCCACTCGTTGAACTTGGCCCCCGGCGACAGGTGGGCCCGGTCGTCGACCCGCACCCGCACCCCGCCGGCCCGCAGCTCGCCGGCGAGCGCCTCGGCCCGGGCCACCACCTCGGCCCGCTCGGCGTCCCGGCCGATCGGCACCACCACCACCTGGATCGGGGCGAGCCGGGGTGGCAGCACCAGGCCCTTGTCGTCCCCGTGGCCCATGATGAGCCCGCCGATCATCCGCGTGCTCATCCCCCACGACGTGGTCTGGCAGTGCTCGAGCACCCCCGCCTCGCTCGTGAAGGTGATGTCGAACGCCCGGGCGAAGTTGGTCCCGAGGAAGTGCGACGTCGCCGCCTGCAGCGCCCGCCCGTCGCGCATCAGCGCCTCGATCGTCATCGTCGTGACGGCCCCGGCGAAGCGCTCCGACGCCGTCTTGTCGCCCGCCACCACCGCCAACGCCCCGACGTCCCGGGCGACCTCGCTGTAGAACCCGAGCGCCGTCGCCGTCTCGGCCCGCGCCTCCGCCTCGGTGGCGTGCGCCGTATGGCCCTCCTGCCACAGGAACTCGGTGGTCCGCAGGAACAGCCGCGGCCGCAGCTCCCAGCGAACCACGTTGGCCCACTGGTTGATCAGCAGCGGCAGGTCCCGGTGGGACTCGATCCACTTGGCGAACATCTCCCCGATCACCGTCTCCGACGTCGGGCGGACCACCAGCCGCTCCTCGAGGTCCTTGCCGCCGGCGTGGGTCACCACCGCCAGCTCCGGGGCGAACCCCTCGACGTGCTCGGCCTCCCGGTGCAGGTAACTCTCCGGGATGAACAGCGGGAAGTAGGCGTTCTCGTGGCCCGTCGCCTTGATCCGGGCGTCCAGCTCCCCCTGGAGCAGCTCCCAGATGCGGTAGCCGTACGGGCGCATCACCATCGTGCCGCGCACCGGCCCCCGGTCGGCCAGCTCGGCCCGCAGGACGAGCTCGTTGTACCAGGCCGAGAAGTCCTCGTCCTGGGGGGTCAGCCGCTTCTCGTCGCCTCGGGGCATGGGACTTGCTAGCACGCCCGCGCCGCCCCGGCGAACCTCCCGCCGGCGACGCCATCAGCTTCTCGCTCGTCCCCACCTTCATCGACCCGACCGACGGCCACGTCGCCGTCGTCGTCTCGAGCGCCGTCGACCGGGCCACCGGCGACGGCACCATCGTCGTCGCCCAGGAGAACGTCGCTCCGGCCGACTACCGCATGGTGCTCGACCTGCACGACTGGCGCCTCTCCGACCCGGCCGAGCCCGCCGACGCCGCCCTCCAGTACCCCTACGCCGAGTGGTTCCGCCCGCTCCCTCCGGCCGGCGCCGCTCGCTGACCCGAGGGCCGGCCGAGCGGCCCCCCGGGACGGGGTCCGATGGGCGGCCAGCGGGGCGGGCCGGCGCGACCGGCCAGGGCGCCGGACGCGTGGCCTCAGCCTCAGGCGGGCGCCGCCCCCTCCTCCCCTCCGAGCAGCCGGGCGAGCACCGCCAGCTGGAACTCCACCTCGGCCGCCTCCGCCGCCGGCCCGCCGGCGTCGCGGGCGGCCTGACGGGCCCGCTCGGCGGCGTGCTCGGCGCTGCGCGCCGCCGACCGGTACGCCGGTACCCGGGACGACCCGATCGACACCCACCCCCACGGCGTCTCCTCGACGTCGGGCTCCGCCGGCTCGACCCCCGCCAGGCGCCGCGCCTCGACCTCCTCCTGCGCCGCCACCCGGCCCGGGTGCGACAGGAACCGGACCGCCTCGGCCGCCGCCAGCACCGCCTCCTCGACCGCCGCCAGCCGCGTCCACGCCGGGTCGTCCAGCAGGTCGATCCCCGCTCCCTCGTCCTCCTTCGCCGCCAGCGTCGCCAGGTCGGCGAGCGCCGCCCCGTCGCGCCGCAGGCGGCGCAGCGCCGCCATCCGCCCGAGCCAGCCGACCGCCGGCGCCGGTGCCTCCGCCCGCTCCACCGCACCCCGCACGTCCGCCAGCACCCCGCCCAGCGTGTACCCGTGCGGCAGCACCACCTCCGGACCGTCTCCCACCGCGTGCTCGGCGCACTCCAGGGCGAACCGTGCCGCCGCCGCGTCGTCCCACCCCGTCTCGCCGACCAGCCGCGCCGCCCGCACCGACCACACGTCCGGGCCCTCCTGCCCGTCGGCCACCTGCACTGCCGACCCCGCTCCGGCCCCGCCGGCCGGCTCGACCGGCCCCGCCCCTTCGGCCAGCTCGGGTCCTTCGGCCGGCTCGGCCGGCTCGGGCCCGGCTGCCTCGGCGACGAAGATCCGCTCGCCCAGGTCCCCGAGGAGGCCCTGCAGGGTGCGCAGGGCCAGGTGCGGGCCCTCCACCGAGAACGGCGCGCCCGACGGCGGCTGCCCCGGTTGCGGCACGTCGACGCGCACCTCGCCGGTCGTGCCCCGGCTCCGGCCGTCCCGGCTGGTCGACACGTAGCGCCGCTGCCCCATCTCCACCTCCCGCCACCGCCCGTGACGACCGTCCCGGACCGCCACGACCCTAGGGCGCCGCACGCCCACCGCGCGACCGCTGACCGCCGACCGCCGACCGGTCGCGGGAGCCAGCGGCCGAGGGTGGCGGCCGTGGGTGGCGGCCAGTGGCCGGGGGTGGCGGCCGTGGGTGGCGGCGAGTGGTCAGTGACCCCCGTGCACCCCGAGCTCGATCGACTTGACGAGCAGCAGGGCCACGGCCACGAGGAGGTAGCCGCGGATCGACCACATGGCCACCGCCCGGCCGAGCGAGAACGGCGGCCGGCCGAGCAGGGCGAGGGGCGGCATCCGCCAGGTGTCCCGGCGCGCCCGATCCGGATGGGGCGGCGCCGGTCCCCGGCGCACCGCCCAGATCACCCCGGCGGCGGCAAGCCCGAGGCCGAACGCCCCGGCGAGACCGACCAGCAACGACGCCACGTCGATCGACGGGAAGATGGTCGTCACGACGAGGATCATCGACAGCACGATCAGCGAGCCGATGATCAGCACGGCCACGGCGTTCAGCCACGGCCGGTTCACCCACGGCCCGAGCACCTCACGATCATTGCACAGCAGAAGCAAGAACACCGACGCCGACGGCAGCAGCACGCCGGCGAGGGCCTGGACGGTCGTCGTGATCAGCCCGAGCGGGGCGTGCGGGATGAGGACGATCCCCCCCGCCACCGCAACGAGGGCGGCGAAGCTGGCGTAGAAGCCGGGCGCCTCCTTGGCGCTCCGGTGCAGCGAGTGCTTCGCCCCGAAGAAGTCGCCGAAGGCGTACGACGTCCCGAGGGTCACGGCGGCGGCGCCGATCAGCGAGGCGTTGAGCAGCACCACGGCGTACAGCCCGCCCGGAACCGAGCCGAGCACGTGGCCGAGCCCGGCCGCCACCCCGCCGGCGCTCGTGAACCTCCCGGCCAGGTGCGTCCCGCCGAAGGCGAAGGCGCACGTCACGATCATCGCCCCGGCGCCGATCACCGTGACGATCGAGCCGAGCACCGTGTCGGCCCGCTCGTAGTTGATCCAGCGTGGCGTGATCCGCTTGTCGACGATGTTGGACTGCTGGAAGAACAGCTGCCACGGCGCCACCGTCGTCCCGACGATGGCGATGACGAGCAGCATCGACGTCGAGCTCACCCCGCCCTTCACCCCCGGCACCACGAGGCCGCGCAGCACCGGCCCGGCGTGGGGGTGCGACAGCACGGCCAGCGGGATGACGAGGAAGTTGGCCGCCACGAACAGGAGCATGAACCGTTCCCACCGCCGGAAGCTGCCGCTCGCCGTGATCGCCACCAGCGCCGCGCAGGCGATCGGCACCGACACGAAGCGCGACACGCCGAAGTGGCCGAGCGCCAGGTCGACCCCGATGAACTCCGTGACGATCGTCAGGAAGTCCAGGACCAGCAGGTCGCCGATCGAGAACCACCCCCAGAACCGCCCGAACCGCTCCTCGATCAGCCGGGCGTGCCCCACCCCGGTGACGGCGCCGAGGCGCACGACCATCTCCTGGTTGACGATCAGCACCGGGATCAGCAGGAGCAGCACCCACAGCAAGGTCACGCCGTAGTTCTGGCCGGCCTGCGAGTACGTGGCCACCCCGCCGGCGTCGTTGTCGCCGACCATCACGATCAGCCCCGGGCCGACGATCGCCGCCAGCGTCAGCAGCTTTGCCGCCCAGCCCCGGCGCGGGCCGAGGTCGTGCTGGCGGATCGTGCCGAGCGCCCCCTTGATGTCGCCGAGGTGCGCCTCGTCGAGCACCGCGCTCTGCCGCTCGGCGGGCTCGTCGGTCACGGTCGTGAACCTATCCGAGCAGGTCGTCCGCCACGACGTGAACGGCAGTCCGCCCCCAGGTGAACGGGGCCCCGCCGCCCGGGCTCACTCCGGGGCGGCCATCCCGTACTGGCGACGCCACCCGCTCGGCAGCAGCAGCTCGAGCACGTCGTCCACCGTGATCTGGCCGAGCAGCCCACCCTCGTCGTCGACCACCGGCGCCACCGCCAGGTTGAAGTCGGTCATCTTGCGCACCACCTCGTGCACGTCGGCGTCCGGCGCCAGCGCCACCGGCTCGGGCCGCGCCACGCTCGACAGTGGCGCCGCCGGGTCGGCCCGGAGCAGCTCGACGAGCAGCGCCGTCCCCGTGAGACGGCCTTCGGCGTCGGTCACGAACACCACCCCGACCGCCTCCGGCGGCGCCGTCGACCCCTTGATCTCCTGGAGCGCCTCGGCCACCCGCCGGTCACCAGGCAGGGCGATCACGTCCGGGTTCATCAGCCCGCCAGCCGTCTCCGGGTGGTAGCTCAACAGCCGCCGCAGCTTCGCCTGGGTCACCGCCGGCATCCGCTGCAGGATCGGCAGCCGGCGCTCCTGGTCCAGCTCGGTGAGCAGGTCGACGGCGTCGTCGGGCGCCATCGCCGACAGCACCCGTGCCGCCTCCTCGTCCGACCGCGACCGCAGCAGCTCCACCTGGCGGTCCGGCTCCAGCTCCTCGAACACGTCCGCCTCGAGCGCCCGGTCCGCCCCGACCGCCCGCAGGATCTCCTCGCCCTCCTCCTGGCTCGCCGCCTCCACCAGGTCGGCCAGCTGGGCCGGGTGCAGCCGCGCCAGCTTGCGGAACGGGATCCGCAGCCGCGCCGTCGGCACGTGGCCGACGAACGGCTCGATGTCCGCCCAGTCCACGATCCCGCCCGGCTTCACCCGCCGGCGCCACGCCCTCGGCAGCACCCGACGCAGCACCGGCTTGGAGCTCGGGTCGACCCCGACCACCTCCCACCGGCCGCGCACGCTCGTCAGCTCGATCTCGTTGGCCCGCACCAGGCGGGCCCCCTCGACGTTGATCAGGTGGCGGGCCGACAGGTCGCGCGACAGCAGCACCTCCCCCGGCCGCCGCTCGAAGCGGCCGAACGACCCCGGCACGTCCACCAGGCGCACGTCGGCGCACGACAGCTGGCCCACCTTGGCGATCGGCACGAACCGGTCCACCCCGTCCACCCGCACCACCAGGCCGGTCACCGGCGGGTAGCCGGCACCGCCCAGCCGCACGATCACGTCCGCCAGACGGCCCTCACGCTGCCCCCCCGGCCCGGTCAGACGCGATCCGAGCAGGCACGACAGGTGCACCAGGTCTGGGGGCTCCGCCGCCGGGACCAGCCCGGCCACCGCCCCCGTCGGTTGCGGCACACCGCCAGCTTACCGAGCCGCCCACCGTCCCGGCGAGGGCGCGTGGCAGATGCTCCGGCCCCGGGCGGCCCGGGCGGCCCGCACCGCTCGGCCCGGGCGCCGGCTCACCCGGCCAGGAAGACGCCGAGCACCAGCGCCGCCAGCGACGCCGCAGCGGCGAGCGCCCCCCACACGGCCAGCCCCACCGGCCCCTTCGACCGGCCGTGGGCGAAGGCGGCCACACCGGCCAGCACGGCCACGGCGATCTTCACCCCGAGCACCACCTGCCACGTCCGGCCCTGGCCGCCCCCGGCTGCCGCCACGTTCCAGATGCCCGTCCCGAGCAGCACCACGTACGCCGGCCAGCTCAACCGGCCGAACGCCCGGGCAAGCCGGCGCGGGGCGTCGCCACCGATCCGGCGCGCCGTGCCGACCAGACCGGCCAGCGTCAGCTGGCCACCGACCCACACGGTGGCGGCCAGCACGTGCAGCGTCAGCCGCACCCCGTCGATCGCCGGGGCCAGCTGGGCGAGCAGCACCGTCCTCACCGCCACCCCGACATCGGCGGTCGCCCCGCGCCGGCTGCCGGTCGCTCGAGGAACCACCGCGCCGGCCGCACCCAGCGACGATAACCTCCGGCCGGTGGCCCACAACGAGCCCGTCACGGTGCGGGTGGCCCGCGTCTACGACGTGCCCGACCCCGACGTCACCGCCGTGCTCGTCGACCGCCTCTGGCCGCGCGGCCTCGCCCGGGCACAGGCCCCGTTCGGCCGGTGGCTCAAGGAGGTGGCCCCGACCACCGAGCTGCGCCGCTGGTACGGGCACCGGCCCGACCGCTTCGGCGAGTTCGCCCGACGCTACGAGGCCGAGCTCGCCACCGCTCCGGCGGCCGCGGCGCTCGCCGAGCTGCGCACCTGGGCGGCTGCCGGGCCGGTGGTGCTCGTCACGGCCACTAGGGACGTCGACCATGCCGCCGCCACCGTTCTCCAGCGGGTGCTGGCCGGCGGCTGACACCGACGGGCGCCGGCTGGCCCCCGTGACGCCGCCCCGGCGCCGACCACCGGGGCGTTGCCCCTGCACGTCGGGAAGGCGGGATTCGAACCCGCGACCTCAGCGTCCCGAACGCTGCGCGCTAACCAAGCTGCGCTACTTCCCGGTCCCAGCCGACAGCGTAGCCGATGGCGCCTGGGCCACGACCTTCTCCACCCGGCGCCGGTTCATCCGGGTGACCCGGAAGCTCCAGCCGGCGTGGTCGACGACGTCGCCCACCCCGGGGATTCGCCCGAACCGGTCGAACAGGAACCCGCCGAGGGTGACGTACTCCCCGTCGGGGATCTCGGCGCCGAGCACCTCGCGCACCTCGGTCACCGCTGCGGCGCCGTCGACGAGGAACCGACCGTTGCCCAGCCGCACGATGCTCGGGCTGGCCGGGGCGTCGAACTCGTCGCGCAGCTCGCCCACCAGCTCGCTCACCAGGTCGTTGATGGACAGCACCCCGGCAAAGCCGCCGTGCTCGTCCACCACCACGGCGAACCGGCGGCGCCGGCGGCGCATCTCGGCGAGGATCTCGAGCGCCGAGCGCGTCTCGGGGACCACGTACGGCTCGCGGGCCCGCCCGGTCACCTCGATCGACGGCGGCGCCCCCCACGTCTGGCCACCGCCCGCCCCGGCGGCGTCGTCGGCCTCGACGATCGCCTCCTCGACGAGCTTGAACAGGTCCTTCACGTACAGCACGCCCAGCAGCCGGTCGAGGTCGTCCTCGTACACCGGGAAGTGGCCGTGGCCCGTCCGGCGCACCGCCCGCGCCACGTCGGTCAGGGTCACCGGGGCCCCCAGCGCCTCCACGTCGGCGCGCGGCGTCATCAGCTCCCGCGCCGTCGCCTGGCGCAGGCTGCGCAGACCGCTCACGATCTGCCGCTCCTGCTCCGACGGCGGCGGCTCCGGCGCCGCGACGGGCCGGCGGCGCCTCAGCACCCGCCCACCCATGGCTGCGGGCCTCAGCCGGCCGGGATCGTGACCGGCTTGAACGACTCGTCCTCGTAGGTGCCGCCCGCCAGCAGCGCCGTCACCGCCCGGCGCAGCCGCAGCGGGTCGAGCGGCTTCACGAGGAACCCCTCCGCCCCGGCCCGCCGGGCGAGGAACACGTCGGCGCGACGGTCCAGCAGCACCAGGGTCGGGATCGCCGGCAGCCGGCCGCCAGACGCCTCCAGCTTCAGGTCGAGGCACACGGCGAACCCGCCCATCGACTGGACCTGGCTGTCGGCGATCACAAGGTCCGGCTCCTCGGCCGTCGCCGCAGCGCGCGCCTGGGCCCCGTCGTTCAGCTCGACCAGCTCGTTGACGCCGTCGTCGACGACCGCCCGCAGCTCCTCGAGCACCGTCCGTGCATCACTCACCAGGACGATCTTCGCCATGACCTGACGCTAGCCCGTCGGCCGGCGCCAGTTGGCGGGCGAGGATGGCCAGGGTGTCCAGGTCGTGCACGTCCAAGCCGAGGTAGGGCACCCGCTGGACCGGCGCCGGGGCCAGCCGCTCGGTCAGCTCGTCGACGAGCGCCGCCTCGCTCGCCGCCAGCCGGGCCAGCTGCTCGAGGTTGGCCTCGAGCGCCGCCAGCGCCTCCGGCCCGGCCGCTTCCCCGCCGCCACCCGGACGCGCCCCCTCGGCGTCCTCCTCCGCCGACCACTCGCCCGCCGGCCAGGCCGACGGCGTCAGGTCGAACCGGGGCAGCACCCGGTTGACCACCACCACGTCCAGGTCGTGGTGCCCCTCCGCCAGCCGCTCGGCGAAGAACGACGCCTCCGCCACCGAGTCCCGGCGGGGCGCCGCCACGACGACGAACCCGGTTGCGTCCTCGGCGAGCAGCTGCTCGACCTTGGCCGCCCGCGACCGGAAGCCCGCCTCCATCCCCTCGAAGGCCTGGAAGAACGCCACGGCGTCGTCCACGATCTCGCTCCCGGCCACCTTGGCGATCGTCCGCAGCAGCACCTGGCTGGCCATGCTCACCGCGCGCAGGTACGCCCTGCCCGGCGACACCACGAGGCGGAACACCCGGTTGTCGAGGAACCCGGTGAGCCGGCGCGGGGCGTCCAGGAAGTCGAGGGCGTTGCGCGTCGGCGGCGTGTCCACCACCACGAGGTCGAACGCCGGATCCTCGTGCAGCTCGAACAGCTTCTCGGTCGCCATGTACTCCTGGGTCCCCGACAGCGCCGACACGAGGTTCCGGTACAGCCGGTTCGACAGGATCCGCTCGGCCTGCACCGGGTCCTTCGCCTCGCGCCGCACCAGCTCGTCGAAGGTCCCCCGGGCGTCCAGCATCACCGCCGACAGCGTCCCCGGCCACGGTCCGGGGATCCGCCTCGGCTCGTTTCCCACCCCCGACCCCCCCAGCGCGTCGGCCAGCCGCCGGGCCGGGTCCACCGTGACCACGCACACCCGCCGGCCCCGCTCGGCCGCCGCCACCCCGAGCGCCGCCGCCGTGGTCGTCTTGCCGACCCCCCCGGCGCCACAGCACACGACCACCGACGCCCGTTCGAGCAGGGCGCCCACCGGCGTCCCCCCGCCAGCGCTGGCCGCCCCGGCGCCCGTCCGGCCGGTCACCCCCGTGCTCCGGCGGCGCCGTCCAGCGCCTCGATCCCCGCCGCCAGCCGCCCGGCCAGCAGCCCGAGGCCGCCCGGCCCGATCGGCTGGTCGAACAGGTACGGCAACGTCACCTGGGCCAGCGGCAACGCCGCAGCCAGCCGGTCCAGCTGCTCGGACTGCACCTCCTGGCGCGCCGAGCGGAAGGCGGCCGCCATCGACAGCAGCCGCCGCCGCGACGGCCCCGGCGGGCGCACCCCGGCGGCGCGCGCCGCCGCAGCCGGGTCCGCCCCGAGGTCGTCCAGCACCGGGAGGCAGGCGTTCACCACCACCGGGCCGAGGGCGATCCCCACCTCGTCCTCCAGCCGGTACGCCGTCTCGACCACCTCGTTCACCGGGGTCTCCTCCGGCAGCGTCACCAGCAGCGCCTGGGCCCGCGACGGGTCCGACAGCAGCTCGACCACCTGCTCCGCCTGGGCCCGCAGCGGGCCGCCCCGTGCGGCGTCGACCAGGCCGCCCGAGCTCGTCAGGAAGCTCACGGCGTGCCCGGTCGCCGGGGCGTCGACGAGGACGAGGTCGTACCCGCCCGCCTTCTCCAGCTGCTTCACCTTGCCGAGCACCAACACCTGCTCGACCCCCGGGATCGCCGTCGCCACCACGTCGAGGGCGCCGCTGTGGATGAGCCGCCTCGACACCCTCCCGAACCCGTGGCCCTCCAGGTACTCGAGCAGCGCCTCCCGCGACGTCACCACCTGGCCCGCCACCCCGCCCGACGATCCGCCCGGCCGGTCCGCCAGCCGCACCGGCTCGTAGCCGAACCGGTCGTCCCGCCCGAACAGCGCCGGCAGGCCCCCGCTGTCGTCCAGCGCCACCACCAGCACCTCGAGGCCGGCGCGGGCAGCGGCCAGCGCCAGCGCCGCCGTCACGGTCGTCTTGCCCACGCCGCCCTTGCCGACGACCACGACCACCTTGCTCTGCCTGCAGAAGGCGCCCACGTCCATCCGGGGGCCGACACTACTGCCGGCCCCGCCGGGCTCCATCCCCACCGCCCCTTGTCAGCCCGTTGCCCCTGGCGGTAGCTTCGCTCCGAGGGCGGTGGGGCGTCCTCGCAGGTCCGTTCCGAGCGTCGCGCCGCCGGCCGGGGTCGGCGGCGTCAGAAGGAGGGGGGGTCGTGGTCGCCAGGCCCGACGAAGGATGGCAATTGAGGGCGGCATGCCGCGGCCCGCACGCCGACATCTTCTTCCCTCCTGGTCACCCCGAGCGCAAGGAGGAGCGCGCGGCGCGCGAGGAGGAGGCCAAGGCCATCTGCGCCAGCTGCCGCGTCCGGGCCGCCTGCCTCGAGTACGCCCTGCGCATCCGGGAGCCCCACGGCGTCTGGGGCGGCCTCAGCGAGGTCGAGCGCAAGCAGCTCATCGACCGCCGCGCCGCCGCCGGCTGATATCGGCCGCGCCCCCCACGCGCGCGGCCGGCACGGACCTGCTCGGTAGCATGTCCGCCGAGACCTTCGAGGAGGACCTGGTGAGCGTCGGAACCACTACTGTCACGATCGGCCGCAAGCCGAGCCCGGTCGAGCTGACCGAGACGGCCATCGCCAAGGTCGCCGAGCTCCTCGCCGAGGAGGACGGCGCCGAGGGCCTTGCCCTGCGCGTCGCCGTCCGCCCCGGTGGCTGCTCCGGCTACAGCTACGACATGTTCTTCGACTCCGACATCGCCGACGACGACGTCGTGCGCACCTTCGGCGCCGTCACCGTCGTCGTCGACCCCGAGAGCGCCGAGCTCGTGAAGGGCGCCACCCTCGACTACCGCGACGGCCTCCAGGGCGCCGGGTTCCACATCACCAACCCCAACGCCACCCGCACCTGCGGCTGCGGCTCCTCGTTCAGCTAGTCCCGGACAGACGGCCCGGGCAGCTCGTCCCGGGGGCGACGGGCCCGGGCCGCCGGACCTCCGCCGGCGGAGCCTGCGACCACGGGCGCCCGGGCCCGGGTGGGCCGCCGGCTGGGAGGTCCGCGCGCAGCCTCAGGGGGCCCAGCGGGCCCGGCCGAACCGGTAGCCGACGCTGCGGACCGTCTCGATCAGGCCGGCGTGCTCCTCGCCGAGCTTGGCGCGCAGGCGGCGCACGTGGACGTCGACCGTGCGCGCCCCCCCGAAGTACTCGTAGCCCCACACCCGCGACAGCAGCACCTCACGGGTGAACACCTTGCCGGGGTGGGCGGCCAGGAAGCGGAGCAGCTCGTACTCCATGAACGTCAGGTCGAGCGTCCGCCCGTCGAGGACCGCCTGGTAGGTCTCGAGGTTGAGGGCGAGCGGCCCGTAGGTGATGACGTCGTGCTGCTTGCCCCGCCCGGTCCGCCACAGCAGGTGGGAGAGCCGGGCGTCGAGCTCGGCGGCGGCGGCCGGGGCGAGGGCGAAGTCGTCGAACAGGTCGTCACGCAGCTCGAGCGCCCCGAGGTCGTCGCCGGACAGCACGAGCAGGAGCGGCGACAGCGGGGCATCCCGCTTGCGCAGCGCCCGGCACAGCGCCAGGGCTCCGTCGACGTCGCCAACCGCCCAAACGACCGCCCCCGACCACCCGTCGGCCGGCTCGAGCCGCTGGGCGGTCGCGGCGTCGGCGACGGCCAGCCACGGGTAGCCGCGGGCGTCGAGCGTCTCGGCGAGCGCCCCCGGAGGCGGGTCCGGGTAGCAGAGCAGCGGCTCCATCGCTCGGTCCCTCGCTACAGCGCCGGGAGGTAGCGCTCGAGCTCGTAGGCGGTCACCTGACGGCTGTACTCCTCCCACTCGCGCCGCTTGTTCCGAAGGAACCACTCGAACACGTGCTCACCCAGCGTCGAGCGGACGAGCGACGAGCCTTCCATCACCTCGAGCGCCTCCGCCAGGCTCTGGGGCAGCGGGCGGATGCCCGCCTTGGTCAGCTCCTCCGGCCGCATCGAGTACAGGTTCTGGGCGGCCTCCGGCGGCAGCTCGTAGCCCTCCTGGACGCCGTGCAGCCCGGCCGCCAGCACCACGGCGAAGGCCAGGTACGGGTTGCACGCCGGATCGGGCGCCCGGTACTCGATGCGCGACGACTCGCTCTTGCCCGGCTTCGTCACCGGCACCCGCACGAGCGCCGACCGGTTGTTGTACGCCCACGACACCGCCACCGGCGCCTCGTAGCCGGCGACCAACCGCTTGTAGGAGTTGACCCACTGGTTCGTCACCGCCGTCAGCTCGCCGGCGTGCGCCAGCACCCCGGCGATGAACCCGCGGGCGACGTCCGACAGGCCGCGCTCGGCGTCGGGGTCGTAGAAGGCGTTCTCCCCCCCGCGGAACAGCGAGAAGTGGGTGTGCATCCCCGAGCCCTGCACCCCGGCCAGCGGCTTCGGCATGAAGCTCGCCACCACCCCGCGCTCCTGGGCGATCTCCTTCACCACCAGGCGCACCGTCATGACGGCGTCGGCCATCGTGAGGGCGTCGGTGTAGCGCAGGTCGATCTCGTGCTGGCTCGGGGCATCCTCGTGCTGGGCGTACTCGACCGGGATCCCCATCTCCTCGAGCGTCAGCACCGTCGACTTGCGCAGGTCCGTCGCCAGGTCGGACACCGTCAGCTCGAAGTAGGAGCCCTGGTCGAGCGGCCTCGGCGGCATCCCCGGCTCCGGCGGGGCGAAGTAGAAGTACTCGAGCTCCGGTGCCGCAAAGCAGCTGTAGCCCGCCTGGCGCGCCCGCTCCAGCTGGCGGCGCAGCACGTGGCGCGGGTCCCCCTCGAACGGGGTGCCGTCGATGTTGACGATGTCGCACACCACCCGGGCCACCGTCGCCCGGCCGGCCGTGAACGGCAGCAGCTGGAACGTCGTCGGGTCGGGTCGGGCCAGCACGTCGCTCTCCTGCACCCGGCTGAACCCGTCGATGGCCGACCCGTCGAAGATCATCCCCTCGTCGAGCGCCACCTCCAGGTCGGCCGGCGTGATGGCGAACGTCTTCGGGATCCCGAGCACGTCGGTGAACCACAGCTGCACGAACCGGATCCCGCGCTCCTCGACCGTCCGCAGCACGTAGTCACGCTGGCTCTGCATCGCTGCTCCTCGTCGCCGGCCTGCACCCGGAGCGCCCCAGCATCGCAGGTCGCCAGGGCGGCGACCACCCCGGGCAGCCCGGCGGGGGTGGGCCGGCGGGGCACGGCCCGGCGGGTCGGCGGGCGGGGCGCCACTACGATGCCGCCGTGGGCCGATTGCGCATCGCGCTCTGCCAGGTCGACCCCGTCGTCGGCGACCTCGAGGGCAACCGCGACCTCGTGCTCGCCGCCATGGCCGACGCCGAGGAGGCCGGTGCCGACCTCGCCGTCCTGCCCGAGCTGGTGCTCACCGGCTACCCGCCCGAGGACCTGCTGCTCGGCCCCGACTTCGTCGAGGCCAGCCAGGCGGCGCTCGCCGCCGTGGCCGCCGCCTCCGGCCGGTGCGTGTCGGTGGTCGGCTTCGTCGACGCCGACGTCGACCTGCACAACGCCGCCGGCGTCGTCGCCGGAGGGGCGCTCCGGGGCGTGTGCCACAAGGTGGTCCTCCCCAACTACGGCGTCTTCGACGAGCGCCGCTGGTTCTCCCCCGGCCGCAACGACGGCCCGCTGTTCGACGTCGCCGGGACCCGGGTGGGCGTGGCCATCTGCGAGGACGCCTGGACCCCCCGCGGGCCGCTCGAGCGCCTCGCCCTCGGCGGGGCCGAGCTGCTCGTCACCCTCAACGCCTCGCCGTTCCGGGCCGGCGTCCACGACGAGCGCCGCTCCATGCTGTCGACCCGGGCCGCCGACCTGTCGTGCGCCCTCGCCTACGTCAACCTGGTCGGCGGCCAGGACGAGCTGGTGTTCGACGGCGGCTCCATGCTGTTCGACCAGGACGGCCGCCTGGTCGCCTCGGCCGAGCAGTTCCGCCCGTCGGTGCTCGTCGTCGACCTCGACGTGCGCGCCGCCTACCGCAAGCGCGCCATCGACCCCCGCGGGCGCAGCGAGCACCCGCCCCTCCCGGTGGCACCGACCGGACCGAGCCCCGCCGGGCCGGCCGGCCCGGCGGCCGCCCCCCCGCGCCTCGCCCCCGAGCTGTCCCCGGTGGAGGAGGTGTACGAGGCGCTCGTGCTCGGCCTCGGCGACTACGTCGACAAGAACGGCTTCGGCGACGTCGTCGTCGGCCTGTCCGGCGGGGTCGACTCGGCGCTCGTCGCCGTCATCGCCGCCGACGCCCTCGGGCCGGGGCGGGTGCACACCGTCGCCATGCCGAGCCGGTTCTCCTCCCAGCACTCCCTCGACGATGCCGCCGACCTGGCCGGCCGCCTGGGCGTCGAGCACCGCGTGCTGCCCATCGAGGGTCCCCACGCCGCCTTCCTCGACGCCCTCGCCGAGCCGTTCGCCGGGCGGCCGGAGGACCTGGCCGAGGAGAACCTGCAGGCGCGCGTGCGCGGCACCCTGCTCATGGCCCTCTCCAACAAGCTCGGCTGGCTGGTCCTGACGACGGGCAACAAGAGCGAGCTGGCCGTCGGCTACTCGACCCTCTACGGCGACATGGCCGGCGGGTTCGCCGTCGTGAAGGACGTCCCGAAGACCCTCGTGTACGAGCTGTGCCGGCTGCGCAACCGGCGCGCCGGCAAGGACCTCGTGCCGGTGTCCATCCTGGACAAGGCGCCGTCGGCCGAGCTGCGGCACGACCAGCGCGACGAGGACTCGCTCCCCCCCTACGCCGTCCTCGACCCGATCATCGAGGGCTACGTCGAGCACGACCGCTCGGTCGGCGAGCTCGTCGCCGCCGGCTTCGACGAGGCCACCGTGCGGCGGGTCATCGCCATGGTCGACCGCGCCGAGTACAAGCGCCGCCAGGCGCCTCCCGGCGTCCGGGTCACGAGCCGTGCCTTCGGCAAGGACCGCCGCATGCCCATCACCAACCGCTTCCGCCCCGACGCCCGCCCGCTCCCCGCCGACCCCCCGCCGCCTGCCCGCCGCCCGTGAGCAGCGGCCCGGGTCGCCACCCCACCTCCCTCCTCGCCACGGCCACCCTCGTCGGCCGGATGCGCGCCGTCGAGCTCGCCGCCTTCGCCCTCCTCGGCCGCCGCGCCCGGGCCGCCGCCCCCCCGGGCCTCGCCGCCTTCCTCGCCGGCGCCAGCCACGCCCACGCCTGGCGGGCCGGCCAGCTCGAGGGTCACCTCCCCGTCTCCGTCACCCTTCCCTCGGCCGGCGACCTCACCGTGACCGCCGGGCCCCACGTCGAGCGCGCCCTGCGCCTCCTCGAGGACGGCGAGGACGCCCCCCTCGTCGCCGCCCTCGGCACCGCCCTGTACCCGGCCATGCTCGCCGGCTACGACGCTCGCCTCGCCCTCGCCTCACCCGCCGCCGATCCGCCGCTCGTGCGGACCCTCGGGCGCCTCCGCCACGACCTCGCCGCCCTCGCCGAGGAGGCCCGGCGGCACGCCGACGGCCCCGGCGGCGGCCGCACCGCCCTCGCCGACGCCTGCGCCGACGCCCTCGCCCCGCTCGGCCCCTTCGGCCCGATCGGGCACCCCACGAGCCCCCCGGCGGCGTCTTCTTCCTGGTCAGGCCCCCTCCCGCCGCCGGGCGTGGCCGATCGTGGGGCTTGACGTGGTCGTTACACTGAGGGCCGGAGTCGAGGGTGGTGCTCGCCCGGGATCGATGCATCCCCCGGGTCGCGCCGCTCGCCACCCCTCCTCGATGCGCCGCGTCGCACGCACGGTTCGCAACATCCAGCAAAGGACTCGCAGCTTTGGCTAAGGAGCGCGTAGAGCGCGACGAGGAGGACCTCGTCCGGCTCTATCTCACCGACATCGGGCAGTACCCGCTGCTCACCAAGGACGACGAGGTCCGCCTCGCCCAGGCCATCGAGGCCCGCGTCCAGGCCGACGAGGAGCTGGCCGGGGGTGGCAAGGAGCTGACGCCCGCCCGCAAGCGCGAGCTGCGCCGGGTCGTCCGCCACGGCGAGGACGCCCAGCGGACCTTCGTCCAGTCCAACCTCCGCCTCGTCGTCTCCATCGCCAAGAAGTACCAGGCCTCCGGCCTGCCCCTGCTGGACCTCATCCAGGAAGGCAACCTCGGCCTGATGCACGCCGTCGAGAAGTTCGACTGGCGCAAGGGCTTCAAGTTCTCCACCTACGCCACCTGGTGGATCCGCCAGGCCATCACCCGCGGCATCGCCAACACCGGGCGCACCATCCGCCTGCCCGTGCACGCCGGCGACACCCTCGCCCGGGTCCAGAAGGCCCAGGCCCGCCTCGAGCTCAAGTTCGGCCGCCCGGCCACCCTGGCCGAGCTCGGGGTCGAGGTGGAGCTGCCCGAGGACAAGCTCATCGAGGCCCTCCGCTTCCGGGCCGAGCCCCTGTCGCTGTCCGAGCCGCTGCGCGAGGACGGGGACGCCGAGCTCGGTGACGTCGTCGAGGACCGATCGGCCGAGTCCCCCTTCGAGATGGCCGCCACCGCCCTCCTCCCCATCGAGATCAGCCGGCTCCTCGCCCCCCTCGACGAGCGCGAGCGGGAGATCCTCCGGCTCCGCTTCGGCCTCGACCGGGGCGAGCCGCGCACCCTCGAGGAGGTCGGCGAGCACTTCAACCTGACCCGGGAGCGCATCCGCCAGATCGAGGCCCGGGCCATGTCCAAGCTGCGCCACCCCTCCTCGGACACCGGGGCGCGCGACCTCCTCACCGTCTGAGGCATCGCCCCCCGGGGGGCTCAGGGCAGCGGGAGGAGCGGCTTCGCCGTCGCAAGGGCCGCCGCGGCGCCGGCGTCGTCACGGCGCTGGGTGCCGAGCACCGACGCTGCGACGCTGCTGCGGTAGGCGGCCACCTCCCGCTCCACGGCCGCCCTGCCCCACCCGAGATGGGGAGCGATCAGGGCGGCGACGCCCCCGGCGACGCCGGCGCCGCGATCGGGTCGCTCGATCGCCAGGCGGGTGCGCCGCTCGAGCACGTCGTCGAGGTGCCGCGCACCCTCGTGGGTGACGCCGTACACGAACTCGGCGCCGAGGTAGCCGCCGATGGGCGCGCCCAGCGCAGGGTCCGATGCCGCCAGCGCGGCCACCGCTGCTGCCTCGTCGCCGTAGCGACCGACGAGGCGCACCTGCTCCTCGACCGACAGCCCGAGCTGCCCGCCCGGGCTCCGGCTGCCGGCACCGCTTCCGACGAGCGAGACCTCCGCCGTCACCGACGGGCGGGACGGCCCCCCGAGCTCGCGCAGCGCCGCGTCGATCACGTCCGCGGCCATCACCCGATAGGTCGTGTACTTGCCGCCCGAGACGAGCACGCACCCGGGGGCGGCCCGCACGACGGCGTGCTCGCGCGACAGCCTCGTCGTCGCCGCCGCGCCGGTCGCGAGCAGCGGGCGCAGCCCGACGTACACCGCCTCGACGTCGGCCGGGACGAGCGGCCTCGTGAGCACCTTGTTCAGCGTCGCCAGCACGTAGGCCACGTCGGTGGCGCTCGCCGCGGGGCGGGCGAGGGTGCCGGACCACGGCGTGTCGGTGGTGCCGACGATCCAGTGCGCCTTGCCCCAGGGGAGCACGAAGAGCACGCTCGTGTCGGTCGGCAGGATGAGCGCGCTGTCCAGCTCGAGCGCGCCGCGGGGGACGACCAGGTGGACCCCCTTCGAGGGCTGCAACGCGACGACGTCGTCGGCGCCGGCCAGCGCGGCCAGCCGGGTCGACCAGACCCCGGCCGCCCCGACGACGACGCCGGCGCGTGCCGTCGTCACCGTGCCGTCCTCCAGGTGGCGCACCGACGCCCCGACGACGCGGCCCTCCTCGGCCACCAGCCCGGTCACCGCCGCCCGGCTGACGGCGACCGCCCCGTGGGCGACCGCCGTGCGCAGGACGCTCAGCACGTAGCGGGCGTCGTCGACCTGGGCGTCGAAGAACCGGATCCCGCCGACCAGGTGCTCGAGCGAGAGCCCGGGCGCCAGCGCCTGCGTGGCGCGCCGCCCGAGCTGGTGGTGGCGGGGGAACGACGAGGCCGAGGCCCGCGCCGCCCGGTCGGCGCGGGCGAGCAGGTCGTAGAGGCTCACCCCGGCGCTCACGTAGGCCCGCTCGCGCTGGTCCCGCAGCGGGAACAGGATCGGGAGCGGGTGCACCAGGTGCGGGGCCAGCCGCACCAGAACCGCCCGCTCCCGCAGCGCCTCGCGCACGAGGGCGAAGTCGCGCATCTGCAGGTAGCGCAGGCCGCCGTGGATGAGCTTCGACGAGCGGCTCGAGGTCCCCGCCGCCCAGTCCTGGGCCTCCACGATGGCGACCGACAGCCCGCGCGTCGCAGCGTCGAGCGCCGCCCCCGCCCCGACGATCCCGCCGCCGACCACGAGCACGTCGAAGCGCTCGGCGGCCAGCCGCTCCCGATCGGCCCCGGCGCGCGCCGGCGAGAGGACGGCGCTGCTCATGGCGAGCGGGGGGCCGTCCGGCTCATCCGCGGCCTCGACCGTTCGTGACGGCCGGGCAACGGCCGAGGGCCTCGGCGAGACGCTCGGCCGCTGCCGCGCTCCCGGCGACGAGCGGTCCCGGCTCGCCGAGCACGTACGGCCCGCTTGCCGAGCGCACGACCCCGCCCGCCTGGGTGACCAGGGCCACGCCGGCGGCGACGTCCCACACCGACGGACCCGCGTGCACCACCCCCTGCACCACCCCGGCGGCGGCGAGCGCCATGGCGAGGGCACCCGAGCCCATCGTGCGCGGCGACCCACCCGCCGCGATCACCATGTCGGCCACCGGGGCGAGCACGCTCGGCGACGTCCCCGAGGGCACCTCGAGCAGCACCATCGCCCCGCCCAGGTCGCCACCGGGGGCCACGGCGACCGCCTCGCCGTTGCGCTCGCTCCCCGTGCCGGCGCACAGGTAGAGGTCGTCGGAGAACGGCGCCACCACGATGCCCGCCGTCGCGACCCCCTCCTCGACCAGCCCGACCGAGCTGCACGCCCAGGGCAGGCCGTGCACGAAGTTCATCGTCCCGTCGATCGGGTCGACGACCCAGCGCCTCCCGTGGCGGACGCCGTCGCCGCCGCTCTCCTCCCCGACAAACCCGTCCTCCGGACGTGCCGCCGCCAGCAACGCCCGCACCTCCGCCTCGATGCGCCGGTCGGCGTCGCTCACGAGGTCGTGCGCCGTCGACTTCGCGCGGACCTCCAGGCGCCCGCGCGCCGCGAAGGCCTCGCGAAGCGCCCCTCGCAGCGCGTCGCCGAGCCGGCGGAGGTCGTCCGCGAGCCCGGCGGCGGCCGCCGGCGGTCCTGGCGTCATCGCGGCGCGCTCGGCGGCACCTCGCTCGCGACGGGGCGGCCGTCCCGGGGGTCGTCGAGGAAGACGCCGGCGAGCGGCCACGTCGACAGCTCGGCCATCTGGTACCGGACCTCCTCGCCGTAGACGCTCACCCCGACGCCCCGCTGGCGCAGCGCCACGACGTCGTCACGGGTGACGAACGCCCGCCGCACGTTCCACATCTCGGCCGGCACCGACGCCAGCACGGCGACGGCGTCGACCAGGCGGGCGTCGCACAGCGCGGCACGCGGCACGTCCGGGGCGTGGCGGCACATCTCGGCGAGCACCACGTGGTCGAACGACGACACGAGACACCGCTCCGGGCGCGCCCGCAGGAGCGAGGCAACCACGCCCGTGAGCCGGGCGTCGTACACCCACCCCGCCTTCAGCTCGACGTCGAGCCACATCCACGCCGGGAGCCCGGCGAGGACCTCCTCGAGGCGGGCAAGGCGCGCCCGCCGGCCGTCCGGGAAGACGACCGGCTCGCCCGTCAGCTCGGCGGCGTCGACCGTCCCGACGAACACCGGCCGGGCGTCGACGCCGGCCGGGCGGCGGAGGTGGAAGGCCGCCCCGTCGTGGTACAGCACCGGGTCGTGGACGACGACCGCCACGCCGTCGGCGCTCAGCTGCACGTCGAGCTCGATGCCGTCGGCGGCGAGCTCGGCCGCCCGGGCGAACGCCGCCAGGGTGTTCTCCGGCTCGAGCGCCGAGGCGCCGCGGTGCGCCCACACGAACGGCGGCGCCAGCGCCTCGCCGAGCGGCGACGCCATCCGGGGTGCCGCCTGCCCGGACATCAGCTCGCCTCCCGGCTCGCCGGCGTCGCCGGCAGCGCCAGCCGGGGGTCGTCCAGGAACACCCCGGCGATCGGCCACGAGCACACCTTCACCAGCTCGTCGACGAGCTCGCGCCCGCCGATGCTCACCTCGATCCCCGCCGCCGTCCACCGGTCCACGTCCTCGCCGGTGAGGAACGGCCGGTCGATCGAGGTCATCGCCGCCGGCATCGTGGCGAGCATCGCGACCAGGTCGACCGGGCGGGCGTGGATGATCGCGAGCAGCGGCACCGACGGGTCGATCTCGCCCACGGCGCGCAGCACGACGTGGTCGAAGGACGACGCCAGCACCCGCTCCGGGCGGCGGGCGGCGCAGGCGCAGAACACCGGGGCGAGGCGCGGGTCGTAGGTCCAGCCGGCCTTCAGCTCGACGTCCAGCCAGATCCAGTCGGGGACCGCCTCGAGCACCTGCTCGAAGCGGGCGAGCGGCTCGCGCTCGCCGTTCACCAGCACCACCGGGGTCTCTGCCAGCTGGCCCCAGTCGAGCTCGCCGATCCACAGCGGCCGCAGCGCCGGCTCGCGGGTCGGGTTGCGCAGGTGCAGCTGCGAGCCGTCGGTCCACAGCGTCGGGTCGTGGACCACGACGGGCACACCGTCCCGGGTCAGCTGGATGTCCAGCTCCATCCCGTCCGCGCCCAGCTCCGCTGCGGCCAGGAACGCCCGCAGCGTGTTCTCCGGCTGCAGCGCCGACGCTCCCCGGTGCGCCCAGACGAACGGGCGCGCCGCGCCGTCACGCGGGCGCGGAAAGCGCGAACGATCCATCTTCGCCAGCCAGTCCCGCTCGGTCATGCCCTGCATCGCTCCTCTCCTGTCGACCCTCTTGTCCTGTCGACCCTCTTGTCCTGTCGACGCTCCTGTCGACGCTCCTGGCGACGCTCGTGCCGACGTCACCCGTCCCGGCCGCCGGTGCACGGGCTCACCGCAGGGCGCCGAGGCCCACCTGGGTCAGGTGCTCGAGCCCACCGTCACGCGCCGCCGCCTGCAGCCGGTGGGCGACCTGCTCGTTGCCGGCGATCACCGGGCCGCCCCGTGAGAGGTCGTAGGGTCCCCCGAGGTCGAGCACCACCCCGCCGGCGTGCCGCACGAGGGCGACCCCGGCGGCGATGTCCCATGGGCTCGGCGCTGCGAGCACCGCGGCATGCGCCCTGCCGGCGGCGACCGCCGCGAGCGCCAGGGCGGCCGCGCCGAGCACGCGGACGCTTCCCCCGTCGT
>JAKBAA010000024.1 GCA_021809425.1 Actinomycetes bacterium | reverse complement strand
CGATGTCGCGGCGAGCCCGGCGCCCGTCCACCACGACCGCCATGGCGAGCGCCACGAGCAGTGGCGCCTCGAGCAGGACGCTCGAGTCGATGAACGTGTTGCCCAGGTACAGGTACGCCTTCGGGGCGAGCAGCAGCCCGAACAGCGCCGCCACCTGCCGCTGCGACCGCCCGGGCGGGGCGTCGCGCACGAACAGGGCCAGCGGGAGGAACAGGTACACGAGGTCGTACGCATACGAGACCTGCGGCAACAGCACCACGGCGACCGTCACGAGCGTGACCGCCCGCCACGGCTCCCGCTCTCGCCGCCACAGGTACCACACGAGCCAGACCGCGCCGGCCACGACGGCCGGTGTGGCGAGCCGGCCGGTCCAGCCCGCCACCGCCTGGGCCCCTCCCGCGCCGGCGACGGCGAACCCGACTGCTTGGGCGAAGCTCGAGAGCGTCGAGCTGTCGAGCGCGGACTGGACGCCGTTGTCGTAGACGGCCTGCACGCTGTGCAGGCCGCGCCGCAGGCCGTCGATGTTGCCCGCCAGCGACCCCGGCAGCACCAGGAACGCGACCAGCGTCGCCGCGACGGCAACCCCGACGGCGAGCAGCAGGCGCCGCCAACCGCGGGACCGCCCGAGCAACACGACGGCGTACAGGCCCGGGAACACCTTGGCGGCCGCCGCCAGGCCGACGAGGGCGGCGGTCAACCGGTCACGCCCGGCGTCGAGCCCTGCGAGGGCGAGGGCGAGCACGAGCAGCACGAGCAGGTCGACGTTGGCCCGGTCCAGGGCGAAGCTGACCGGGTAGGTGGCGAAGGCCACGACGAGCACGGCCACCGCCTCGAGGCGGCCACCCCCGCCGAAGCTGCGCCAGCACCACCAGGCGAACACCCCGACGAACAGCGCAAGGAAGCTCCACAGGGCCGCGAACGGCGACATCGCCTCGAGCGGGCCGACGAGGAAGTAACCGAGCGGTGGGTAGCTGCCCGCCGCCACCCCGTAGGGATGCAGCCCGTGGAGCAGCTCGAAGGTCTGCAGGAAGTCCGAGAAGCGGGCGTCCGAGGCGAACAGCCACGTGTTGCGCGGCGTGTAGGGCGACGGGACCGTCTGCAGGTGGAGGGCGTCGACCAGCAGGTTGACGGCGATCCCGGCCGCTGCCACCCCGAACACCACCCGTACGAGCGGGCGGGACGGGCGCGACGCCGGGACCAGCCGGCCTGCGAGGCGCGCCGCCAGCGCCAGCGCCCCGGCGGCGACGAGGAGGAAGCCCAGCCCCTGGGCCACCCGTACGAGCAGCAGTGACGAGGCCGGGCTCGGCCAGCCGTACAGGGCGGTCGTCGCCGACAGGGCGGACACCGTGTACCTGGCACCTGGCGCCCCGATCTCGAGCCCGGTGGGCGCCGGACCCCACACCGGCGAGGCGAAGGTGTAGGCGAAGACCTGCTGGCCGTCCACCGTCGCCTCGACCGTGCGCGAGCGCGTCGCCGTGACGACCACGCGCACCGGCCGGTGCAACGGCACCGTCCGGGCGAGCGCGAACGTGCCCCCCTGCTCGGCGAACGTGCGGATCGAGGCGTACAGGGCGTCGTGGGCACCCACCCCGACGGCGATGCCGGTGCCGTGGACCCACGTGGTGACGAGCGGCCGGCCGCCCGGTGGGAGGCGCGCCGACAGCTCCAGGGTGAACGCCAGCCGCTCGTCGACCGACGGCCGTCCCGGTCCGAGCTCCGGGAGCGGGGCCAGCAGCTCTCGCACCACCCTCCCCCCTGGCACCCTGGCGGCAGCGAGGCGCTCGTAGCCGACCCTCGGCCCGACGGCGTTCGCCGGCGGCGTCACCACCTGCAGCACCGCCCCGCCGACCACCACGAGCACCGCCCCCGTACGCCCCGGATGGCGTCGGCACCAGGCGAGCAGCCGGCGCGGCGGGCCGGCCGCCGCGGTGAGGCCGCCGCCGGCAGTCGCCACGACGGCACCGAACACGAGCGCCATGGCGGCGAGCCCGGCCGCCGTCAGCAGCGCCGCCGCCGCCGTCGACGAGCCCGGCTCGGCGAGCGCCCGGTACGAGAGGACGACGCCGCCCACCGCCGGGCCGGCCGGGGCGCCCCCGGGCGCACCTCCCGCCGGGCCGGCCCCGGCGACGAGCGGGCGGAAGATCGTCGTCACCTCCGGGGCCGGGGCACGCAGCGAGACCACCTCGGCCCCGTCGACCTCCGCCTCGAAGGTCCGCACGTCGCGCAGCACGAGCCGCACCCGGTAGCGCCGACCCGGCCGCACCTGCGGCACGAGGACTGCCCGGAGCGGGCCGCCGGGCCACGGGGCGAGCCGGACGACGAGCGACGGAGCGGGCCCGAGCATCCGGACGAGCCGGACCTGCAGGCCGGACGACGCCGTCCCGGCCGAGAGCACCCGCTGGCCTGCTCGCGGCCGGGCGTCGGTGAGCTCGAACGAGAGCGCCATCGAACCCGGCGCCGGCGCCCCCCCGAGCCAGCTCGGCATGGGCAGCGTCACCCGCCGCCCGGGCGCCGCCGCCACCGGACCGTCCGAGCCGGCGGCCAGCAGCCGCCCTGCCGCCGGGCGCACGGCGAACGACGCCACGAAGCAGCCCAGCGCCACGACCACCAGCCCGAGCGCTGCCGGGGCCCTGCGCCGCGACGGGCGCCTCAGCGCAGGCTCGCCAGGCACCCGAGCGCGCTCTCGAGCTCGCCGAGCCCCCGGGCATCGAGCGGCAGGTCGACCAGCTCGACCGCCCCGAGCGCCACGGGGACGGGGAGCTTCAGGACCGAACCCTCGACCTTCTTGTCGCCACCCATGGCCGACCACAGCGCCTCCGGCGCGACCGTCGCCGCCGCGGCTGCCTCCGTCCCGGTCACGAGCAGGCGGGCGCTGCGCGTCAACCGGTCGACCACGCCTGCCTCCAGCAGGCCACGCCGCCGGGCGAGCTCGGACTCGACGAGGGTCCCCAGGGTGACCGCCACCCCGTGCGGCACCTCGTACCCGGTCGTCGCCTCGACGGCATGGCCGACGCTGTGGCCGAGGTTGAGCGCCCTGCGGGCGCCCACGTCACGCTCGTCCGCCTCGATCACCGGCCACTTCACGGCGAGCGACAGCGCGGCGAGCGACCGCACCACGTCGAGGTCGCCGGCGAGGGCGGCGGCGAGGCCGTCCTCGAACCGGGCGAGGCAGCCCTCCCCGCCGATGGCGCACAGCTTCAGGATCTCGCCGAGGCCCGAGCGCAGGTCGGCGGGGGCGAGGCTCGAGAGGAAGCCCGGGTGCGACAGCACCTGCCCGGGCGCGCAGAACAGACCGAGCAGGTTCTTCGTCCGCCGGAAGTTGACGGCCGTCTTCCCCCCGATGCAGCTGTCGGCCTGCGCGAGCAGCGTCGTCGGCACGTAGCACCACGACAGGCCCCGCTTGTACACCCCGCAGGCGAACCCGGTCACGTCCTGGACGACGCCACCACCGATCGCCACCACCGTCGTCGCCCGCCCTGCCCGCTCGCCGGCGAGGAAGTCGAGCACGGCGACCGCCCCGTCGAGGCTCTTCGTCGCCTCGCTCGCCACCACCGGGTGGCACGGCGCCGGGCCGACTCCGTCGGGGAGATGCGCGGCGAGCACCACCTCGTCGGCCACGACCAGCGGTGCGGCCAGCCCGTCGAGGAGCGCCGCCACCTGAACCGCCGGCCCCGGCTGGCCCGCCGCGAGCCGCACCTCGTAGTCGCCCGCCCCGCTGCGCACGACGAAACCGGACGCCTCCCCACCGAGCGGGGGCGGGGGTGCGACCGAGAACCGGTCCCCTCCGATGCGGAAGGTCTCCGTCACGCGCCGGCCCCACCGTCGACGAGCAGGCCGCCGTCGAGCACCAGGTCCTGGCCGGTCACGTACCCGTTCGCCGTGGAACCGAGGAAGTAGACCGCCTCGGCCACGTCCGCCGGCGTCCCGAGCCGCCCGAGCGGGATGGCCGCCTCGAGCGCGGCGATCGTGGCGGCGTCGTTGTTCTGCTCGGTGAGCCGCGTGGCGATGTAACCGGGCGACACGGCGTTCACGAGGACGCCGGCCGGCGCGAGCTCGAGCGCCAGGGTCTGGACGGCGCCGACCAGGGCGTGCTTGGACATCGCGTACGCCAGCCGCCCGCGGCGCGACACCGTGCCGAAGATCGACGACAGCACCACGATCCTGCCGTGGGCCGCCTGGAGCTCTTCGGCCAGCCCCCGAACGAGCCGCACGAACCCTGCCACGTTCACCTCGAAGCACGCTCGGATCTCGTCGTCGGACAGCTCGGCGAGCGGGGCCGGGAAGTTGCGCCCCGCCGCATGCACCAACGCGGCGAAGCGCGGCCGGTCGGCCGCCAGGAAGGCGTCGACGTGCGCCGGGCTCGACAGATCGAGCTCGGCGCGTGACGTTCCCGTGACGGCGTGCCCGGCGGCGGCGTAGCGCGCCGCGATCGCGCGGCCGAGGTCGCCCGACGCGCCGACCACGAGGACCTCGCGCAGCTCGGGGCTCACCCGGGCAGCTCCATCGGCGCGACCAGCAGGTTCTCGGCGAGCTCTGCTCGCGGGAGGAACGGCGCCAGGTCCTCGAGCGGCGACGACACCATCGTGCCGTCCTCGAGCGCCCGGGAGGCGAGCTTCGGCTCGAAGGGGTGGTCCCGGTCGACCACCAGCTCGAGCAGCCCCGGGCCCTCGCCGGCGAGCAGCTCGGCCAGGGCGCCGGGCACCTCCCGCAGCTCCTCGCAGCGCGCCGCCCGGATCCCGAAGGCCTGCGCCACCGCCACGAAGTCCGGGAAGGTGAGCCCCGACGACGGGTCGCACCCGACCACGTTGTCGGGGAAGTAGCTCGTCTGGGTCTGGCGGATCGAGCTGTAGCCGTCGTTGCGCAACAGCACGATCTTCACCGGCAGCCCCAGCCCGACGATCGTCTGCAGCTCCTGCAGGTTCAGCATGATGCTGCCGTCGCCGGCCACGCAGACGACGCGCCGGCCGCCCGCCCCCAGCGCGGCGCCGATGGCGGCCGGGAGGTCGTAGCCCATGGAGGCGCACCCGGAGTTCGTGTACAGGCGCTGCCCCTGCTTGAGCTCGGCGACCTGGAAGGTCATCACACAGGCCGACCCGTCACCGGTGACGACGACCTCCCCCTCCTCGAGCTGGTCGAACAGCACCCCGAGCGCCGCGTACGGGTCGATCGGGCCGGTCAACGACGGCGCCTCCGGTCGCACCCGGTAGCGGTGCCGGCGCTCCTGGCACCACGCCAGCCACTCGTCGTGGCGACCCTGCGACCACCCGGTGAGCAACCGGTCGAGGGAAGCGAGCGCCTCCGACAGCTCGGCGTGCACCGGCAGGTCGATGCGCAGCGTCGGCTTCGCCAGCTCGGCCGGGTCGACGTCGACCATCACCTTGAACGCGGCCCGGGCGAAGGAGGACCAGTTGTAGCTGACCTGCCGGATGTTCAGCCGGCTCCCCAGCACGAGCAGGAAGTCGGCGTTCTGCACGGCGAAGTTGCCGGCGCGGTCCCCGATCGTTCCCGGGCGGCCGACGTAGCACGGGTGCGCGTCGTGCAGCGCGTCGTGCGCGTTCCACCCGGTCGTCACGGGGACGCCGAGCCGGGCGGTCACCGAGGCGAAGCGCGCCTGGGCACCCGACAGCCGCACCCCGGCGCCGGCCAGGACGACCGGCCGCTCGCTCGCCTCGAGCCGCTCGACCACCTCCGCCATCACCGCCTCGAGCGCCCCGCCCCGCAGTGGCGGCGGGGGCACCGGCGGTCCGGGGAAGCGAGCCCCGTCCCCCTCGGGCACCGCCGCCACGGGCGCCGCCTGGACGTCGATCGGAACGTCCAGCCACACCGGACCCGGGCGGCCGGCGCGGGCCAGGTCGCAGGCGGCGGTGGCCATCGACTCGGCCGCCGCCGGGTCCTCGACGACCGCCGCCCACTTCGTGACCGGTGCCGCCATCGCCACGATGTCGACCTCCTGGTCGCCGAGCTGGCGCAACGGCAGGTCGTAGCTCGCCACCATCGTCTCCCGCTTCACCTGCCCGGAGACGACCACCATCGGGATCGAGTCCACGTAGGCGCCGAACACGCCGTTCAGCGCGTTGACGCCGCCCGGGCCCGTCGTCACGTTGACCGCCGCCATCCGCCCGGTCAGGCGGGCGTAGCTCTCGGCCGCCATGGCGCACGCCTGCTCGTGGTGGCAGAACACCGTCACCAGGCCCGGGTGGCGCCCGAAGGCGTCGTTCAGGTGCATCGCGCCGCCACCGGTCACCATGAACACGTGGCGGATCCCGGCCCGGTGCAGGCGGTCGGCGATGAGGTCGGCGACCCGCCTCATGCGCCCGGGCGACGGCGCGACGGCGCCCTCACGCGCTGGCTCCCCCGTTCAGCACCTTCCAGCGTGCCTCGAGCATGGCGATGCGGCGGTCGTCCTCGGCGCCGATCTCGGTGTAGTAGTCCCGCTTGTTGAGCAGCCACAGGATCTCGAAGTGGACCGCCGCCAGCAGCCCCCGGGCGACCGGCGATCCCTCGGCGACGCCGTCGCCCACCCCGGGCAGCGCACCGGCGTCGAAGATGATCTTGCGCGTCTCGAAGCGCGACAGGTGGGTGCTGCGGATCTCGGCGAGCACGTCGAGCGCGTCCTTCGACACGCCGCCACCCACCACGAACTCGAGCCCCGCCGCCTTGCAGGCCGCGGCCGCCTCGACGCAGCAGCTCGTGATCTCCGGGCGGTTGATGTCGTCTGAGCCGAGCCCGCGCGAGCCGCAGAAGTCGACCCGACCGAACACGATGCCGTCGACTCCCTGGGGCGCACGCCCCAGCTCGACGAGCGCCGGGAGCGACCGGTAGGCGGTCTCGGTCTCGAGGTTGAACAGGAACTTCGTGTCCTCCTGCTCCTCCGCCCGGTACACCTTGTTCTTGGCCTGCACGTACTTGCCGAGCGCGTACGGCGTCTCGATCATCGGCGCGATGACGTAGTCGACCCCGAACTGGCGGCTCTCGATCAGGTCGCGTACGGCCTCGCACCCGCCGATCTTGAGCGCCATCCGCAACCCGGCGCGCCGCGTCATCTCGAGCAGGCGGAGCAGCTCGTCGGTCCTCGTCCCCTCGGCCTCGAACTCGGCCTTCACGGCGAGGTAGCCGTACTCGTCACGCCCGCGCCGCAACAGGTCGAGCATCTGGCGCTCTCTCGCGTTGATGGCTGCCCTCTCCTTCTCCGGGCCTGCGGGCGCCCCTGGGCCTGCCGGCCGTCGCGTCCGTGGTCGTCGGCCACGATAGGTGACCGACCCGGCGGCGTCGAGAACCGGGGAGGGCGCTAGCGTGACCGCGTGGCCGGTGCCAGCCCGTTCGGCCTGCCCCTTTCGGACCTCCGGGCCGTCGTCGCCGACGCCTCGGACGACCTCGCCCGCCTCGAGGGCGCCCGCATCCTCGTCACCGGCGGCACCGGCTTCCTCGGCCGCTGGCTCACCGCCTCGCTCCTCGCCGCCGGCGTCCCCGGGCCGGGTGGCCAGCTCCTCCTCCTGTCGCGGCGCCCCGACGACGTGCGGCTCCCGGCCGTCGACTGGGCGCGGCTCGTCCGTGGTGACGTCGCCGGGCTGGCAGCGCTCGACGGGGTGGGCCCGGTCGACCTCGTGGTCCACGCCGCCGCCAGCTCCTCGGCCGGCTTCGGGACCGGCGACGGAGAGCCCCGGGCGATGGCCGCCACGATCTTCGACGGCACCCGTGCCGCCCTCGCCGTCGCGGCCCGCGGCGCCGCCCGCCTCCTCTTCCTCAGCTCGGGTGCCGTCTACGGCCCCCGCACCGCGCCCGTGCACGAGGACGACGGCGGCGCCCCCGACCCGCTCGAGCCCCGTTCCGCCTACGGCGAGGCCAAGCGGCTGGCGGAGAACCTCTGTGCCTCGGCCACCGCCGCCGGCGACGTCGAGGCGGTGATCGCCCGCTGCTTCGCCTTCGTCGGGCCGGGCATCCCGCTTCGCGCCCACTACGCGGCCGGCAACTTCCTCGCCGACGCCCTCGACGGGCACCCGGTCGTCGTCGAGGGCGACGGCCGGCCGCTCCGCTCCTACCTGTACTGCGCCGACCTCGCCCGCGCCCTCCTCGCCCTCCTCGCCCGCGGGACGCCCGGCCGGGCGTACAACGTCGGCTCCCCCGTCCCGGTGTCGATCCGCGACCTCGCCGAGGCCTGCGCAGCGCTCGCCGAGCCGGCCCTTCCGGTCGAGGTACGCACGCCACCTGGTGACGGCCCGGCCCCGTGCTACGTGCCGGTGACCCGCCGGATCGAGGACGAGCTCGGCGTCCTGCCCGCGACAACGCTCGCCGAGGGGCTCGCCCGCACGGTTGCCTGGCTGCGCTCGTCGTGAGCGGCATCGCCCCGGAGCCGGGGTGCCTCGGATACGATCGGCCGCCAGCCTGCGGGCCGGCGCTGCCGGCGGCCGGACGAGGAGCGAACGTTTCGAGATGAAGGTCGTCATCCTGGCCGGCGGCCTCGGCACCCGGCTCTCCGAGGAGACCGTCACGCGCCCCAAGCCCATGGTCGAGGTCGGCGGCCGGCCGATGCTGTGGCACATCATGCACATCTATGCGGCACATGGCTGCAACGACTTTGTCGTCTGCTGCGGATACAAGGGGTACGTCATCAAGGAGTACTTCGCCAACTACGTCCTGCACGGCTCCGACGCCACCTTCGACCTCGCCACCGGCGAGGTCGCGCTCCACCGGGGCGAGCGCGAGGACTGGCGGGTCACCTGCGTCGACACCGGCGAGCGCACTCAGACCGCAGGCCGCATCCGGCGTGCCGCACCCTTCCTCGAGGGCGAGACGTTCGCCCTCACCTACGGCGACGCCGTCGGCGACGTCGACGTGGCCCGGCTGCTCGCCTTCCACCGGGCCGAGGGCCGGCTCGCCACGGTCACCGCCGTGCGCCCGCCCGCCCGATTCGGCGCCCTCGAGACCGACGGGAACCGCGTCGTGCGCTTCCAGGAGAAGCCGGCGGGCGGCGAGGCCTGGATCAACGGGGGCTTCTTCGTGTGCTCCCCCGGCGTGCTCGACTACCTCGGCGACGACGACACCCTGTTCGAGCACGAGCCGCTCGAGCGGCTCGCCCGGGACGGCGAGCTGGCCGTGTTCCGCCACGAGGGGTTCTGGCAGCCCATGGACACCCTGCGCGACCGCAACCAGCTCGAGGAGCTCTGGGCGGGCGGCGCGGCACCCTGGCGGGTCTGGTGACCGGCCCCGGCCCCGGCCCCGGCCCCGGCCCCGGCAGCCTCGCCGACCGTCTCGGCGCCTTCGCCGGCCGGCGAGTGCTCGTCACGGGCCACACCGGCTTCGTCGGCGCCTGGCTGGTCGAGCTGCTCGCCGCCGCCGGCGCCGAGGTGACCGGCTACGCGCTCGAGCCGCTCCCGGGCAGCCTGGCGGCCACCGCCGGCCCGCCGCCGGGGGTGCGCAGCATCGTCGGCGACGTGCGCGACCCGGGCGCCCTCGCCGGGGCGCTGCACCAGAGCGGCGCCTCGGTCGTCCTGCACCTCGCCGCCCAGGCCCTGGTGCTCCCCTCCTACGACGACCCGCTCGGCACGTTCGAGACGAACGTCACCGGGACGGTCCGCCTCCTCGAGGCCGTCCGCTCGGCGCCGCAGGTCGCCGCCTGCCTCGTCGTGACGAGCGACAAGTGCTACGCCGTCGGCCCGGCCGCCCACACCGAGGGCGACCCGCTCGGTGGCGAGGACCCCTACAGCGCCAGCAAGGCCGCCACCGAGCTGGTGGCCCACGCCTGGCGAGCCTCGTTCGCCCCCGCCGGCGGGGCCCTGGCGACCGCACGGGCCGGCAACGTCGTCGGCGGGGGGGACGCCGCACCCGAGCGGATCGTGCCGGACCTCGCCCGGGCCCTCCGGGCCGGGTCGCCGCTCGTCCTGCGCCGGCCCGACGCCGTGCGGCCGTGGCAGCACGTGCTCGACGCCGTCGCCGGCTACCTCCGGCTCACCGTGGCCCTCCTCGAGGGCGACCCGGTGGCCGAGGCCTGGAACTTCGGACCGGAGCCCGGCGCGGCAGCGAGCGTCGGCGAGTTCGTCGACCTGCTCGCCGCGGCCTGCCGGCGGGCCGGACGGGCCGCCCCCGACATCGTTGCCGGTCCGCCCGGGCCGCCCGAGCGCCACGTCCTGCTGCTCGACAGCACGAAGGCCCGCCACCGCCTCGGCTGGCGCCCCGTGCTCGACCTCGAGGCCACCGCCGAGTGGACGATCGAGTGGTACCTCGCCGCCCGCGACGGCGCCGCCGGCACACGCGCCCTCACCCGGTCGCAGATCGAGCGCTACCTCGCCCTCGAGCACGACGGCGCCGGCACGACGGGGCTGCCGGCATGAGCGTTCCCGGCACGAGCGCCGCCGGCGGGCGCCCCGAGGACACCGGACCGCCGGCGCCGGACGGCCCCACGCCACCCGGCTCGGCCGAGCTGCGACGCCAGATCCTCGGGCTCGTCGAGGCCTACGTCGAGGCCTCCCGCCGCGAGGAGCGTCCCTTCGTCCCCGGCCGCAGCCCGGTCCGCTACGCCGGGCGGGTGCACGACGCCGCCGAGGTCACGAACCTCGTCGCCGCCTCCCTCGACTTCTGGCTGACCGAGGGCCGCTACGCCCACCGGCTCGAGAACGCCCTCGCCGCCTACGTCGGGGTCCCCCACTGCCGGCTCGTCAACTCCGGCTCGTCGGCAAACCTCGTCGCCTTCTCCACCCTCACCTCCCCCCGCCTCGGCGACCGGCGGGTCCGTCCCGGCGACGAGGTGATCACCGTCGCGGCGGGGTTCCCGACGACGGTCGCCCCGATCGTCCAGCACGGCGCCGTCCCGGTGTTCGTCGACGTGGAGCGCGCCACGGCCAACCTCGACACCCGCCTGCTCGAGGCCGCACGCACCGATCGCACCCGGGCCGTCATGGCGGCGCACACCCTCGGCAACCCGTTCGACCTGGACGCCGTCGTCGCCTTCTGCCGCCGCCACGACCTGTACCTCGTCGAGGACAACTGCGACGCCCTCGGCTCCGCCTACACCTCGCTCCTCGGGCCCACCGCCGAGACGCGCCGCACCGGCTCCTTCGGCGACCTCGCCACGAGCAGCTTCTACCCGCCGCACCACATGACGACCGGCGAGGGCGGCGCGGTCTACGCACGTGACGAGGAGCTCGACACGATCGCCGCCAGCTTCCGGGACTGGGGTCGAGACTGCTACTGCAAGTCGGGCAAGGACAACACCTGCGGTCTGCGCTTCGAGCACCAGCTGGGCCAGCTCCCCGAGGGCTACGACCACAAGTACACCTACTCGCACTTCGGCTACAACCTGAAGATGACCGACCTGCAGGCCGCCATCGGTGTCGCCCAGGTCGCCAAGCTCGACGCCTTCGGGGCAGCGCGCCGGGCCAACTTCGCCCGGCTCGCCGAAGCGGTGGCACCCTACGGCGACCTCCTCCGGCTGCCGGTCGCCACCGAGCGGGCCGACCCCAGCTGGTTCGGCCTCCTGCTCAGCGTGGAGGACGGTGCCCCGTTCACCCGCAACGACCTCGTCCGCCACCTCGAGGGCCAGCGGATCCAGACCCGGATGCTCTTCGCCGGCAACCTCGTCCGGCACCCCTGCTTCGACGAGCTGCGCGCCGCTGGGCGCGGCTACCGGGTGGTCGGCGAGCTCGCCGAGACCGACCGGCTGATGGAGCGGGCACTCTGGCTCGGCGTCTACCCCGGCATGACCGAGCAGCAGCTCGACTACATGGCCGACACCCTCGACCGGTTCTGCCGCGACCCGCGGGGCGTGCTCGGGCGCGCCTGACCGCTCAGCAGCGGCCCGCCACCGCCGACACCCCGAGCACGGTCGCCCCGCCCCGGACGTCCAGCGTGACGCCCCGCACGCCTGACCGTTCCTCGACGACGGCGCAGTGCACGGCGCTCCCCCCTCCCGACCCGGTGTGGCGGCCCGGGAGGGCGGTGCGGACCCGCACCGCCACCGGACCCCGGGCGCCGCTCACGACCAGGCGCAGCGGGCCCGTCACCGTCGCCAGCCGCGACGTCGGGGAGGAGAAGCCGAGCCCGGACTCGACCGTCACCCCGACCGGCGCCACCCGCCGCTCGAGCGTCAGCATCCCCGCCGTAGCCACCCGCCGGCGCCCTCCCACCAGCGCACCGAGCCGGGTCAGCACCAGCCGGTACGACGGGTCGAACCACGGCGGGCGCACCGGTCGTGGACCCCAGTCGCTCGCCAGACCGGCACCCTCCTCCGCCGTCGCCACCGACACCGCCACGTGGCGGGCGACCAGCAGCTCGTAGGCGTACGGCTCGGCGGCGATCGACGACGGGAGCGTCCCGAGGCCCTCCAGCTCGACCGGTCCGCCCGCCGGCGAGATCCGGTCGACGAGCGCCCGCTCGGCGCCGGTCACGTACAGGCTTCCCGCCGCGTACCGGGCGCGGGCGTTCGTCGACGAGTAGGCGACGAGACCGACGTACGAGGCGGCCACCATCGCCACCATCGCCGTGCCCAGGCGGGCGGCACCCCGACCGTGCCCGGGGATCGCCGCCCCGGGGCGCCGGCTCGCCCGGCCCACCGCCACGAGCCCGGCGCGCCCGCTCGACAGCGCCGTGCCGAGGCCGGCGAAGACGAGGAAGGCGAGCGGGGGCACCGCCGACAGCATGCTGCGGTCCTCGCAGTAGCCGCACCCGTGGCGCACCTGCTCGTACGCCCCGAGCAGGACCGACACCGCCACGAGGGCGAGCGCCAACCAGGCGACCGGCTCACGGCGCAGCGGGGGCAGCGCCACGGCGAGCACGGCCAGCGGCACCAGCAGCGCCGGCACCACGTCGGCCAGCGGGCTCTGGGCGCCGAAGGCCACCCCGTACAGATCGCGCGTCTGCAGCAGCCAGCTCCCGGCCACTCCCGCGCCGAGGTGGTAGGCGGGGAAGCTCGACAGGATGCCCCCACCGGTCGCGATCGAGCTGAGCGAGCGGGCGTCGCGAACCGTCGCCACCACGTCGCCGAGCGCCGCCAGCACGGCCACCCCGGCGCCGCGGACCAGCCACGGCCGCCACGCCACACGCCGGCCGCGCCACGACCGGGCCGCCAGCACGGCCACCGCGCCACCCACCACCACCACCACCGGGAAGAGGAAGATCGGGTACAGCGTCCCCAGCCCGGCAAGCGCCAGCGACAGCACCGCCAGCGTGCCCGCCCTGGGCCGGCGAGCCGCCTCGACGAGCAGCACGAGCAGGGGCACCAGCACGGCAAGGCCGGTGAGCGCCGCCTGGCTGCCGTCGAACACGAGCTGTAAGAAGAAGCTCCCGCCGAAGGCTGCCCCGGCAAGCGGGGCGGCGAGCCGCCGGGCGCGCGGCGCCGCCACCACCACGGCCGCGTACAGCCCGAGCCCCCCGGCGGCCAGCACGGCGAGCAGGTTGGCCACGTAGGTCTGCGTGGCGTCCAGACCGAGCAGCGCGTCGGCGCCCGCCACCACCGGTGCATCGTCGAGCCGGTTGGGCGACGCCGTGTCGAGGTGCCACCAGCGCTGCACGTAGTTCGCCACGCTCGTCTCGGTCGACGCCGTGCGGATCGACACCGTCGCCGCCGCCTCGGCATTGGCCACGTAGCCGGGGCCGTCGTAGACCTCGTAGCTCATCGGCCCCACGCTGCCGTGGGCGGCCAGCGCCGTGGCCACCGGAAGGAACGCCGCCGCCACCACCACCAGCAGCTCGCCGGCGACGAGCAGACCGCCCCGGACGCCACCCCCGGCTCGGGGCCCGGCCCCCGCCCGGGGACCGCCTGCCCGGGGACCGCCTGCCCGGGCGCGCCGGGCACGACCCGCCGCCACCAGCAGCGAGAGCGCGGCGGTCGCCGGGAGCGCCGGGTACCAACGGTCCGCCGGGGCCAGCCACTCGAGGGTCGTGGCGCCGCAGGCAGCGAGGCACAGCCCGAGCACCGGCGCCAGCGCCAGCCTCGCACGGGCCGGCCAGCTCGAGGGGAGCAGGCTCGCCGGACCGGCGCCCACGCCGGCGAGGAGGAGGGAGAAGGCAGCGAAGCGTACGGCGAGCTCGGCGAGCGGCGCGCTCACCGGGTCGGCAGGCGGCTCATCCGGCCCGACGCTCCTCGAGCAGCTCGCGCATGCGCCCGCCGACCGCCGCCCGGCTGCACCGGTCGCGGATCGTCGCCGCCCCCGCCCGCCCCAGGCGGTCCGCCGCCGCCGGCTCGTCGTGGCAGAAGCGCAACCAGTCGACCGCGTCGTCGAGGTCCGGCTCGGCCCAGCGCTGGCCGGGCTCGTAGACGACCTCGGACCCCGGGTTGAACCGCAGCTCGCCGATCGTCACGGGCCGCATCCGGTAGCCGACGAGGCAGCTGTTGGTCACCGACATGAACGCAAGGTTCCCCGAGTAGGCCGTCCCGACCACCGGCTTGCCGAAGTACATCGCCTCGGCGAGCCCCAGCCCGAACCCCTCGGCGCGGTGCAGCGACACGAACACGTCGCAGGCCGCCGTCAGCGACCCCATCGCCTCCACGGTGAGATCGGCGTCGACGATGAGCCCGTCCACCTCCGCCATGCGGGCGCGCAGCGCCATCGCCGCCTCCGGGTGACGGTGCAGGTTGAGCGTCTTCATCACCAGCTGCACGTCACCGCGGCGCGAGCGTGGGAAGGCCCGGGCGAAGGCGTCGATGACCCCGAACGGGTTCTTGCGCGCCAGCGTCGAGTTGCAGTCGAACTGGAAGAAGTAGCACCGCCGCGACGGCGACAGCCCGAAGTCGGGCCGGCCGAGGCGCTCGTCGCGCGCCGGCTCGACGACGCACGGCACCACCTCCACCGGCCCCCTCGTGTGCGGCGCGAACGCCTCCGCCACGAACGGGCTCGGCGCCCACACCTCGTCGACCCGAGCCACCTGCTCGTGCAGCGACCGAGGCAGGTCGGGCAGCTCCCAGAACCACGACCCGATGACGTGGCGCCGGGTGTGCGGCGGTCGCAGGTAGCGCTCCGGCAGGATGTGCAGCTCGTTGACGTTGAGCGAGCACAGCTCCACGTCGTACGGCCGCCCGCGCGGCAGCGCCCGCAGGGCCTCGTCGAAGCGGTGGGCCACCCGAGGTGCCCACCGGTAGTCGTAGTCCTCGATCGCCACGCGCACCCCCGCCGCGACGAGCGCCGAGGCGTAGCGCCGGGCCGCCTCGGCGAGCCCGGTCGTCGCCTCGAACGAAGCGATGGCGTTGACCCCCGGCGGCCACCCGGCCTCCGGCGAGCGGCGGGCGACCCGCCTTCGATGCACCTCGCCGTCTGCAAAGCCCGCCAGCACCTCGGCCATCCGACCAGCCACCTCTGCCGGCGCATGGGCCCGGCCGAGCGCGGCTGCCGCTCGCCGCGCCCCCGCCCTCCACGCGCCGTCGGCCCCGGCCAACAGGTCAGCGAGGTCGACCATCGCCGCCTCCTCGTCGACCGCCACCCGGCTGACCGCCGGAGCGGTCAGCTCGCGGTACTGCGGGTGATCCGCCACGACGACCGGCACGCCGCTCGCCAGGCAGGCGGCCACGAGCGGGCTCGTCCCACCGTGGTTGCACCCCTCGAGCAGGACGGCAAGCGCCGCCCCGGCGACAACCTGGGCGATCGCCGCCATGCTCGCCGGCATCTCGACCGCCCGCACGGCTCCCAAGCCGGCTGCGTGGCACGCCGCCACCGCCGCCGGCCCGGCCAGCGCGCCCGGTGGCGCGACCACCGTCACCTCGCCGCCGTCCCGTGCCGCCGCGGCGGCGAGGACCACGGCCGCCCCGGCGACGAGCCCGGAAGGGGACCCGTGGGCGAGCAGGACGAGCCGCCCGACCGCCGGCCCGGGCACGACGACCGCCCGGGCCTCTCCGGCCCCCCCGGGCGCCGGTCCAGCCCACGCCGCGCGTCGGACGACCTCGACCACGGATCCGGGCGCCCGGCGGACCAGCTCGCCGGCAGCGAAGGCGCTGTCGACGACCGCGCACAGGCTCGCGGCGGCTACCCGGGGAGAGCACCATGGCAGCGGGGCGACCCCGTGGCAGCCGGCGCGACCGCCCTCGAGCGTCGGACCAGGTGCCTCGGAAGGAACCCCGCCCGACTCGCGCCACGCCTCCTCCTCCAGCAACGCCCGCCCTCGAGGACCGGCGACGGCGGCGTAGAGCCCGGCGAGCGACGGCTCGTGGAGCAGCGCCACACCCGGCCGCTCGCGCGCCCGTCGGTGGACCTCGGCGTGCTGGCGAGGCTCGTTGCCGAGGTGGTAGACGTCGAGGTCGACCCCGTACGGGCCGTAGCGAGAGGCGGCGACCACCTCGACCCCGGGCGGCGCCAACGTGCGGCCGACGAGCTCGTCGCGCACGATCGCCACGACCTCGAGGCGACGGGCCAGCTCCGGCAGCAGCAGCGCAGCCTGCTCGGCTGCCCCACCCTCCTCGGGCGGCAGCGGGCCCCAGAAGGCGACCCTCACCGTGCCGGCTCAGCCGCGACGGGCCAGGACGGCGTAGTCCTGGGCTCCGAACACCAGGTGGTCGACGACCTGGCGGACCGGAGCGACGTCGTCCGCCCAGGCGGCGCTCGAGGGGATCTCCGCCAGCCCGTGCAGCTCGGGGCGGCGAAGGTAGCGAACCTCGACGTCCTCGAAGCCTTGGGACCGGACGAGAAAGGCCAGCAACCCTGCCGGGATCGGCCGCTCATGGGTCGGGTCGAGCCAGAACGTGAAGGCGCCGACGGTCACGTTCTCGGGGTTCGGCGTCTCGAGCACGAGGAGACCGCCCGGCTGGAGGGCCGCGTACGCCTGCTCGAGGAACCCGAGCAACGTCTCGGTGTCGAGGTGCTCGACGACCTGCAACGCCGTCACCGCCGCCAGGCTCCCGGCGGCAACCCCGGCGAGGTGCCGTCCCACGTCCTCCACCCGAACGTCCACGCCGGCCAGCTCCCAGCGGGCCGCGTAGCCCGTGCTCACCTCGACCCCGTACGCCTCGATGCCGGCCTCCGCCAGCACCTCCAGGAGGTCCCCCCGGCCGCACCCGACGTCGAGCACCGGGCCCTTGCCCCGCAGCGGCTCGAGGTCCGGGAGATACCCGGCGACGCGCTCCTTGATCAGCCCCTCCGCGCCCCGGAACTCGTCCTCGAAGGCGGCGTACAGCGCCCCGAAGCGCCCGCCAGGGGCGCTCGCTCCTCGTCGGACGGCCCCCTCGGCGACGGCCTCCGGGGCGGCCTCCGGGGCGGCCTCCGGGGCACCTGTCGAGGCGGGCACCGCCCCCGTGCCGTGCCCTGACGCCAGGGCGAGGCGCGCCTCGGCGAGCGCCCGCTCGGCGCGGCCCAGCCGGCGCTCGGCGGCGTCCGCCCGAGCCGTCAGCACCCGGGTCAGCTCGGACAGCTCCCGCCGCAGCAGGCCGAGGCCGTCGTGGAACCGGGCGAACGACTGCTGGCGCGAGAGGTCGATCTCCTGGGAGACGAGCTCACGGTCGAGGAGCTGATCGTCCACCACCGCTCGCAGCGCGCCGATGACGTCACCCTGGTACTGCAGGCTCGACAGCACCGTGTCGAGCTGGCGCCGCAGCGCCTGGAGCTCCTCCGGCGCCCCGGCCGCCTGGCGGGTCTCCCCCAGCTGGCCGGCAAGGTCGTCCCGCACCTCGACGATCGTGCCGAGCACCGCCTCATTGAATTGACGCTGGCGTGCAAGCTGTGGGGCGAGCAGCCTGCGGAGCAGGCGACGGAGGGGGCGATCGCCAGGACCACCGGCGGCGCACGGATCGGTCGCGGCGTTCGCCCGCGACCAGGCTGACTGCTCCACCTCTCCGGTCAACGACGCCCTCCGCCGGCTGCGCTGGCGCCCGTTGGACGCGCCAGCGCGAGCCTAGCCTCGCGTCGCCGCCGCTTTCCCTCGTCGAAGGCCGACTGGTGGGAAAGGGCCTCGAGGCGCGCCCGCATCAGGGCGCCGACGGCCGCCTCGTCGGGCTGGGCCTCCACCGCCTGCCGGGCCGCCGCCCCGACACGCCTGACGAGCCGGCGATCCGCGGCGAGGCGCCGCAGCCAGCCGGCTGCCTGGTCGAGCGCCGGGCTCGCCCAGCGCTGGCCCGGCTCCACCCCCCACTCACCGGGCGCGTCGAGGAGGTACTCGCCCTCCGAGACCGCCTCCGAGTCGAACCCCACAAGGCAGGCCGAGCTCCCCGTCGCGACGTCGGTCCACCCGCCGTAGGCCGTGCCGACGACCGGTCGGCCGGCCGCCATCGCCGACAGGCACCACTGCCCGGCGGCATCGGTCCGGTGCAGCGACAGCACCACCTCGGCCGCCGCCAGCCGCTCGCCGACCTCGGCCCCCGTCGCTGCGAGCACGAGCCGTCCGTCGACCGTCGCCAGCGCCGCGGCGAGGACCGCGGCGGCACGGGTCGCCGGTACGTTGCGCACGACCAGCTCGAGCCGGGCCGGCCGCTCGCTCCCCGCCGGCAACCCGCCCGCCTTCGTGCCGAAGGCGGCAGCGAAGGCCGCCACCGCCCCCAGCGGGTTGGCCCGGGCGAGGCCGGCGGCGCCGTCGACCACGACGGCGACGCGGAGCGGCCCGTCTGGCGCCGGGAGGGGCACCGCGATCGCCGACCGGTCGAACGGCGTCGGGACGACCACGACCGGACCGGTGGGCGCGCTGGCGAGCAGGTCGGCGGCGAACCAGCTGGGTGCCCAGATCTCGTCGGCGTGCCGGAGGACCCGCTCGAAGGACCGGCTGAGCGGCACGGCGTCGGGCAGCACGATCGCCACGGTGCGCCGGCCACGGCGGTGGTGGTCGCGCAGCGCCCTGCCGACGAGCGGCGCCCGTCGGGCATCCACGTGGCAGACGACGACGTCGTGCAGCTCGCCGACCTCGACCACCGACGAGGCTGCCCGGCCCTCCAGCCGGAAGCGATCCGGCCGCGATCGGACCGGTGACGCTCCCCCCACCGGGCGGCGGCCCCGGGACGCGGACTTGCGGGCGGCCGCCAGCGACCGGCGGGAGGCGACGACGCGGGCCGGCGCCAGACGCTCGACCGGTCCGTCGGCTCCGGGAGGGGGTGGCAGGTCTACGACGTCCACGCCGGCCCGCCCGAGGGCCGTCGCCGTCGCCGTCACCGCGTCGCGACCCTCTCCCTCGCGCGGATAGGCATCGAGCAGCGCCACGCCGAGGACGGCGTGGGCGGCCAGCGAGCGGCTGGCCACGGCCGCCGCCTTCGCCCGGCGGAGGCGGCGGCAGTGCTCGAGATGGGCGACGTACTGCTCGCCGACGACGGCGTAGGTTGCCTCGCGCTCGACGAAGCGCCGCGCCGCCCGCCCCGCTTCGACGCATCTGGCAGGGTCCTCGGCGGCAGCGGAGAGCACCTCGACGAGCCTCGGGACCTCCTCGTCGCCGATCGGGACCCGCCAGCAGAACCGCCCGTCCAGCTCGCGGAACTGCAGCACGTCCGTCACGACCGCCGGCCGGCCGGCTCCGAAGGCCCGCATGAGCGTGGCGCTCATCTCCCCGGCCGTCGGCCAGCGCAGCGACACGGCGACGTCGCAGGCGTGCATCTCGGCTTCGAGCTCGGCGAGGGTGAGCTCGGTGTGGACCTCGAGCGCCCCGCCGAGCTCCTCGCTCGCCGCCAGCCGCCGGAGCCGGGCCGTCATCTCCCTTTCGTCCGGGCGCCCGGCGATGACGAGGCGGGCCAGCGGGAACCGGGGCCGGACCTGCCGGAAAGCTTCGACGACGGCGTCGATCCGCTTGTAGTAGTTGATCCCGCCGAACACCCCGAAGGTGACCTCCCCGGGGCGCCGGGCGAGGCCAGGGCGCTCGGGGACGACCGGCGCCGGCAGCCGGATCGTCGTCACGTCCGCCCCCCGGTAGCGGGCCCGCATGGACTCGGCGATGGCGCTCGAGTGGACGAGCGTGCGCACGCTCGCCTCGACGACCCGGCGGGCGAGGAGGACCTCGAGGCGGTCCAGGTCGCGACGCCCCTCGCCGACGTCCACGAGCGGCAGCTCGGCCTCGAGGGGTATCCCGGGGTGGTCGAAGGCGATCTCGTGGCGAAACACCCCGCTCTCGGGCGACCGGCACATCTCGCTGTGGTAGTCGGCCAGCGACGGGTCGTGGAGGACGAGCAAGCCGGGACGCTCGAGGGCCCGCGCGTAGAGGAAGCGGTGGTAACGCGGGTTGTTGCCCATCTGGTAGACGTCGACGTCGACGTCGTCCACACCGAGCTGCGAGCAGCCCACGACCTCGACCCCCTCGGGGGCCCGATCCGTCCCGACGAGATCGTCCCGCACCACCGCCACCACCTCGACGTGGTGGCGCAGCTCCTCCAGCAGCTCGTAGCTGTAATCGGCAATCCCCGACCGCTCCGGCGGCAACGGCGAGTGGAACCCGACTCGCACCGCCCCTCCTACGGGCGTCGCGCCAGGACGGCGTAGTCGGTCGGCGCGAACAGGTGCGCGTTCACCGCCTCGACGAGGCCGGCCACGGCCTGGCCGGCCGCCTCCGCCTCATCCGCCTTGAGCGCGATGGGTGCCGGCTGGTCGGCCCGCACGAGCCGGCGGACCTCGATCCCGTCGAAGCCCCGAGCACCCACGAGGAAGGCCAGGAGTGCCGGTGGCAGCGGTCGGCGATGGGTCGGGTCGAGCCAGAACGACGAGGCCGCCACCACGAGGTTCTCCGGGTTCGGCGTCTCGAGGACGAGCAGGCCGCCCGGCCGCAGCGCCCGTGCTGCGAGCGCCAGCAGCTCGAGCAGCGCCTCGGGCGGCAGGTGCTCGGCGAGGTGGAGCCCCGTCACGGCACCGAGCGACGCCGCCCGCACGGCAGCGAGATGGGCGAGGGCCTCCTCGTGGCGGACATCGAGCCCGCACGACGTGCAGCTCGCCACCGCCTCGGGGCTCGTGTCGACCCCGTAGGCCTCGACGCCGGCGTCCGACAGGACGCGCAGGAGCTCGCCCCGTCCCGCGCCGAGGTCGAGGACCGGGCCACCGCCTGGCAGCGAGGTCAGCTCACCGAGATAGCCACGGGCGCGCTCCTCGATCACCGCGCGGGGCCCGCGGAAGGCCTCGTCGAAGGCCGACCGCAAGCCCTCGAGACCGACCGGGAGGCGGGCCAGGCGGTCGCCCTCGGGTGGCGCGGGGAAGCTCCGGCGCACCTCGGTGAGGAACAGGTCCAGCTGTCCGAGCCGGAGCGACACGTCGGCGAGGGCCCGCCGCCAGCCGTCCCGACGATCCTCGTCGGCGAGCTCCAGGTCGCCGAGACGCTGGGCGAGCTCGGCGATCGAGCGCTGCAGCGACCCGAAGCCCTCGTGGTACCGGGCGAAGGCCTGGCGGTTGGCGAGATCGACCTTGTCGTGGACGAGGTCCATGGCCCGCTGGAGGTCGAGGAAGGCGGGCTCGAGGTGGGACAGCAGGAACTCGTGGCGATCGAGCGGCTCCTCGTGGCGGACCAGCACGCTCGTGTGGTGCTCGAGATCGCCTCGGGCTCGTCGGAGCTCGTGCTCCGCCGCATCCAGGCGGCCGCGGAGCGCACCGAGCTCCGCTGCGTCCAGCCGGCCTCGCACCTCCTCGAGCGCTGCCGCCGTCGCCTCGTTCAGGACCAGCTGGTGCCGGAGGAACGGCCAGAGGGCACGACGCGCCAGGCGCTGCCGCAGCCCCTTGGCGGTCGAGAGCCCGAGGTCGCGGCGGGCCTCCGCCGGCGGCGGGACGCTCACCCGCCGCTCAGCGTCCTGCCGGGCGCCCCGACGCGAGGTGCCGTGCGAGCCGCCCGAGCGGCCCGAGGCGCCGCGCGACGGCGACGGCAGTTGCGCCGACGCGCAGCGAGGTGCTGGCACGCACGGACGCCAGCTCGGCCGCCGACGCCGCCAGGGCCGCCTCGGCGGCTGCGCAGCGGGCTTCGGCCCGCTCGAGGTCGCCGAACAGCTCGTCGGCGCGGGCTCGGACCTGTGCCAGCTCGACCGACAGCAGCTCCTGGCCCCGCTCGAGGCGGCGGATGAAGGAGTCCTTCACGGCGAGGTCCCGCTCCATCGCCCGGAGCTCGGTTCCGCACAGCTCGGCGGCCTCGACCTGCTCACGGAGCCGCAGCTCGAGCGCGGCAAGCCGCTCCGCGGGCGCCTCCTCGGTGCTCAGGATCCCGTTCGGGTGGAGCTCGCGCACGCGCAAGAGGCTAGCCGCGCCCGCCACGCGCCCGGCCTCACCCTGCACCGACCCCTCGGCCGGACGCCCCGGACCGCTCGAGCAGCCGAGCGAGGTCGAGCACCTCCACCTCCTCGGACCGACCCCGCTCCCGCACGGCGTCGTCGAGCATGACCGCGCAGTACGGACATGCGGTGGCGACCACGGCAGCCCCCGTCCCGAGGGCCTCGTCGGCCCGAGCCCGGTTGATGCGCGTCCCCGACGACTCCTCGAGCCACATCCGAGCCCCTCCCGCCCCGCAGCAGAAGCTCTGCTCTCGCCGGCGCTCCATCTCCACCAGCTCGACCCCCTCGACCCCGTCGATCACCGAACGGGGGGCATCGAAGACCCTTCGGTGGCGACCGAGGTAGCACGGGTCGTGGTAGGTGACGCTCGCCGGGAGACGGCCGGCGTCCAGCCGGCCGGTCGCCAGCAGCTGCGCGAGCAGCTCGCTGTGGTGCAGCACCTCGACCTCGAGGCCGAGCTCGGGGTACTCGGCGCCGATCGTGTTGGCGCAGTGGGGGCAGCTCGTCACGAGCTTGCGCACGCCCACCTCCTTCAGGACGGCGATGTTTGCCTTGGCCTGCTCCTGGAAGAGGAACTCGTTGCCGAGCCGGCGTGCCGGGTCCCCCGTGCACGACTCACGGGGACCGAGCACGGCGAAGGAGACGCCGGCCAGGTGGAGCAGCCGGGCCAGCGACTGGGTCGTCGCGCGCGCCCGATCGTCGAATGCGCCGGCGCAGCCCACCCAGAGCAGGTACTCGACCTCGTCCGGGATCCGACCCTCGACCACCGGCACCTCGAACCCGAGCCCGCTCGTCCAGTCGAGCCGGTGCTGGCTCCCCATGCCCCACGGATCACCGCGGTTCTCGAGGCTGCGCAGCATCGTGCCGGCCTCGGGCGGGAAGCGAGAGGCCATCAGCACCTCGTGACGCCGGAGATCCACGATGGCATCCACGTGCTCGATGTCGACGGGACACTGCTCGACGCACGCGCCGCAGGTCGTGCACGACCACACGGCCGCCGCCTCGACGACCGCGCCGACGAGCGCTCGACCTTCCGATCCCCCCGCGTGGTCGCCCGCCGGCCGCGTGCTGGCGAGCAGCTCGTCCCGCAAGGCCATCACCAGCAGCTTCGGCGAGAGCGGCTTCTCGGTCGCCCAGGCCGGGCACTGGCTCTGGCAGCGACCACACTCGGTGCACGCCAACAGGTCGAGCCGCTGCTTCCAGGTCAGGTCCTCGATCCGGCCAGCGCCGAATCGTGACTCCTCCGTCAGCTCCTCGAGGTCCATCACCGGGGTCTTGTCGAGCGCGCCGAGCGCCCGCGGCGTCCGAGCGAAGGCGATGTTGATCGGCGCGAAGAAGATGTGGAGGTGCTTCGAGTAGACGACCAGCACGAGGAAGGCGAAGATCACGATGAGGTTGAGGTCGACGAACACCGTCTCGAGCGTCCGGTTCGTCCCGGCACCGAGCCCCGCGAGCGCCCTTCCGAGGCCGTGCGACGCAAAGGCCCACCATCCATACGGGAAGTGGCCCGTGTTCGTCTGCGCCGCCCGGTAGAGGAGCAGGGTGACGATGACGGCGGCGATCATCCCGAGGACGAGCCAGGCGACGCCGTTGTGGGAGCCGAAGAACCGCGAGCGACGCTCGAGCACACGCGGGTTCTGGCGAAGCCGGATGGCGGCGAAGACCACCAGGGACACGAGCACGGCGCACGCGAACAGGTCCTCGAGGAAGCCGACGATGGCTGCGTGGCCGATCCACGGGAGGGCGAAGCTCGCCGAGAACAGGTCGCCGCACGCCTCGATGACCGTCAGCCCGAGGAGGAGAAAGCCCCAGAAGGTGAAGGCGTGCGCGAGACCCGGAAGTCGCCACCGCAGGAGACGCTGCTGGCCGACGACCTCCCGGACCTCCCGGGTGAGCCGCGCCCCCCACCGGCCCTTACGACCTGGCGCTGGCGCCCCCGAGGTGACGAGCTGGCCGAGCTGCCAGAGGCGGCGGCCGCTCAGCGCGAGCGCCACGATGGCTACGCCCCCGACGACCGGAAAGCGAGACAGCATCCGTCGCGCCCTCGTGCCCTCAGGCCTCGGCCTCGAGCGCCGCGATCAAGCGAGGCAGGACCTCGTTGACGTCGCCCACGACCCCGAGGTCCGCGATCCCGAAGATCGGCGCAGCCGGGTCCTTGTTGATCGCCACCACGTGGTGGGACCCCTTCATGCCGATCAGGTGCTGGGTCGCCCCCGAGATGCCGCAGGCGACGTACACGTCCGGCTTGACCGTCTTTCCGGTCTGGCCCACCTGGTAGGCGTAGGGCACCCACCCCGCGTCCACGATCGCCCGGGAGGCCGCCGGAGCTCCGTGCAGCAGCTCGGCGAGCCGCTCCACCCGCGCGTACCTCGCCTGGTCCCCGAGCCCGCGTCCCCCGGCGACGACGACGCTGGCCGCCTCCAGGCCTGGCCCGGTTCGCTCCTCGACGTGGCGGGCGACCACCTCGACCGCATCCCTCGGACCTGGCGCCGGCAGCGCCACTGCCTCGACCGTGGCGGGAGGGCGCGACGGGTCGCTCGCCGGTGCGAACGACTTCGGCCGCACCACGAAGATCCCCGGGCCCGGTCCCGTGAACCGAGCCCGGGCGAGCTGGGCGCCACCGGCGATCTCGTGCTCGCTCACGAGGCCGCCCTCCTCGTCGCGTAGCCCGACGACGTTCGCCAGCACCGGCCGGTCGAGGCGAGCCGACAGGCGCGCGGCGACGTCGCGTCCGTCGTAGGACATCGGCACGAGCACCGCCGCCGGCGGCCCCTCCCCCGCCATCCTCGCCGCGAGGGCGTCGGCCACGCGGGGAGCCGGAAGCCGGTCGCCCAGGTCACCGAGGTCGAGCAGTCGCGCCAGCCCGTGCGCACCGAGGACGGCCGCGGCCGCTGCGCCGCCAGGTCCCCAGGTCACCCCCTCCACCGCGGTCGCCAGGTTGGCGGCGGCGCTCACGAGCTCGAGCACGGTCGCCGACGGCACGCCGTCCCGCTGCTCGCACACGACCAAGATCCGATCCATCATCAGCCTCACCCCGCCTGCATCAGGTGCGTGCTGCACGACGTGGTTCGGCGCGCAGGCGCCCGATCCTAGACGCGCACGGTGGGGCGAGCGACTTGAGACGACGGAATTCCGCGCACCAAGGCCAATTCACCAAGGTTCTGCCATCGCGCGTGCGGAGCAGTCCGGTCGCGGGACGACGCGCGCCGGGCTCGCTTGCCAGGGCCCGTGCCACGCAGCGCTCGAAGCGACCCCCGACTAGATGACCTTCCAGCTCCGCAGCGCCTCGAGCACGGCGACGTGCCCGGTCCCGTCGTCGGTCACCATCGTCCCCGCCGCGCGCACCGGCGCATCCTCGATGCCCACGACCTCCTGACCGGCGCCGAGGACGCCGACCTCAGCCGCCTCGAGGTCGAGGTCGGCGAGGGAGAGCTGGTCGACCGGCTTCGAGCGCGCCGAGAGGATCCCCTTCATCGTCGGGTACCTGACCTCGACCACCCCGGCGGTCACGGTGACCACCGCAGGCGGCGGGCAGCGCAGCTCGTCGTAGCCGGCCTCGGTCTGTCGTTGCACGCGGAGCAGCCCGTCCTCGAGCTCGACGTGGCGGGCGAAGCTCAGGGCGGGCCACGCCAAGAGCTCTGCGAGCTGGACGGGGACGGTGCCCGTGTAGCCGTCGGTCGACTCGGTCGCCGCGAGCACGAGCTCGGCGCCGACCCGGCGTGCCACGGCGGCAAGGACCTTCGCCGTGCCGAGCGCGTCCAGACCGGCCAGGGCGGGATCCGACACGAGGACCGCCCGCTGCACGCCCATGGCGAGCGCGGTGCGCAAGCCGGAAAGCTCCCCGTCCGGGGCGACCGAGACGGCCGTCACCTCGCCACCTGCGACCTCGGCGAGGCGAAGCGCCATCTCCACGCTGTAGGCGTCGGAGTCGTCGAGGATGATGGCCCCGCTCCGGTCGAGCCGGTACGTCTGCGCGTCGAAGCGCGGTGGATCCCCGGGGTCGGGGATCTGCTTGACACAGACGGCGATCTGCATGTTCCTAGGCCTCCGGTGGACGCAACGCGACCGCGGCGGCACCGCCGTGGTCGCTGGCGTGGGGCTCAGCATAGTGGCCGCCCGTTCCCCGGCTCGAGGGCGACGAAGGGCGGCCGGCAGCACGTGCGACCGGCGTCGGCGAGCTTCCAGCCGTGGTCGGCGAGCGCTCAGCCATGGAGGGAGAAGCCCTGCCCGCTCTTGCGCCCGAGCAGTCCGGCCTCCACCATGCGGCGCAGCAGCGGCGGCGGCGCCATGGCGGGGTCCCGAAGCTCGTCGTAGAGCGCCTCGGAGATCCCGAGCACCGTGTCCAGCCCGATCAGGTCGCACAGCGCCAACGGACCGAGCGGGTGCGCGCAGCCGAGCACCATCGCCTGGTCGATCTCGTCGGCGCTTGCGTGGCCGGCCTCGAGCATGCGGATCGCTGCGAGCAGATAGGGGACGAGGAGGCCGTTCACGACGAACCCGGCCCGGTCCCTGGCGCGAATCGCCACCTTCCCGAGCACGTCGGTCACGAACGCCTCGCAACGGACCAGCACCTCCGGCTCGGTGCGCAGACCGGGCACGATCTCCACGAGGCGCATGACCGGCGCCGGGTTGAAGAAGTGGATGCCGAGCACTGCGCCCGGCCGAGACGTGGCAGCTGCCAGGCGAGCGATCGGGATGGAGGAGGTGTTCGAGGCCAGCACGGCGCCGGGCGCCACGACCCGGTCCAGCGTCGCGAACAGCGACAGCTTCGCCCCCACGTCCTCGCCGATCGCCTCCACCACGAGGTCGCACCCTCGGAGGGCGTCGAGGTCGGTCGTGACCGAGCACCGCGCGAGGGCGGCCTCACGCCCCGCCGGGTCCAGCTTGCCGGCCGCCAGCGCCCGCTCGAGCGACGACTCGATCCGGGCCCGACCAGCCGCGGCGCGCGGCGGATCTGCCTCCGCCACGAGCACGGGGACGCCGGCGCGCGCGCACACCTCGGCGATGCCCGACCCCATGAGCCCACAGCCGACCACGCCGACCTGACGAATGTCCGACACCCGATCGCCTCCCCCGTCTCGCTCGCCCGCCTCAGGCGACGGTCCGCAGCAGCAAGGCGTCGCCCTGACCGCCCCCACCGCACAGCGCCGCCACGCCGAGGGCCCCGCCCCCCCGCGCCAGCTCCGTGGCGAGGGTGAGCGCGAGCCGGGCGCCCGACATTCCGAGGGGGTGCCCGAGGGCGATGGCACCTCCGTTCCGGTTGACGAGGTCCTCGGGCACCCCGAGGTCGTCGATCGAGGCCACGACCACGGCGGCGAAGGCCTCGTTGATCTCCACGAGGTCGAGCGACGAGACCGCGGCGCCTGCCCGGTCGAGCGCCGCCCGGATCGCCCGGGACGGCTGGGTCAGCAGCGACGGGTCCGGCCCGGCCACCTGGCCGTAGCCGGCGATCTCCGCAAGCGGACGGATCCCGAGGCGCTCGGCGGCGCGACGGGAGGCCACGACGAGCGCCGCCGCCCCGTCGGAGAGCTGGCTGGCGTTGCCCGCCGTGATCGACCCGTCCCGGGAGAACGCCGGGCGCAGCCTCGCGAGCGCCTCCGCCGTCGTGTCGCCCCGGATGCCTTCGTCCTCGCGCACGACGACCGGCTCGCCCCGACGCTGGGGCACGCTCGTCCCGACGATCTCCTCCGCGAGGCGGCCGCGCTCCGTCGCCGACGCGGCGAGCGCGTGCGAACGTGCAGCGAGGGCGTCCTGGCGGTCCCGGCGCACCCCCTTCTCGGCCGCGTAGCGATCGCTCGCCTCACCCATGGCCACCTCGTCGAAGGCGCACTGCAGCCCGTCGACCTGCACGGCGTCGAGGAGCGCCCCGGAACCGAAGCGAAAGCCTGCTCGGGCGCCAGGGACCAGGTGAGGGGCGCCCGTCATCGACTCCATGCCACCGGCGACCACGAGGTCGGCCTCCCCGGCGGCGATCGTCAACGCCGCGAGGTGGACCGCCTGCAGCCCCGACAGGCAGACCTTGTCGACGGTCATGGCCGGAACCTGCATCGGGATGCCCGCCTCGTGGGCAGCCTGCCGAGCGGTCCCTTGCCCCAGCCCAGCCTGGAGCACGTGGCCGAAGATGACCGTGTCGATCTCCTCGCCGGCAACGCCGGCTCGCCGGAGCGCCTCGGCGATGGCGACCGCACCGAGGTCCACCGCCCGAAGCGGGGCGAGGCTGCCGGAGAGCCTGCCGATTGGGGTGCGGGCGCCGGCGAGGATGACGGGAGCGGGAACGGTTGCCATCAGCTGAACGCGTCCAGCCCGGTCAGGGCGCGCCCGAGCGCCAGCTGGTGCACCTCGGTGGTGCCCTCGTAGGTCAGCACCGCCTCGAGGTTCGCCGCATGGCGGAGGACCGGGTACTCGAGCGTGACGCCGTTCGCCCCGAGGATGGTCCGGGCCGTCCGGGCGATCGCCAACGCCTCCCGCACGTTGTTGAGCTTGCCCACGCTCACGTGCTCGTGGCGGAGGCGCCCGGCGTCCTTCAGCCGACCGAGGTGCATGGCGAGCAGCAGGCCCTTCTCGAGCTCGACCGCCATGTCGGCGAGCTTCGCCTGCGTCAGCTGGAAGGCGCCGATCGGCCGGCCGAACTGCACCCGATCGAGCGCGTAGGTTCGGGCTGCCTCGAAGCAGGTCCGGGCCGCGCCCATGACGCCGAAGATGATGCCGAAGCGCGCCTCGCTCAAGCAGGCGAGCGGGCCCTTCAACCCGCTCGCCCCCGGCAGCACCGCCTCGCCGGGGAGCCGGCACGAGTCGAAGGCGAGCTCGCTCGTCACGCTGGCCCTCAGGGACAGCTTGTGATGGATGTCCTGGGTCGTGAAACCCTTCGTCCCCCTCGGCACGATGAACCCACGAATGCCCTCGTCGGTCTGCGCCCAGACCACTGCGACGTCGGCGATGCCGCCGTTCGTGATCCACATCTTCGCGCCGTCGAGCACCCAGTCCCCGCCGTCCCGGCGCGCCCGGGTCCGCATCGCGCCGGGATCGCTCCCGGCGTCGGGCTCGGTCAGGCCGAAGCAGCCGATCACCGCACCACTCGCCATGCGCGGCAACCACTCCTGCTTCTGCTCCTCGGTCCCGAACCTCCAGATCGGGAACATCGCGAGCGAGCCTTGCACGGACACGAAGCTGCGCAGGCCCGAGTCGCCCGCCTCGAGCTCGAGGCAGGCGAGCCCGTAGCTCACCGCGTTGGTCCCCGCGCAGCCGTAGCCCTCGAGGTGCATCCCGAGCAGACCGAGCTCCCCGAGCTCCGGCACGAGCTCGACCGGCAGGACGCCCCGTTCGAACCAGTCCGCCACCTCGGGGACCACCCGATCGGCGACGAACGAGCGGACGGTCGACTGGACGAGCCGCTCCTCGCTCGAGAGCTCGATCCCGATCGACGAGGGATCGGTCGGGTCGAACGTTGCCTGCGCCATGTCTGCTCCTCGTGCCGGCGGCCGGCTCCCGGCCGGCCCGTGGCGAATGCACTCTCTCTCGGCCTCGACGGCCCGGGGTCCCGGGCGAGTCGGCAGCAACCGGACGGACGTCGCGCCGCAGCCTACGCGTGCACCCTGCCCGCCAGCACCGATCGGTGCCGTTGGCGACCGGCCAGCGCCGCACCGAGGGCGAGGACATGCTGCACGTCGTCGGTCGAGGGCACGTTGACCACGCCGCCCAGGGACTCCCTGAGCAACGACGCCATCGTCTCGAAACGCAGGATCCCACCGATGAGGGTGTGCTCGGGCTCCATCTTGGCCCGCTTCATGAGCTGCACGCTGCGGCTCACGAGCGAGGCGATCGCGCCGTGCATGATGTCCGCCGGCGCGATGCCCTGGGAGAGGTGGTTGATCACCTCGGCCTCGGCGAACACGGCGCAGACGCCCGAGATCGAGACGTCCGACCGCGAGGTGGACGCCAGCGGGCCCACCTCCTCGATGCCGAACCCCATGTAGCGAGCCGTCTTCTCGAGGAAGGCACCGGTCCCCGCCGCGCACTTGTCGTTCAGACGGAACGACACGACCTTGCCGGTGCCGTCGACGCGGGACACCTTCATCGTCTGCCCACCGACGTCGAGGACGGTGCGGGTCTGCGGGTAGAGGAAGCGTGCCCCGAAGGCCGCCGCCGTCAGGTCCGTGACGTTGAGCTGGCGCGACGACACCTGGAAGCGGCCGTACCCGGTCGTCGTGACGTAGTCCAGCTCTCCCGGCTCCAGGGACGCCGCCGCCGCCGCCGACTCCAGGGCTTCGCTCGCTGCCTCGGCGAGGCGAAAGCCGGTCTTCAACAGCGCCCGCCCGGCGATCTCGCCGTCGTCTCCGACGACGACCGCCTTCGTGTAGGTCGAACCGACGTCGACCCCTGCGTAGTAGGTCATCTCCCTCCCCTCCTCACGCCGACGCAGGCACCTGGCGTGCCTGCACGTGGTCCCTCGCAAACAGCGCGGCCCCGAGGGCCCCCATGAAGTGCGAGTCCTCCCCGTAGTTCACCCGGAACCCGAGCAGCGAGGAGATCACCTCCACCATCCCGGCGTTGCGCGCCACCCCGCCAGTGAAGGTCACCTCGCTCTCGATGCCCACCCGCCGGAGCAGCGCGAGCGCCCGTGACCCGACCGACTGGTGCACGCCGAGCAGGATGTCCTCCGACCGCTTGCCCTTGCCGAGCCAGGAGAGGATCTCCGACTCGGCGAACACCGTGCACGTCGTCGAGATCTTGACCGGCCGATCCGACAGGAGGGCGGTGGGGCCGAGGTCGTCGAGCGGGATCTCGAGGGCCGTCGCGGCGGCACCGAGGAACCGACCGGTCCCTGCGGCGCACTTGTCGTTCATCGAGAAGTCGAGGACCTCTCCACGCTCGTTCACCTTGATGGCCTTCGTGTCCTGGCCCCCCATGTCGAGCACGGTGCGCGTCCCGGGGAACATCTTCACGGCCCCCCTCGCGTGACACGAGATCTCGGTGGTCTGCGCATCGCCGAAGGTCACCCGGTATCGGCCGTAGCCGGTACCGACGACGTAGCCGACCCCGTCCTTCTCCTCGTCGACCCCCGCCTCGGCGAGCGCCATCCCGTAGGCACGCTCCGCCGCCAGGGTCACGTTCGATCCCGTGTCGATGAGCGCCCGGCCCACGATCGCCCCGAGGTCGTCGATGATGACCGCCTTCGTCTGCGTCGATCCGACGTCCACCCCTGCCGTGTAGGTCATCGCCTCCACCCCTCCGCCACGCTCGTGCGATCTTCTTGTCGCTGCGACGGCCTCGCTGCCGCCGGCCCCCTCGCCTGCACGTGCCCCCGTCTCACGAGGCCGACCTCGCGAGCAGCTTCCGGGTCTCGAGCCCCTCGAAGAAGGCGTCCACCCGGTTCTTCATCTGCGCCTCCGAGACGACCCGAGGATCCATGTGGTCCGAGTCGATCAGCAAGGTGCCCACGTCCGCCTGCTCCATCACGGCGCGACGGCTGTCGGCGAGGCCGGCCGAGACGGTCCGGCACGACTTGATGGCGTGGTACACGATCCCGTCGATGGCGAACGGCTCTGCCAGGTCCGCCAGGATCCGGTCCGTGTGGAACATGGCGTCCATGGAGGCACGGGCGACGACGAGCAGGCCCTCGGCGAGGCTCTCGACCGGGTGGTCGAGGTCGTACTCGAAGCCCGTGCTCCAGCCTCCCGAGGCGAACCAGGTGTAGCTCGACCCCACGAAGATCCCGCCGTGCTGGGTGAACATCTCGCTGAAGCGCCGATAGATCGGGTAGCACGGCACCCCGACGAAGGCCAGGCGGTGCTGCTCCTCGAACGGCGTGCCGATCCCGTTGGCCGCCTTGTGCTCCAGCTCCTCGACGAGCTCCCGGAAGTACCGCGCCCCTTCGGGTCGGCCCCGGAAGCCGTTCACCACGCCGAGATAGACGGTGCCGTCCGTCACTGCGTTGTAGACGGCCGGGTGGCTCCGGTTGAGCTCGAGGACCCGCACCCAGTCTCGGGTCATCTCGTTCGCGTGGCCCATCACCTCGCGCAGGCGGTCGACGTCGAAGCGCCTTCCGGTCAGCTCCTCGAGCCGCTCGATGAGCTCGCCGAGCTGGCCCCGCACATAGGCGAGGTCGTTCTCGAAGTCGCGGTTCCCGCGACCGGGCAGCACGCCGGCTGCCCGCGGGCCCGGGACGTCCAGGGTGACGATCGGGATGCCGTACATCCGCTCCCAGATCTCCGCCCACTTGATGTAGGTGTTGCACGCTCCGGTGTACACGGCGATCGCCGGCTTCGGGATCCGGCCCATCGGGTGCTCGCCGCCTCGCAGCTGGAGCCCGTAGTCGGCCTTCACGTAGCCGCAGACGTCGGTCCCGTATCCGTGATCCTCGGCCTGTGCGATGTAGGAGTCCGAGACGTGCCGGACGGCCGTCTGGAGCGCGTTGATCTCCGAGTGGACGATCGGCAGGTCGAACGACTCGAGGAGCTCGATGGCATTGCCCATCACGAAGACGTAGGCCGCCTTCTCGCCCCGCTCGGCGGCGGCGTCGAGCCGCCCGTACCAGTCCTTGAAGAGCTGGTTGCCTTCCCGGTTCCCTCGTCCGATCAATGGGTGCTCGCCGGTCTGGCTCGTCGCAGCCGGCGGCGGTGGGGTGCTGGTGGTCATCGCAGCGCTATGCCTCCGCGAACAGGACGTTCTCGATGAACGTCTCGAGCTGGATCTGAAGGCTCTCGAAGCTCGTCATCGACTCCTCGAACTCGGTGACGAAGTAGGGGATCCCCTCCTCCTCGAGCGCCTTCACGTACGGGACCTGCTCGTCGAGCCCGGGCTCGCACATCTTCGCCGCACAGAGGACCGCGGCGCCGGCGCCTGCCGATCGGATCCGATCGAGAAGCATCCGCTCCTTCGGCTTTCGCAGGTCGTGCTGCACCGGCGTGTACGTCGACCGCTCGAGGTAGCTCTCGGCCAGGTTGTCCAGCGCGGCCCCCTCCAGCGGCACGTCGTCGGTGAGGAAGCGCATGCCGACGAGCAGGTCGTCGTCGACCACGTAGGAGGACTGGGCGATCGTGGTGAGCAGGTCGAGCGGCGGCTGCTCGCAGAAGCCACCCTCCAGCACCAGCCGCATCCGGTCCTGCGGCGTCGCCTCGCGCCGCTCGATCATCGGGATCACCGCTCGGAGCAGCTCGTTGTGCTCCTCTCGGAAGATCCGCCCTCCCAGCGCGACGAGCACGTAGGCCTCGTCGACGCCGAGCAGCCACGGCGACGTCCGCTTGATGGCATAGAGGCGCCGCAACAGCTCCCGGTTCTCGTTGTACACGCCGATCGCCCGCACCAGGTCGGCTTCGCTCACCTCCCGACCTGCGATCGCCTCGAGGCCGCGCTGGAGCCGCTCGTACTCGCCACGAAGGTAGCGAGCGCTGTGCGACGAATTGGCGTTCTGGGGCAGGTACAGGACCTCGCAGGGGTACCCGACGTTTCGACCCCACACCGCTGCGAGGTTGCGGGCGGTATCGCAGATGGGGTGGGACACGAACATGTCGAGCTCCAGCCGTCCCGAGAGGGCGAGCTCCAACGACGTCTTCACGATGGAGCACAGGTACGAGCCGAAGTGGGCGTCACCCTGGCGGGGCTCGATCGGCGCGCCGTGGATCTTCACCGGCAGAAGGCCGGCCGCCATCGCGATCTCCTCCGGAAAGTAGACCTGAAAGTGGCCCACGACCTTCCCGCCCGACGCTCGCCATCGCCGCACCGTCGGGTAGTCGGCGTCCTCGACGACCTCCCGCACGTAGCGCAGCAGCCCGTCGAGGTCGAGACCCTGCCAGTCGTCCAGCAACCGAGGTTCCATGGCTACCCCCTTGCTGCGCCGGCCCCAGGGCTTGCCCTATTCTACCTACTAGCCGGTCGCCTTATTGTCGCTTAGTGTAGCGAGCCGATCTACGTAGAGCAAGAGGCACTCGCACGGTCGGGGGAGCGACCACGGGCGGCCGCACCGCCGCCCGCCCGAGGTCACGCCGACGCAGGGGCCTTTCGGGCCGGGCTCCCGCTCGAGGCGACGCCGGCAGGCGCTGCGACCCCCCCGCCACCGAGCAGCAGCTCGGCGCAGGTCCTCGCGAAGGCTTCTGGGTCGTCCCGCTCGCCGTCGAACCACTTGTAGACCCAGCTCGTCATCCCGAGGATGGCTTGCGCCCCGAAGCGAGGGTCGACCGCCGGCAGCACGCCCGCCGCCACGGCCGCGTCGACTGCCTCCGCGAAGACCCGGAGGTACCGCCGCTCCTTCGATCGGATGTCCGCCTCGTAGTCGGGGGAGAGTCGGGGGCGCTGGTCGAAGAACACGGTGAAGTAGCCGGGCGAGAGGGCCACGGAGACGGCCTGGAGACGGATCAGCGCGGCGAGGCGCTCCCGGGGGTCGTCGATCTCCTGGCAGCACTGCACATTGTCGAGCGCCGTCGTGATCGCCCGATCGAAGACGCGGTAGAGCAGCTCGGCCTTCGAGCGGACGTAGTAGTAGAGGCTCGCCTTGCGCAGGTCGAGCGCCACGGCGACGTCGTCGAGGGATCCGGCGTCGTACCCCTTCGCCTGGAACACCTTCGCTGCCGTCTCGACGATCTGGTTCATGCGCGCCACGTACTCGGGGCTCGGCTCGGTATTGCGGGGACGGCCGGGGCGCCGCCCACTGGTGTGGCCGCGCTCGCTCACGACGCCGCTCCCTCCCCTTCTCCCCGGTCCTCGAGGAGACCGATCGCCGCCGGGAAGAGGAGCTCGTCCTCGCGCTGCATGTGACCGCCGAGTCGCTCGCACAGCTCCTCGAGCGGCGCGCCGTCCAGGTCGCCACGACGGGCGGCCACGACGACCGCGTCCCGCAGCCGCTCGATCTCCCGGTGCTCGGCGCGGAACGAGTCGACCATCGCCGCGCCGAGCTCCTCGGCGATCGCCGGGAAGAGGACGTCGTCCTCGAGCCCGATGTGGGCGTCGAGGCCTGCCCCCAGGAGCTCGCCCGAGGCCGACAGCACAGCCGACGCGCCCTCCCGGTCGCCGCGGCCCTCCGCCCGAGCGAGCTCCTCGAGCAGCGCCCGCACCGCAACGTGCTCCGAGGCGAGCACCGAGATCGTCGCACGGCTCGCCCCTGCGGTCGCTGTCATCGCATCCTCCCCCGCTGCACGCTGCACGCGACGGCCGGTCCACGCCCGTGACACCCGGGCCAGCGCCGGATCGGCTGACTCGCATCTTGACCTACCGAACGTCAGTTCAATATAGTTCGCCTTACCACGTCTAGCGCAGCACTCTACTTTGGGGCTGGCTCGAGCGGACCGTTCCCGGTCGGGCTTCGCCGATCGAGGGACCCGAGCCACAGGAAGCGAGGTGCCACCTTGGCCTACGTCATCGGTGCCACGTGCATCGGCACCCAGGACCGCTCGTGCGTGGACGTCTGTCCGGTCGACTGCATCACCGCCGAGCCCGAGGACGAGATGCTGTTCATCGACCCGGTCACCTGCATCGACTGCGCAGCCTGTGTCGAGGTGTGCCCGGTCGAGGCCATCCACCCGCAGGCCGAGGTGCCCGCCGAATGGGCGGACTTCACCCACATCAACCGGGTCCATTTCGAAGACGCCGCCGCTGCCCGCGCGCTCGTTCGTGCCTGGACGGAACGCGCATGAGCCCGCCGGGATCCTCGAGGGTCGTGCGCCTCTCGGTCAATGGCGAGCCCCGCGAGACGATCGTCGCCGAGAACGAGACGCTCCTCGAGGTGCTCCGGGAGCGCCTCCGCCTGACCGGGACCAAGCACGGCTGCGAGCTCGGCGAGTGCGGCGCCTGCACCGTCCTCGTCGACGGCGACCAGAAGCTCTCCTGCCTGCTCCTCGCGACCGAGGTCGAGGGCGCCGCCATCGTGACCGTGGAGGGCCTCGCGTCGGGGCCGGACCTGCACCCCCTCCAGGACGCCTTCATGGAGCTCGGCGCCTCCCAGTGCGGCTACTGCACGGCCGGCATGCTGATGTCGGCAAAGGCGCTCCTCGACGAGAACGACGAGCCGACCGAGGGCGAGATTCGTGACGCCCTCTCCGGCAACGTCTGTCGCTGCACCGGGTACGCGAGCATCGTCGACGCCGTCGGGGTCGCCGCGGCCCGCCTTCGAGGCGAGCGATGAGCGCCGGGCCGGAGGCGTGGGCGGGCCGGCGTCTCGGCGCCGGCCCCGGTGGCGACGACGAGCCTGGGGCAGCCTTCCGCGTCGTCGGCAAGGCCCTGCCACGCGTCGACGGCGTGCAGAAGGTGACCGGCGCCACCATCTACGCCGACGACATCGAGCTACCCGGCATGCTCGCCTGCGTGCTGCTCCGAAGCCCCCATCCTCACGCCCGGATCCGCTCGGTCGACGCGACGGCCGCCCGGTCCTTGCCGGGCGTCACCGCCGTGCTCACGAGCGAGGACCTCCCCATCCGCTTCGGTCCGCTCCCGATCAGCCAGGACGAGGAGGTTCTCGCCTCGGCCAAGGTCCGCTACGTGGGCGACCCCGTCGCAGCCGTTGCCGCTCGGGACGAGCCCACGGCACGGGCGGCCTGCAAGCTGATCGAGGTGGACTACGAGGTGCTCGCGACCGTCGGGAGCATCGAGGAGGCCCTCGAGGTTCCCGTCGACGAGCCGATCCACGGGGACACCGAGATCGGGAACATCCACCGCTTCGTCGCCCTTGAGTTCGGCGACGTCGACGAGGGATTCGCACTCGCCGACCACGTGCGCGAGGACGTCCTCTTCTACGAGGGGAGCAACCACCTCGCCATGGAGGAGCACTCTGCGACCGCGGTCTTCGCCGGCGACCAGCTCACCTTGTGGTCCTCCACCCAGGCACCTCACAACGTCCACCGCGTCCTCTCGAAGGTGCTCGAGCTGCCGATGGGCCACGTCCGGGTCGTGGCCACGCCCCACGGCGGAGGGTTCGGTGGCAAGGTGGACCCGTTCGCCCACGAGGTCGCGGTCGCCAAGCTCGCCATGGTCACCGGTCGCCCCGTCAAGTGCACCCTCACGAGGGAGGAGGTGTTCTACAACCATCGCGGCCGCCATCCGGTGCTCATGTGGGTGCGGACCGGCGCGACCCGCGACGGGAAGATCACGGCGATGCACTTCCGCACGGCCCTTGACGGAGGGGCCTACGCCTCGCTCGGCGTGGCGACCACCCACTACACCGGCGCGCTCCAGACGGCGACCTACGCGATCCCTGCCTACCGCTTCGAGGGCGCTCGCGTCTTCACCAACAAGGCGACCTGCGGGCCAAAGCGCGGTCACGGCGTCCCCCAGCCCCGCTTCGGCCTCGAGATCCACCTCGACAAGCTCGCCGACGACCTCGCCATCGACCCGGTCGTGCTCCGCCAGCAGAACTTCGTGAAGCCCTACACGAGGACCGTCAACGGCCTGCGCATCACCTCCTCGGGGCTCGAGGAGGTCACCGAGAAGGTCGTCGCTGCCTCCGCCTTCCGCCGCCGCCCGCGCCCGGTCGGGCACGGGCAGGGCTTCGCCGTCTCCGCCTACCTGTGCGGTGCCGGGTTCCCGATGTACCTCAACCGCATGCCCCACAGCGAGGTCAACCTCAAGGTCGACCGGGGCGGGGTCACCGTGTTCTGCGGCGCCACCGACATCGGCCAGGGCTCGGACACCGTCCTCGCCACCCTCGTCGCCGAGGAGCTCGGCCTCGCCCGGGGCGACGTCCGCGTCGTCACCGCCGACACCGGCCTCACCCCCGTCGACCTCGGCAGCTACTCGTCGCGCGTCACGTTCATGGCAGGCAACGCAGCGATCGACGCGGCCCGCAAGATGCGGGCCATCCTCGTCGACGCCGTCGCCAGCCGGGGCGGCCAGCCCGGCGCCGCCGTGCGCGTGGGTGACGGCGGCATCGGCGAGGTCTCCTTCGAGGAGGCGGTGGCGCTCGCCGAGGAGGCTCGTGGAACGATCAGCACGAGCGGCAGCTATGCGCCGCCGAAGGGCATCTCCGGTCGATTCCGGGGCTCCGGGGTCGGGCCCAGCCCGGCCTTCACGTTCACCGCCGCCGTCGTCGACCTCGACGCAGATCCCCTCACCGGCGAGGTGCGGGTCAACAAGGTCTTCGTGGCCCATGACATCGGGCGCATCCTCAACCCCGTCCTCGTCCGGGGCCAGGTCGACGGGAGCGTCTACATGGCGCTCGGCGAGGCCCTCATGGAGGAGCAGTCCTACCGGAAGGGCCTGCACCACCACCCCTCGGTGCTCGAGTACAAGACCCCGCTCGCCCTCGACATGCCAGCGATCGAGACGATCCTCGTCGAGACGATCGATCCAGAAGGCCCCTATGGCGCGAAGGAGGTCGGGCAGGGACCGATGCTCCCCGTGGTCCCTGCCGTCGTCTCGGCGATCCACGACGCCCTCGGGGTCTGGATCGACGAGGTGCCCGTGACGCCCGACAAGGTCCTTCGGGCCCTCGACCAGCGAGCCAAGGGCGGCGAGGGACGCGTCGGCCCGCGCCGGTTCCCGGACATCCCTTATCCCCCCTGCACGAAGGTCTCGCCCGATGCTGCGACTGCCAGTCTTTAGCTACCTTCGACCGGGGTCGCCCGTCGAGGCGACCCAGATGCTCGCCGACCACGGCGGGCGGGCCAAGCTCGTCGCCGGCGGGACCGATCTCCTCCCCAAGATGAAGCGGCGCCAGCTGGCCCCCGAGGTGCTCGTCGCCATCGGTCACCTCGACGCCCTGCGACAGCTCGAGGTGTCGCCCTCCGGCGCCGCCACCCTCGGTGCCGGCACCACCTTGAGCCAGGCGCTTCGCCATCCGGCCCTGCGCGAGCAGCAGCCCGGGTACCTCGAGGCCGTCAGGGTCGTCTCGACCCCGGCGCTTCGCAATGCCGGCACCGTCGGCGGCAACCTCTGCGTCGACACCCGCTGCAACTACTACGACATGACCGAGGAGTGGCGTTCCGCCATCGGCTTCTGCCGGAAGGCCGGAGGCGAGGTGTGCCGGGTCGCCGCCTCGAGCCCGCGCTGCTGGGCGGTCTCCTCGTCGGACACGGCGCCGATGGCGATCGCCCTCGGCGCCACCGCCCTCCTCGCCGGGCCCGACGGCATGCGCGAGGTTCCGGTGGCCTCCCTCTATGCGGACGACGGCGCGGCCTACCTGGCCCTCGCCGCCACCGAGGTCCTCACCGCGCTCCGCCTGCCCGCGAGCGAGGGGTGGCGCTCGGCGTACCAGAAGCTCCGTCGCAGGGCCTCGATGGACTTCCCGGTCGCCTCGGCCGCCGTCGCGCTGCACCTCGACGGACCGGTCGTCGACGGCTGCCGCATCGTCCTCGGGGCAGTGGCGTCGCATCCGCTCGAGGTCCCGAGCGCTGCCGACCTGCTGGTCGGCGGCGAGCTCGACGACGACGCCATCGACCGGGCGGCCACCGAGGCGGCGCGCCTTGCGAAGCCGCTGGACAACACCGACCTCAGCTTCCCATGGCGCAAGCGGATGGTGAAGGTGATCGTCGAGCGAGCCGTGCGCCAGGCGGCGGGGCGAGCATGACGGCGGCTGCCTGGCAGGGAAGGGGGCGGAGATGAGGGTCGACTCGGTCGTCGGGGACCCGGCAGTGCCCGAGCAGTCGGCACCGAAGCCCAGCTGGTCCGACCTCTTCCGGGAGGTCGCCGGCACCGACGTCTGCGCCGGCTGTGGCGCCTGCGTGGTGGCCTGCCCACGAAAGGTGCTCGCCTACGCCTCCGGGGAGACCCGCCCCTATCAGACCGACGAGGCGTCCGGCCCGGACGGCTGCCGCTTCGGCGATGCCGGCTGCGACGCCTGCACGAGGGTCTGCTCCCGCTTCCGGCCGGACCCCGAGTCGCTCGAGCTGCATCGCTTCGGCCGCACGCGCCGACCGGACGAGGCCCTCGGCAACGAGCTCGATCGGCGAGTCCTGCGCGCCGTCGCCAGCGCCGGACAGGACGGCGGGCTCGTGACGGCGGCGCTCGCCTGGGCGATGCGGACCGGTCGCATCGACGGCGCCATCGTCACCCGGCCCGACCCCGATCGCCCCTGGCACAACCTGCCGGTCATCGTGACCGAGCCCGACGAGGTCCTTTCGAGCGCCGGCTCCCGCTACACCTACTCGCGTAGCCTCCTCATGCTCCACGAGGCTGCCCCGACGATGCGCCTCGCCTTCGTCGGCCTGCCCTGCCAGGTCGCCGGGCTCGTGAAGGGGCAGGTCAGCGGGCTCAAGCGATTCCGTCCCGTCGTCCTTTCCATCGCCCTCATGTGCAGCGAGACCTTCGAGGAGACGGCCTTCCTCCATGACCTGCTCGAGGTGCGCTTCGGGCTGGACCTCACGCGCGTCACCAGGGTGAACGTCAAGGGCAAGCTCCTCGTCTCGACCGACCAGGACCTCAGTCACATCGCCGCGGGCCGCGTCGCCGGCTCCGCAGCCCGTGTGGCAGACGGCAACGTCGTCGAGATCCCCCTCCGCGAGGTCCGACCAACGGTGCGCGCCCAGTGCGGCTCCTGCACCGACTTCTCCGGCGAGCTCGCGGACCTCTCGGCTGGCGGCGTCGGCCTCGACGGGTGGACCATGGCCGTCGTCCGGACCCCCGCCGCCGCCGAATGGGTGGAGGCCATGCTCGAGGACGAGGTCCTCGAGCAGCGGCCGCCGGGCGAGCTGCCGGAGGCGACCGCCCTCCTCGAGCGGCTCGCCGCGAAGCAACGCGCCCGTGGCCACCGCCCCTGAGATGCCCACCTCGGCGGGCCCCACCGAGGACGGGCCACCCACCGACGCCACCCTGCTCACCACCTCGACCGGCATGCTCTGCGCCCGCGCCGGCCGGCGACGGGACGAGCGGCACGGACGGCGACTGACCTACTCGGCAGCCGCCCGCCTCGCCGTCTCGCCCCCCGGCCGGCCGAACGACCCGACCGCGCGCCGCACCGATCGCCGGGCGCTCGCCGATCCGGCGATCCCCTCCCTCGACGCCCTCCTTGCACATGCCCGAGCGGCGGAGCCCGGGGCGCTCGCCGAGGTGCTGGTCGGCCTCGGCGAGCGCCCCGGTCGCCCGGTGCCCACCCTCGGCGATCCGGACGGTCCCGACCCCGGGCTCGAGCTCCTCGTCCGTGCGGCCCGCCGTATCCTCGACGAGACCGGCCTCCCGGTCCGGCTCGAGCTCTCCCGCCTCGAGGAGGCGACGCTCGCAACGCTTCGCGCGGTGAGCTGCGGCGTCGTGCTCCTCCCCGGCGACCACCTCGACAGGCCGACGGGCTCGCGCCGCGTCCGGTCGGGTCGCGACCGGGGACCGGCACTGGCCGCGTCCCTCGACGCCGCCGGCCGGTCCGGCATCCCGCTCAGCATCCTCCTGCCGGTCCCACCGGTCGGCGAGCGGGAAGCGCAGCTCGCCACGCTGCGCGCCATCGTGGCGAGCCATGACCGGCACGGCCAGGTCCAGGCGGTCGGTGTGGCAACCGTCGAGGGCGGCCGGTCGAGGCTGGACGACGCGCTCTGGACCCTCGCCGTGGCCCGCCTGCTCCTTCCGCTCGAGGTGCACGTCGAGGCGCCTCCCCGATCGCCCCTCGGGCTCGATCTCCCGCTGCTCGGTGGTGCCGACGATCTCGGGCCGCTCGCTCCGGCGAGCACCTCGCCCCGCCACGGGCCGGGTCCCTCCGACCTCGAGCGAGACCTCGAGGCGCGGGGCTACGTCCTCGCCCCTCGCCTGCCGCTCCACCCCGAATGGGCCAACGCCCCCGACCGCTGGCTCGACGCCGCGCTGCGCCCGAGGGTCCTCGCTGCCGCGGACGCCGAAGGCCTCGCGCGGGACTCCCCCTGGGTGGCCGGTGGCCCGGCGCCGCCGCCCGCCGAGCCGGTCGCCCGCCGCCGCCGCCCGCCAGGGCCTCTCCCTGCGCGCTCGCCGGCCGGCGCGGTCGCCGAGCTCCTCGAGGCCGCCCGCTCCGGTGCCACCCTCGAGGAGGACGGGCTCGTCACCCTGTTCGCGGCCCGCGGCCACGAGGTGCAGGAGGTGATCGAGACCGCCGACGAGCTTCGAGCCCGCGCGGTGGGTGAGGCCGTGACCTTCGTGGTCAACCGCAACGTCAACTTCACCAACCAGTGCAGCTTCAAGTGCCGCTTCTGCGCCTTCTCCAAGGGACCACGGTCGCTCCACCTGCGCGAAGCGCCCTACCTCCTGCCGCTCGAGGAGATCAGCCGTCGCGTCGCCGAGGCAGACCAGGCCGGGGCGACCGAGGTCTGCCTCCAGGGGGGCATCCCGCCCGGCTTCGGCGGTGAGCGCTACCTCGAGCTGCTCCAGGCGGTCCGGGCCGGCTCGGAGCGCATCCACGTCCACGGGTTCTCCGCCTTCGAGATCTCCGAGGGCGCACGCCGCCTCGGCGAGGACCTCGAGACGTTCCTCCGCCGGCTCCGGGCGTCAGGGCTCGGCAGCATCCCCGGCACGGCTGCCGAGATCCTCGACGACGACGTACGGTCGGTGCTCTGCCCCGACAAGCTCCGTACGGACGAGTGGCTCGAGGTGCACCGCGTCGCCCACCGCGTCGGCCTGCGGTCCACGGCCACCATCATGTTCGGCTCGGTCGAGCACCCGCGGCACTGGGCTCACCACCTCGGCTTGACCCGCCAGCTGCAGGCGGAGACGGGTGGCTTCACCGAGCTCGTCCCGCTGCCCTTCGTCCACATGGCGACGCCACTCTTCCTCGAGGGCCGGGCACGGCGGGGGCCCACCTTCCGCGAGGTCCTCCTCCTGCACGCCGTCGCACGGATCGCCTTCTTCGGCCTCCTCGACAACATCCAGGCGAGCTGGGTGAAGACGGGGCTCGAGGGCCTCCGCCGCCTCCTTCGGGCCGGCTGCAACGACGCCGGCGGGACCCTCATGGACGAGCAGATCGCCGCCGCCGCCGGCGCGGTCACCCATGGCAACCTCACGCCAGGCGAGCTGCGGGCGGCGATCGAACCGCTCGGGCGACCGGTCGTCCAGCGGACCACCCTCTACGAACGGCTCGGTCCGGTCGCGACGGCGCCCTGAGGCCCCCCGGCTCCTGCGGCCCGTGCGGCTCCCGACGCCCGGAGCGGCCTAGCAGGAGGCGGTGCGCCCACCGCCATCTCGAGCCGCGCTGACGACCACACCCGCATCGACGAGGGCGGCGACCTCGTCGGCTGCGTAGCCGGCGCCCCGAAGGATCGCCTCGCTGTGCTCTCCGAGCGCCGGC
>JAKBAA010000108.1 GCA_021809425.1 Actinomycetes bacterium | reverse complement strand
CTTCCCGATCAACGGCTACGACGTCGCCGCAAAGGGCGTCGGCGGCCCGGGCCTGTCGAGCCCGCTCCCCTCGGTGGCGGTCACGCCGGCGATCCTGTGGGAGGACGTCTACAACAACAACGGGTAGGCGTCACGGGGTGGCGGGGGCGGCCGGCCGGCGGCCGGTCGCCCCCGCCCCGCCCGCAGCTCCGCTCCGGGACGGGACCCGGGGCGGAGATGCAGGCGGCGCCCGCACGGGCGATGATGGCGACAGGAGAGGGAGGGTGCACACATGACGGTGACCGGATCGGAAGCCCCGACGCAGCTCGACGTGGCGGCGCTCCTGCCCGACGGTGCCCACCTGATCGGCGGCGAGTGGGTGCCGGCGCACGGCGGCGAGACCATCGAGGTGTGCAACCCGGCGACCCAGGAGGTGCTGGGCCGGATCCCCCGGGGCACGGCGGCCGACGTGGACGACGCCGTGAAGGCGGCGGCCGACGCCTTCCCGGCGTGGCGGGACACGAGCCCGGGCGTGCGGGCCCAGCTGCTGTACCGCTTCGCCGACGTGTGCCGGGCGCACGCCGCCGAGCTCGACCTGCTCGAGTGCCTCGAGGTCGGCCACCCCTCGTGGGGCCCGTCGCGCATCGCCGACCAGCTGATCTACGTGGCCGGGATGGCCGACAAGGTGACCGGCCACACGTTGCCGACGGCGAGCCCGAACATGATCGGGATGACCCTGCGCGAGCCGTACGGCGTGGTCGGCTCGATCATCCCCTGGAACACCCCCGGACCGCTCATGGCTGCCGACGTGGCCCCGGCGATCGCAGCGGGGAACACGATCGTGGTCAAGCCGGCGGAGGACGCGCCGCTGACCTGCCTGCTGCTCGGCAAGCTCGCCCTCGAGGCGGGCATCCCGCCGGGCGTGGTCAACGTGGTGACCGGCTACGGCCCGGAGGCCGGGGCGGCCCTGCCGCTGCACCCGCTGGTGCGGCGGATGAGCTTCACCGGCTCGCCCGAGACGGGCACCCGGGTGATGGAGGCGTGCGCGAGGTCGCTGATCCCGCTGCACGTGGAGCTGGGCGGCAAGTCGCCGCAGGTGGTGCTGCGCGACGCCGACCTCGACAAGGCGATCCCGGCGATCGTGCGGGGCATCACGTTCAACACCGGCCAGGTGTGCGCGGCGGGGTCGCGCCTCGTCGTCGACGCCTCGCTGCGGGCCCCGCTCGTCGAGGCGCTGGCCGAGGCGTTCTCGAAGGTCCGGATGGGACCGTGGCACGAGCGGGTGGAGATGGGCCCGCTGATCTCGAAGAAGCAGCAGGACCGGGTCCTCGGCTACATCGAGGTCGGCAAGGAGCAGGGGGCCCGCCTCGTCACCGGCGGCGGCAAGCCGTCGGGGGCCAAGTTCGACAAGGGGTTCTTCGTCGAGCCGACCATCTTCGACGAGGTGCGGCCGGACATGCGCATCGCCCAGGAGGAGATCTTCGGCCCGGTCCTGTCGGTGCTCACCTACGAGGACGAGGAGGAGGCGCTCGCCATCGCCAACGGGACGAGCTACGGGCTCGTGTCGTCGATCTGGACGAGCGACGTCGGCCGCGCCGTGCGCCTGGCGCGGCGCATCGAAGCGGGGCAGGTCGGCATCAACACCACCTGGTCCGGCGGGGTGATCGGATCGCCGCACGGCGGCTACAAGCGGAGCGGGTTCGGCCGGGTGATGCACGCCGAGACCATCCTCGAGTACACCCAGCTGAAGAGCGTGGTGATCAACGGCAACCCCTGAGGGCGGCGGGCCCGGGCAGCCGGGCCCGTCCGACCGCGATCGCCCGTGACGTCGGGCGACGACCAGCACGGCGACGACCAGCACGGCGACGACCAGCACGACGACGAGGACGGGGGCACACGGTGGCGGACATGGTGCGGGCGATGGTCCAGACGGGACCGCGGCAGCTCGAGATGCGGGAGTTCCCGCGGCCGGTGATCGGGCCGGACGACGGGCTGGTGCGGATCGAGGCGTGCGGGATCTGCGGGAGCGACGTCGAGCAGTACCGCGGCCACATGTGGCAGGAGGGCCGCCCGCCGAGCATCCCCGGCCACGAGCCGCTCGGGGTGATCGAGGAGGTCGGCGAGCGGGCCGCCAAGCGGTGGAACGTCGAGCCCGGCGACCGGGTGGCGGTCGAGATCATCGTCCCGTGCCATACCTGCGACCTGTGCGTGCAGGGCCGTTACCAGGCCTGCCCGAACCGACGCGGCGGCCACGGGGTGAGCCCGATCACCCAGGAGCCCTCCCTGTGGGGCGGCTACGCCGACTTCATGTACCTCCACCCGGACACGATTGTGCACAAGATGCGCAAGGACATCCCGGCGGACATCGCCGTGATGTTCAACCCGCTCGGCGCCGGCGTGCGGTGGGCGATCGACTACGGCGGGACGAAGCTCGGCGACACCGTGCTCGTGCTGGGCCCGGGCCAGCGGGGCATCGCGGCGACGATCGCCGCCAAGATGGCGGGGGCGAAGACGGTGATCGTGACCGGGCTGGCCCGGGACAAGGCCAAGCTCGACCTGGCCGTCGAGTTCGGGGCGGACCACACGATCAACGTGGACGAGGAGGACACCGTCGAGCGGGTGAAGGAGATCACCGGCGGCAAGCTCGCCGACGTCGTGCTCGAGCTGACCCCGATGGCCACCGCACCCGTCCTCGACGCCATCGAGTCGGTCCGCCACGGCGGCCGGGTGGTGCTCGCCGGCCTGAAGGGCGGGCGGGCGGTCGAGCTGAAGACGGACCGGATCATCAACAAGGGGGCCACCCTGGTCGGCGCCTTCGGGGTGGACGCCAAGGCGTACATCCAGGCGATCGAGATCATCGAGTCCGGTCGGTTCCCGCTCGAGAAGCTGCACACCCACACCTTCGAGCTGGCCGACACGGTGAAGGCGCTCGAGACCCTCGGTGGCGAGATCGAGGGTGAGGAGGCCGTCCACGTGGCGGTCTGCCCGAAGCCCTGACGTCGCCGGGCAGGCGGCGACAGGGCCAGCGCAACGACGTGCCGGCCGCAGGTGCCCTGGCGGCGAGCGCCCGGGTGCCCGGCCGGCGAGGCGACCGGAAGAGGAAGGCGACGACATGCTGATCGACCTGCACGCCCACGTGATCCCGGGCGAGCTCGAGCCCGTCGGCTCGGGCGACCAGCCGGGGCCGCACACCGAGCACAGCGCGGACGACGAGACGATCCGGCTGCTCGTGAACGGCCGCGGGATGCGGTTCCCGGCGAGCCGCTACTTCTTCTCGTCCGAGGCCCGCCTCGAGGCGCTCGAGGCCAACGGGGTCGATGCCGAGGTGGTGTCGCCGATGCCGCCGCTGCTCGACTACACCCTGCCGGCCGCCGAGGGACGCGAGCTGTCCCGGCGGGTCAACGAGTTCGTCGTCCAGATCTGCCAGGCGGCGCCCGACCGGATGCTCGGCATGGGGATGGTGCCGATGCAGGACCTCGAGCTCGCCACGAAGGAGCTGGCCGAGGTGAAGGCGCTCGGGCTTCGGGCCGTCGAGATCACCTCGAACGCGGCCGGCATCTCGATCGGCGACGAGCGGTGCTACGAGTTCTTCGCCGAGGCCGAGCGCCTCGACCTGCCGGTGCTGGTGCACGCCACCGCCCCCACCTTCATGGACCGCCTGCCGCGGGCGTCGGGGGCGAGCTTCGCCGTGCTCATCGAGCAGGCGGTGGGGGCGACGTCGGTGATCATGGGGGGCCTCCCCGAGCGCTGCCCGAACCTTCGGCTGTGCTTCACCCACGGGGGCGGCGGGATCGCCGCCATGGTGGCGCGTGCCCACTACTTCTGGGGTGGCACCTGGGACGAGGCGCCGGCCGAGCGGCCGACCGAGGGGCCCTCGCCCGCCGAGGTCGCCCGGCGGTACTTCTACGACGCCCACCCGATCGACCACCGGGTGTTCCGGCTGATGATCGACACGCTCGGGGCAGGCCAGCTGGTCGTCGGAACCGACTTCCCGGCGATGCCCCGGGAGGAGCCGTGCGGCAGGACCCTGTACGGGATGGACCTGCCGGCGGAGGAGCTCGATCAGATCACCTGGACGAACGCCTTCCGCTTCCTCGGCATCGAGCCGCCGGCACGATGAGCGGGCGGGCGACGGCCGGGCAGGCGCCGGCCACGCAGGCGACGGCCACGCAGGCGACGGCCGGGCAGGCGACGGCCGGGCAGGCGACGGGAGGGGAGGCGTGATGCGGCTGCGGGTGCTGTTCGAGCCGCGCTACGGGGCGACCTACGGCGAGCACCTGGCGATGGCCCAGGCGACGGAGGCGGCGGGCTTCGACGCCTACTTCCGCTCGGACCACTACCTTGGCATCGACGCCGGCGACCGCACCTACGCGCCCACCGACTCGTGGACGACCCTCGGCGGGCTCGGCCGCGAGACGAGCCGGGTGCGGCTCGGCACCCTGATGACCGCCGCCACCTTCCGCCACCCGGGGCCGCTGGCGATCGCCGTCGCCACCGCCGACGCCATGAGCGGGGGCCGGGTCGAGCTCGGCATCGGCACCGGGTGGTACGCCCGCGAGCACGCCTCGTTCGGCATCCCGTTCCCCGACACCGGGGAGCGGTTCGACCGGATGGAGGAGGTGCTCGCCATCGTCACCGGCCTGTGGACGACGCCACCGGGCGAGCAGTTCAGCTTCGACGGCCGCTTCTGGCAGCTCGACGCCTGTGCCAACTTCCCCCGCGCCGCCCAGGCGCCGCGCCCGAGGATCGTGGTCGGCGGGGTCGGCCGCCGCCGGACGCCGCTGCTGGCGGCGCGCTTTGCCGACGAGTTCAACGCGGCGCTCAGCCCGAACGACGACGAGGTGCTCGCCAACTTCCGCCGGGTGTGCGAGGAGGTCGGCAGGGACCCGGCGAGCGTCGAGCTGTCGACGGTGGTCCCGGTCGCCTGCGGCCGAACGAAGGAGGAGGCCGAGGCGCGCGCCGACGGGCTCGGCGAGGCCGGTGGGCGCCTGCTTGCCGCCGGCGTGGTCGGTGTCGGCGACGACGTGCTGCGCCGGGTCGAGGCGGCTCGGGCGCTCGGGATCGGGACGGTGTACTTCCACGTCTACGACAACGACCCGGGCCACGTGCAGGTGCTCGGCGACGAGGTGGTCGCCCGGCTCGCCTGAGCGGGGCCGGCAGCGACCGAGCGGCAGGGACAGAGGGCAGCGGCAGAGGGAGAAAGGGAGCAACGTGGAGATCTCGCTCGAGGGCAAGGTGGCGCTCGTCACGGGTGCGGGCCCGAACATCGGAAGCGGCATCGCCCTGGCGCTTGCCGCCTACGGGGCGAAGGTGGCGGTGAACGACGTCAGCCTCAAGACGGCCGAGACGTGCCGGGACCGGCTGCAGGGCCATGGCCACGAGGCGATGGCCCTGCAGGGCGACGTGACGAGCGAGGAGGAGGTGGTGGCCAACGTCGACGCCGTCCTCGAGCGGTACGGGAAGATCGACATCCTGGTCAACAATGCCGCCCTGCTCGGCGGCAAGGGGCTGCTGGACGAGGACGCCGACACGTTCGCCAAGCACGTCCTTGTGAGCGGTCTCGGCAACTTCCTGTTCACCAAGCACGTCGCCCGGTCGATGGCCGAGCGGGAGATCCGGGGCTCGATCGTGTGCGTGTCGTCGTCGCACGGCTGGAGCTGCTCGCCGGGCGTCATCGCCTACTGCTTCTCGAAGGGCGGCGTGAACAACTTCGTGCGCGCCGCCGCCATGGACCTCGCCCCGTACGGGATCCGGGTCAACGGGTACACGCCGACGGCGCCGGTGCCGGACAACCCGGACCTGATCGCCGAGCGGGCGAGCCAGGGCGTCGCCCCGCTGCTGTCCGGGCGCGGTGGGCTCGGTGGCGGTGGCGGCGACGAGCCGTGGCGCCGCCCCACCCGCTACCAGGGCGAGCGCCCGCCGATGGTGCCGATGGGGACGACCGGGACGCCGACCGACATCGGGCACTGCATCGCCTGGATCTGCTCGGACTACGCCCGGCTGATCACCGGTTGCGACTTCGTCGTGGACGGCGGGGCGCGGGCGAAGAACTTCTCGTACCACCCGGCACCGGCCGACGGGCTCATGGGCCCGCTGCCGATCGTCCCGCTCCACTGAGGCTCCGGTGGCGCGCGAGACGCTGACCGAGCCGAGCCGGCAGACGCCGGTGCTCGGCGAGTACGACGTCGTGGTCGTGGGCGGCGGACCGGCCGGCCTGATGGCCGCCGCGTCCGCCGGCCGGGCGGGCCGGTCGGTGCTGCTGCTCGAGCGCTACGGGTTCCTCGGCGGCGCCGGCACGGCGGGCGGGCTGAGCACGTTCTGCGGGCTGCACGCCCGGGTGCACGGCGAGGACCTGCGCGTCATCCACGGCCTCGCCGACGAGCTGCTCGACCGGCTCGGCCGCCAGGACGGGCTGGCCCGGCCGCACCTCACGATCAACGACGGGATCCTGGCCCAGGCGTTCGACATCTCCCTGTACAAGCTCGTCGCCGACGAGCTCGTGACCGGGTACGGGGCCCGGATCCTCTTCCACGCCCTCGCCGTCGGGGTCGTGATGGCCGACGACGACCGGATCGACGCCGTGCTGCTCGAGACCAAGTCCGGCCGGATGGCCGTACGGGCGGGGATGTTCGTCGACGCCTCGGGCGACGGCGACGTCGCTGCCTGGGCGGGCGCCCCGTACGAGAAGTCGCCGGGGGTCGACGGGATGCTGTACCCGTCGCTCATGTTCCGTATCAACGCTGTCGACCTCGGGCGCGCCGGCGAGGCGCCGTGGCGGACGGCCGAGCGGCTGATGGACGAGGCGGAGGCAGCCGGGACCCACCACTTCCCGCGCAAGAAGCCGATCGTGCGCCCGCAGCGCAACCCGCTCGAGTGGCGCGCCAACCTGACCCAGCTGTCGAACCCCGACGGCAGCGCCGTCGACGGCACCGACGTGGTCCAGCTCACCCACGGCGAGCTGCAGGGCCGGGCCCAGGCGTTCGACGCCTTCGGCTTCATCAAGGCGCACGTGCCGGGCTTCGAGGACAGCTACGTGGTCGACCTGGCCCCCCAGATCGGGATCCGGGAGACCCGCCGCATCGTCGGGGCGTACCAGCTGAGCGAGGACGACGTGCGAGACTGCCGGGACTTCGACGACACGATCGGCGTGAACGGCTGGCCGATCGAGGCGCACGTCGCCGGCACGGTCGACTTCCGCTGGCAGCGCCAGCCTCGGGGCTTCAACCAGCTGCCGTACCGGATGATGGTGCCCCGGAAGCTGGCCAACCTGCTCGTGGTCGGCCGGTGCGCCTCGATGACCCACGCGGGCCAGTCGTCGGCGCGGGTGACCGGCCCGTGCTTTGCGATGGGCGAGGCAGCCGGCGTGGCCGCCGACGTGGCGCTGGCGACCAAGGTGGCCGTCGGCGACGTCGACGTGGCGGCGGTCCAGGCGCGCCTCGAGCAGGAGGGCGCCTACCTTGGTCGCAGCGACGCTTCGGCCGTGCCGGGCGCCGCGCCGGCCTGAGCGCCGGTCAGCGGTCGGGACGAGCAGAGGAGGCGGCGTGGTGGACGGCAAGCGGCGGTTGCGGAGCGTGTTCGAGCCGGGGACGACCCCGTGGGCGATGCGGCGTGCCCAGTGGCTCGGGATCGGCCTGTCGGAGGAGGACCTCGACAAGCCGAAGATCGCCGTCGTCAACAGCTCATCAGGGCTGGCCAGCTGCTTCAGCCACCTGGACGGCATCGCCGAGCGGGCCAAGGCGGCGATCCGGGCGGCAGGTGCGGTGCCCTTCGAGGTGCGCACGGCAGCGCCGAGCGACGCCATCACGAGCGCCGGGCGGGCCGGCCAGTACATCCTGCCGAGCCGCGACCTCATCGCCAACGACATCGAGGTGGCGGTCGAGGGGGCGCTGCTCGACGGCATGGTGTGCCTCGCCTCCTGCGACAAGACGACGCCGGGCCAGCTGATGGCGGCCGGGCGGCTCAACATCCCGACGGTGGTCGTGGCCTGCGGCTACCAGCCCTCGGGCGTCTACCGGGGCGAGCCGGTCGACTTCGAGGACGTGTTCCTCTACGCCGGCCACGTGGCGACCGGCAAGATGACCGTCGAGGAGCTGGCCGAGATGAGCGCATGCGCCATCACCGGGCCGGGCGTGTGCGCCGGGCTCGGCACGGCCAACTCGATGCACATGGCTGCCGAGGCCCTCGGCATGACCCTTCCGGGCAGCACCCCGGTGCTGGCCAACTCCGAGGCCATGTGGGCGACCGTCGAGGCGGCGGGCCGGCGCATCGTGGAGCTCGTCGAGGAGGACCTGCGGCCCCGCGACGTGCTCCGGCCGGGGGCCTTCGCCAACGCCGTCGCCGTCATCCTCGCCGTGTCGGGGTCGGTCAACACGATGAAGCACCTGCAGGCGATCGCCGTCGAGGCGGGCTGCGACGTCGACGTGTACGGCCTGTTCGAGCAGATGGCACCGCAGGTGCCGCTGCTCGTCGGGGTGAAGCCCAACGGCGACCGCACCACCGACGAGCTCGAGGCGGCGGGCGGGGCGCTCGGGGTGCTGTGCCAGCTCGCCCCCCTCCTGTCGCTCGACGAGCGGGGCGTCTCCGGCCGGACGCTGCGCGAGGTGGTGGCGGCGGCGGCACCGGTCGGCGAGGAGGTCATCCGCCCGCTCGACCGCCCGCTCGCCCGGCACCCGGCGATCACCCTCGTGCGCGGCTCGCTCGCCCCCGACGGTGGCATCGTGAAGCGGACGGTGGCCGACGACGCCATCCACTCGTTCGCCGGGCCGGCCAGGGTGTACCACGCCCGCGAGGAGGCGCTCGCGGCCATCCGCTCCGGCGAGGTGCAGCCGGGCGACGTCCTCGTGCTGTCCGGCCTCGGCCCGATCGGGTCGCCCGGCATGGGAATGACGTCGGCCGTCGTGTTCGCTCTCGACGGGGCCGGGCTCGGCGAGCAGGTGATCCTCGTCACCGACGGCCAGCTGTCGGGCCTCGTCAACAAGGGGCTCGTCGTCGGCGAGGTCAGCCCGGAGGGCGCCGTCGGTGGCCCGCTCGGCCTGGTCGAGGACGGGGACCGGATCGAGGTCGACGTCGACGCCCGGCGGATCGACCTCCTCGTCGACGACGAGGTGCTCGCCCGGCGACGGGCCGCCCGACCGGCGTCGGCGCCGGTGGCAGGGTGCAGCTACCTGGCCCAGTACGCCCGGGAGGTGCGCCCGCTCATCGAGGGGGCCACCCTCGGGGGCGCAGCCGGCTGACGCCGCCACCGAGGTCGTCGCGCTCGAAGCTCGCCCCGAGCCGCCCGAGGAGCGCCCCGCCCGCCTTCCGCCCGGGGTCGGCGAGGAGGGTCACGGCGCCGAGCGCCTCGAGGAGGGCGGCGAGCGGCTCGACGTTGCGCTGCTCGTAGGCCACGTCCGCCGCGACGACCAGGTCGGGCGGGGCCGCCACGAGGTCGGCGGGCGGGCGTGTCCAGTCGAGGTTGCGCCGTGCCAGCCGCACGCCGTTGCGGGCGGCGTTCGTCGCCAGCAGCTCCAGCGCCTGGTCGGCCCAGTCCGTGGCGACCACCTCGGCGCCGCGTCGCGCCGCCACGAGGCTCGGCAGGCCGAGCCCGCAGCCGAGCTCGAGGACGCGCACCCCCTCCAGCCGGTCGGGCAGGACCGAGGCGAGCGAACGGGCGGCCGGCCACAGCTCGGCCCAGTACGGGAGGAACTCGTCGACGGCGAAGGCTGCCTCGTCGAGGAGGTCGGCCGGGTCGGCCGGCCGCAGCAGGGCGAAGCGGTCCCCGCCGACCTCCACCAGCTCCTCGACCAGCTCGGGCCCCACCCTCGGCCCTGCGCCCGCCCCCGGCCCCGCCCCCGCGGCCGGCCCTGCGCCCGGCGTCTCGGGTACGGGCGCGTGGGGCACCGCCGCAGCGTAGGCGCCGGTCGGTCGGTTCCCGCCACGTCCGGCCGGGGACGGCGCCGGCGGCGGGGGGCGGCCGTGCACGCTGCAGGCAGCGAGCACGATATTGCACAGAACGTGGTGGCGTGAGCACGCTGCGTGGTTATGCTGCCCGGTGGCGCCGCATGGGTCCGCTGGCCCGGGCCCTGCGGTGGACGACGTCGACGGTTGATGAGCCCACTGGATAGGTGGAACATCGCAGGCTTTCTGCACCAGGCGGGCAGCAAGAGGATCCGCTGACGATGGGC
>JAKBAA010000023.1 GCA_021809425.1 Actinomycetes bacterium | reverse complement strand
ACGCCCGTCCATACCGGGAACGGCGCGGTGGCGATGGCGCGGGCCACCTCCTCGCGATCGAAGGCGGCCAGGTCGCCGCGAGCGCCGCCGCCGCGAACGACGACGGCGAGGTCCGGGTCGCGCCGGGCGAGCCGGCCGAGCGCTGCGGCGAGCTGGACCGGCGCCTCGGCCCCCTGCACGAGCGACGGCTCGAGCAGCACCTCGAAGGCGTACCCGCTCCGCTTCAGCTCCCCGACGAAGTCGCGGTGCGCCTCCGACCCCGGGCTCGTCACGACACCGATCCGCAGCGGCACGAGCGGGCAACCGAGACGGGCATTGGCCTCGAGCAGGTTCTCTGCGGCAAGCGCCTTCAACAACCGGTGGCGCGCCGCAGCGATGCCGCCGAGCAGCGCGTCGACGTCGATCGCCGAAAGGCTGAAGCGCAGCTTCGAGCCTCCCTCCCAGACCGACACCCGGCCGCGCACCCGGACGACGCGTCCGACCTCGAGGTCCACCCCGGCCTCCGCCAGCGCCGCCGCCACCGGCGGCCAGTCGCGCGACCAGCACACCACCTCCAGCTGCTGGGCGGCTGCCCTGCCACGAGGGTCCGTCGCCCCCTCGTCGGCCAGCTCCAGGTAGCGGTGCCCCCTCGACTCCCGCAGCCCCCGGATCTCCCCGGTCACCCACCACTCGCCGGGGAAGGACCGAGCGATCGCCTGCCGCAGACGGTCATAGAAGGCGGCGATCGTCAGCGAGCCGTCACTCGACCGGCCGTCGGCCACCGCCCCCTCGCCGTCCGGCTCCTCCGCGTCCGGCTCCTCCGCGTCCCCCTCCACCTCCCACCGGTCCATGTCGCCGCCACGCTCCGCCGCGACCGACCGGCCGGCCGGTGCCGCGTCCGCGCCGTCGCCCGCCAAGGGCGTGGCGCGGACCGGAGAGCCCGGCCGGCCCGCCGCAGGGGTCCCCTCGAGCAGCTCCGTCACGAGCATCGCCTGCGTCGCCCCGCCACGTGGACGGCGGGCGTGGGCGACCGCGCTCACCTCCTCGACGCGGCGACGCAGCTCGCTTGCCGGGTCCTCTCCCCCGTCGCCGCGCCGGCGCGCCGGGCGTCCCCGCGCGACCGCCTCGTCGGCGAGCTCGGCGAAGTCGAAGCGCAGCTCCTCGGGCGCCCCCTGCGGACCCATGGACAAAGGCTACCGGCCGGGTGCGCGACGATCCGGCGGCGTGGCACACTGACCACGACGGCGAGTCGGCCGGGTGGTCGCGGCGGCACCGGCAACGGTGACGTCGAGGAAGGTCGGGGCTCCACAGGGCAGGGTGCTGGCTAACGGCCAGTCGGGGCGACCCGCAGGACAGCGCAACAGAGAGCAGACCGCCGATGGCCCGGGTGACGGGCACAGGCAAGGGTGAAACGGTGCGGTAAGAGCGCACCAGCGGCCGGGGCGACCCGGTCGGATATGCAAGCCCCACCCGGAGCAAGGCCGAGCAGGGGACGGGCGGCCCGCCCGATGTCCCCAGGTAGGCCGCGTAGATGGATGGCCACCGCCCGGGCGACCGGGTACAGAACCCCGCCTATAGGCCGACTCGCCGTCGACCACCTGCGGGACCAGCAAGAATGTGGACTTGAGCCGGGATCTCTCTGAGGTTGGAGGCGAGCTGACCCGCGACGAGGAGCCGGAAGGCCCGGTGGCGCAGTGGGAGCATGCCCCGCGGCGCCTTCACGGCTTCGTCTCCCTCGGCGGCTCGATCGGGTAGCTCAGCACCAGCATCTCGGCGGCGACGGCGCCTGGTGGGCGGGTCGTGGCATCGGTCAAGCGCTCGCGATAGCGAGATCCGAGAAGCTGCACCAGCTCCTCGGTGAGGGCCTCGAGCTCCTCGGCCGTCACGTAGAGCACGAACTCGCTCGTCCCTGCCGCCTTGCGCCACTTCCTCGGGTATGCGCCGCGACCTTCGAGCCAGGCGCGGTAGCGGCCGAGCGCCCGTTCCCGGAGGAGGCGCGCAAACGCCTCGGCCGCCAGCTCCGACTCAGGGTCCTCGCCGCTGCTCACGCTCATGCCGATCGAGGTCATCCGCCATGGCCGGGCACGGCCCTTCCCGCCGCCGGCTTCCTCGACGAAGCCGTACTTCGCCAGCTGACGCAGGTGGAACGAACACGTCGTCGGCGACTCGCCGAGGTGCTCACCGGCTTCCGTCGCCGTCATCGGGCCCCGCAAGCTCAGCGTCTCGATGAGCGCGATGCGCACGGGGTGGGCCAGTGCTCGCATCGCCTGCACATCGCTCACCTTGCGAAGCCGAAGCGGAGCGACCTCGGGCGGCGGGTTCCTGGAGGTCAACTCTCAAGAGATCTCTCTTGAGAGGAGTCTGTCAAGCATGGCAGCGGACGTTGCTGCTGCAGGGCGCTCGCCGGCGACACGCAGAGCGGGCGCGGCGGGACGGGGACTGCGGGCGTGTCAGGCGCTCGGCTCCACCCCGTGGGACCGAACGATCGGCGAGAGGCTCAATCGACCGCGGGTGCAGGGTGAGCCACTCGCGCAGCACGTCGTGCGCTCGGCCGGTCGAGCCCCCGTGACGGCGTTCTGTGGGCGCGGCGTCGGATGGCGCCCGAGCACCGGCCAGGCGACTGCGGCGGGCAGACGAGGAGGCATCCCGAGGCCGAGGAACGTATCGTCTCTCCCGTGCCGCGACGAACGGCGGCGGGCGCATCGGAGGACGTCATGCGCACCCCGGCGACAACGATGGCTGCGGGACTGGTGAGTGCCCTTCTTGCGACCCTCGGCCTCTTGCTCGGCGACCCGTCGGCGGGAGCGCAACCTGGCAGTCCACCAGCGATCACCTTCGTCATGGACCAGATCCTCGGCCCCAGCGCACTCCGCGTCGTCGTCGGGGTAGAGCCAGCCGGGGAGCCGGCGACGGCGTTCGTTCGCTACGGCGAGACCGCCGCCTACGGCCGCACGTCCCCGCGCCTGCAGGTCGCCGCGGGGCTGCAGACGGTCAAGCTGACCTGGCAGCTGGCCGGCCTGCACCGCTCCACCACCTACCACCTGCAGGTCGTGGCGGCGAACGCTGTCGGTCAGGTCGTGACCCCGGACATGACCATCGAGATGCCGGCGACCCCGACGCCCTCGGCGCCGGTGGCCCCGCCCGCGTCAGCCCCGCCCGCGCCTGTCCCGCCTGCGGCACCCTCGGCGCCGTCGGGCGCTGCGGACGAGGTCGGTGCGGTGCCGGTCTCGACGGCGACAGGGGCGTTCAGCAGCCTGAACGACGTGTCGTGCACCACCACGACCTTCTGCCTCGCCGTCGGCGTGACCGGCACCTCGGTGACCCACTGGCGCCCGCTCGTGGAGCGCTTCGGCGGGCGTACGTTCAGCCTGCTCGCGTCGCCGGCCCCCTGGGGTGCCCAGCTGCAGGGGGTGGCGTGCCACTCGTCAGCGTTCTGCCTCGCCGTCGGCGCCGACGGGAACGACGCCTTCAGCGAGCGCTGGAACGGGAAGGGGTGGCGGGTCCTCTCGACGCCGAGCCCCCGCCTCGACGGCGGCGACCAGCTCGTCACGGTCGCGTGCGTCTCCGTCGCCGACTGCTTCGGCGTCGGCGTGGAGAACGGCGGCACGAAGGACGCCCGCCCGCTCGTCGAGCACTGGAACGGGGCCGCGTGGTCGCTCGTCCCGACCCCGAGCGTTCCCGGAGCGGTCCTCGAGTCGCTCTCGTGCCCGAGCGCGGCGAGCTGCTTCGTGGTCGGCATCGCGGACAGCGCGTCGGGGCTCGGCCGTCCCCTCGTCGAGCACTGGAACGGCCACTCGTTCGCGCTGAGCCCCGCACCGCCGATCGGCGGTCAGCTCTTCTCGGTGTCCTGCGGGGGCCCGGCATCCTGCGTCGCCGTCGGAAACGGGGGCGGAACCTCCCTCCTGCTCGAGCTCGCCGGCGGGTCGTGGCGCGTCAGCCAGGAGCTTCACCGCGGGACCCTCGGCGCGGTGGCGTGTGCCTCGCCTTCCAGCTGCTTCGCGGTCGGTGGGATCACGGCACATTGGAACGGACGAGCATGGATGCTCGGTCGCCCCGCGGCTGCGCCCTCCTCGCTCGCCGGCGGCGCGCAGGAGGCGGAGCTGCAAGGACTCTCGTGCCCGACGCCCGTCGAGTGCGTGGGGGTCGGCGCGCTCGTCCACCCGACGACCGGCCCGGGATCCGTCCTCACCTCCCGCGCCCTTGCAGACCTGATCACCGCTCCTGCCTCCTCGGGCGGCTGAGCGCGCCGCGTCGCTTGTTCGCCCGCCCCGGGCCGACGGCTCGCTCGCCGTGGAGCCCGCGCGGGGCCGGTGTGCCGGCGCTGGGCGGCGCCGGCGTCAGGTTCCGGCGAGGTGGTCGAGGTCGCCCGGTCCGCGGACCACCCGGACGTCCCCCGAGCCGAGGCGGTCCCCGCAGCTCGGACACGTAAGGGTCTGCTCGACCACCCGGCCGCAGGCGGTGTGCTCCACCAGCAGCGGCGGCCCGTCCGGGGCGGCCCAGCGGTCACCCCACTGGCGCATGGCAGTCAGGACCGGCCACAGGTCGCGCCCCTTGTCGGTGAGGCGGTACTCGTAGCGGGGCGGGTGCTCGCTGTAGGGCACCCGCTCGAGGACGCCATGGCGGACGAGGTGCGCCAGACGCTGGGTGAGCACGTTGCGCGAGATGCCCAGCCGCTGCTGGAACTGGTCGAAGCGGCCGATGCCGAGGAAGGCGTCGCGGACGATCAGCATCGTCCACCAGTCGCCGACCGCCTCGAGGCACTGGGCGACCGAGCAGTGCATCCCGGCGAAGCTCTTGCGCTCCATGCCCGCATCATAGTGAGTTGCTTCACACTACTGGCGGCAGTAGGGTGCGTCTCGTGACCGAACTAGCTGCGGCGTCCGTCGGCGCGTCGGAACCGGGACCGACCTCGGCCACGGCGACGGCGACGGCGGGCACGCGGGCGACGGAGAGGGACCGGCGGCGGAGCACCGTGTTCGCGGTGACGGCGCTCGGTGCGTTCATGGCCTCGCTCGACCTGTCGGTGGTCAACGTCGCCTTCCCCGCGCTCGAGCGAAGCTGGCCGCGCGACCCGCAGGCGTCCCTGGCCTGGGTGATCACCGCCTACTCCATCGTGTTCGCCTCGCTGCTGGTTGCCGCCGGACGCACCGCCGACCGGCTCGGACGCCGCCGGGTCTTCTTCGGCGGCCTCTGGGTCTTCACGGTCGGATCGGGACTGTGCGGGCTGGCGCCGTCGCTGCCGTGGCTGATCGCCGGGCGGGTCGGTCAGGGGGTGGGGGCGGCGCTGCTCCTGCCGGCCTCCCTCGGGCTGCTCCTCGAGGCGTTCCCCCGCGACCGGCGATCCCAGGCGGTGGCGCTATGGGCCGGCGTCGGCGCGCTGGCGGTCGCGACCGGTCCGTCGCTCGGCGCAGCCCTCATCACGGCCGGTGGGTGGCGGCTGGCCTTCGTCGTCAACCTGCCGATCGGCGCCGCCGCCTGGGCAGCCGGCCGCCGGGTCCTCGCCGACGACCGTCCGTCGGGCCGTCCGGGCCGTCCCGACTACGGCGGGGTGGCGCTCTCGACCGCCGCGCTCGCCGGCCTCGTCCTCGCCATCTCCGAGGGTCCGGCCTGGGGATGGGCCGACCCGGCGGTGCTCGGCGGGCTGGCCGGCGGCGCCGTCGCCGTCGCCTGGTTCGTCCACCGCTGCGCGCGCCGGACCGACCCGCTCCTCGACCTGGGCTTGTTCGCCGACCGCTCCTTCAGCGTGGCCAACAGCGCGACCGCGCTGTACGCCATGGGCTTCTTCGCCATGCTGCTCGGCAACATCCTGTTCCTGACGTCGGTGTGGCACTACTCCATCCTCGACGCCGGCCTCGCCGTCACCCCGGGGCCGGTGGTCGTCGCCGCCGTCTCCCGCACCGCCGGCGGGCTCGCCGCCCGCCACGGGTTCCGCCGGGTGCTGCTCCCCGGCTTCGCCGTGTTCACCGCCGGGCTCGCCTGGTACGTCGTCCGGGTAGGCCCTCACCCGCACTACCTCTCGTCCTGGCTGCCCGGGACGCTGATCACCGGCCTGGGCATCGGCCTCACCTTCCCGGTGCTCGGCGCGGCGGCAGTCGCCTCGCTGCCGGCCGAGCGGTTCGCCGTCGGCAGCGCCGTCAACCAGACCGCCCGCCAGGTCGGAGGCGCCGTCGGGGTGGCCGTCCTCGTCGCCCTGCTCGCCCACCCCGGCACCACCCCGCTCGAGCACTTCCGCCACCTGTGGACCTTCGCCGCCGCGATGGCGGTCGCCGCCGGTGCCGCCACCACCCTGCTCCGTCCCCGGGCCCTCGCACCGACCGGCTGACCTCGGCCGGCAACCCGGCCTGCCCCGGGCGGCGCGCCGGCCCGTGGGCGCGGCCGGCGACCCGGAGCCGGGACGGCGTGACCGCCGTCGACCGGGTGCGCGGCGCGACCCGCTACGCCTGCGTGACGTCGGCGACGAGCGTCTGGATGCGGTTGTAGAGCTTCGGCTTCACGATCCCGAAGGCGAGCACGTTGCCGCCGGCCGTGATCTTGGCCTCGAGGTGGGTGCTACCGGCTCCGGTGGTCCGGTACACGCCGTCCTTGTCCTTCTCGATCGCCTTGAAGAACGGGCTCGTCGCCGATCCGGTGATCTCCCCGAAGAAGAAACCGGCGGCCCGGGCGCCGGCATTGTCGACCACCTTGCCGCCGATGCCGACCAGGCTGCCGTCGAAGGTGGCGAGGAGGAACGCGTTCTTGGTCGACGGGTCGGTCCCGAGCTCGAGGCAGCCCCCGTTCCTGCAGCCGAGGCGCTTCCAGACGACGCCCTTGTCCCAGCGGAGCACCTGCGACCTCGCGCGCGCCGCCGTCGGGAAGACGCCCGCTGACGCCCCTGCGAGCGCAGGCGTCAGCACCAGCCCGGCAGCGACGGCGACCGATGTCCATCCAACCCGCGTGCGAAGTGTCACTGCCCGTCCCCTCCTCGGCCTTCGGCCCGGCGATGCTAGATCAGCGGTCGGCGGCGGCGGTGCTGCCTCGGCCTACGCCTGCTCCATGCCGAACCGGGCCATCAGCGCACGCTCCTCCTCGACGGAGGGCGGGGCATCGCGGTTCCACAGCTCGTGCAGACCGGCGAAGTAGGCGTCCATCGCCGGAGCATGGATGACGAGCAGCCGCGCCTCGACGGCTCCGGCGTTGCCGAACGTGTGGGCCGTCCCGCGGGGAACGAGCACGAACGCCTCCGGGCCGAGCAGGTGCTCCTCGTCGTCGACCACCACGGCGACCTCGCCCTCCAGCACGAAGTAGGCCTCCGAGCAGTTGGTGTGGCGGTGCGCAGGCGGCCGTCGGCCGCCCGGCGGAAGGGTCCGCTCCATGAGGGACAGGTCGCCGCCGTCCTGCTCGGCGAGGGCCTTGAACCACATGACGCTCCCCCGGGCCCGTAGCTCGCGCACCCCGTCGCCCGGGCCGAGGACCGGAGGCCGGTTCCCGCCCGCCCCGGTCGAGCCGAACGGGCCGGCCACACCAGGAGGGGCCATGGCGGTCACGGTAGTGCGAGGCTCGCCCTCGGGCACGGGAGGGAGGCGACCGGTTCCCCTGCGACCTACGGTGGTGGTCCAACCGAGACCGGAAGGACGTCGTCGTGGCCGTGACCGAGGAGCCGTTGACCTTCGAGCGCATCGGCGGGTGGCCGGCCGTGCTGGGCCGCCTGCTCGACGGCGGCTCGCTGAGCGCCGACGAGGCCGAGTGCATCTTCGGGCAGGTGCTCGACGGCAACGCCACACCGGCGCAGACGGCTGCCCTGCTCGTCGGCCTGCGCGCCAAGGGGGAGTCGGTCGAGGAGATGACCGGGTTCGTCCGATCGATCCTCGCCCACGCCGAGCCGGTCGAGGTCGGCGGCGACGTCGTCGACGTCGTCGGCACCGGCGGCGACCGGCTCCGCTCGATCAACGTCTCCACGCTCGCCGCCTGCATGGTCGCCGGAGCCGGCGTGCCGGTGTGCAAGCACGGCAACCGGGCCCAGTCGTCGTCGGTCGGCACGGCTGACGTCCTCGAGGCGCTCGGCGTCGCCGTCGACCTCGGACCGGCCGGCGTCGCCCGCTGCGTGGCCGAGGCCGGCATGGGGTTCTGCTACGCCCCCCGCTACCACCCGGCCTGGCGCTTCGCCGGACCGGTGCGCCGCGAGCTCGCCATCCCCACCGTCTTCAACTTCCTCGGGCCCCTCGCCAACCCGGCGCGCGCCCGTTACCAGCTCGTCGGGGTGAGCGACCCGGCGATGGCGCTGCGCATGGCGAGCGTCCTCGGCTCCAACGGCAGCCGCCGGGCGATGGTCGTCTACGCAGACGACGGCCTCGACGAGCTCAGCGTGACGTCGCCGGCGACGATCCTCGAGATGGAGGGCGACGGTGACGGGGCGTTCGACGTCCGCACCTCGCGCCTCGACCCGGCCTCGCTCGGCTTCCCTCCCGCCACGATGGACGACCTGCGCGGCGGCGACGCCTCCTTCAATGCCGCCGTCATCCGTCGGGTCCTGGCCGGTGCGCCCGGCCCGCAGCGCGACATCGGTCTGCTCAACGCCGCCGCTGCCCTCGTCGTGGCCGGCCGGGCGACGACCCTCGAAGAGGGGGTTGCCCTGGCGTCGGCTGCGGTCGACGACGGGAGCGCCGCCCGGGCGCTCGAGCGGCTGGCGCACGTCTCGACCGAGGCCGCCGCCGGGGAGGCAGCAGAGGCCGCCGCAGAGGCCGCAGAGTAGGCCGCAGCGTCCGGCGCCGCCGAGGCCGCCGCCGGGCCGGGGAAGGGCGGTACGGTCGGCGACCCGGGCACCACCACCCGCTGATCCCCGGCGACAACCGGGGAAGCTCGGTGCAACTACCGTGACATCTCGCTGGACATCCGGGCGAGCACCGCGCGCGTAGCCGGACGATCAGCGGAAGGTGACGTTCGGCCCTGATGGCTCCGGCGCCGGCGCGCCCAGGATCCCTGCGTGATGCACGGAAGATCCCTCGGCGCACGAGCAGAGCGGCGCGGCGCCCCTACATCCTGCTTGTCCCGTGCATCCACTGACGGAGCCACGACAAGGAGGTCCCGAGTGCCACATGGAGAGAAGTCCTTGCGCCGGCGTCGCCCGGCGTACCGTGCCATCCTCGCCGCCGCGGCGACGGTTGCCGGCCTCGCGCTGCCGGGCGCGACGAGCGGTGCCACCGCCGCAAAGACCGTGCCGTTCACCGGCAGCTTCTCGGGCAGGGCCACGCTGCTCATCGACAACGGCAACGTCTCCATCTCGGCCATCCGCGGAAGCGGGTCGGCGTCGCTCGTCGGCCGCAGCGCCGTGTCGGGCAAGGGGGCCGCCGCCGCGACGGCACAGTGCGACCCGTTCAGTGGCACCGGCAGCATCGTCGGCGCAGCCGGCGCGATCCGCTTCGTCGTGGCGCGCTCGACGTCCACCGAGGGCTGCTCCACGGGCGAGACCGGCCCGGTCACGATCAACTTCCAGGGCATCGCCCGCGCTGTGGGGGGCACCGGCAAGGCGAAGGGGGCGAGCGGCTCGCTCAAGTTCAGCGGGACGCTCAAGCTGTCGAACACCACGGGCACAGAGAGCGGCCCGTTCACGGCAAAGCTCAGCGGCCGCCTCCAGCTCTGAGGCGATCCCCGGGGGTGAGGGCGCGGAGGGGGACCTAGGCAGCAGAACAGGAGATGAGGACATGCGCAAGCACGTGAACCGAGCAGCCACCGGGATCCTGGCGGTGGCGGCCCTCGCCGGGGCTGGCACCATCGGCACGGGAGCGGTGGCGGGCGCCGCAACCGCCGGACCGGCCACCCAGCTGGTCGTGACGACCCAGCCGCCCGGATCCGCCGTCACCACTGCGCAGAGCGGCACGTTCGCCGTGGCGGTGTCGGTCGAGGACGCCGGGGGCAACGTCGCCGCCACGTCGACGGCGGCGGTGAAGCTGGCGCTCACCGCCGGAACCGGAACGGCCGGCGCCACGTTGTCGTGCTTCACGGACCCGGTCAGCGCCAGCGCCGGGGTGGCCAGCTTCATGTGCTCGATCAGCGCCTACGGCACCGGCTACACCCTGACGGCCACGTCGCCCGGTCTCGCCTCGGCAACCTCGAAGCCGGTCTCGGTCGCTGCCCCGGTCCAGGGCGACCACCCGCGCCACCTCGCCCTTTACGTCGACACGGTCGAGGGCTCCGGCGGCAACCCGAAGCCGGCCGGCGCCTGCGCCATGACCAACCTGTTCATCCAGGGCCAGCAGGTCGTGTTCCGCGCCTACGGCGACGACCTTTCCCTCGACGGCGTGCCGCTCACCCCCCAGATCGTGAAGAGCGCCTACGTCGTCGTCCCGGGCGCACCACGGCTGCAGCTGACCTACGGTGCCCACGGCGCCAGCGCCTTCTGGTCGGCACCGTGGATGACGACGGGCTACGCGCTCGGCGTCGTCAACTTCCGGGTGGTGTTCGTCACCCAGCCGATCCCGGCGACGAAGCACCGCAAGCGGATCCCGTCGCAGTCGGCCGAGTTCTCCCAGCAGGGGCTGGCGCCGTCCTCGATGCTGACCATCGTCCCGGCGAGCTAGGGACCAGACCGATGCGCACCGTGCGAGAGGAGCTGCAGATGAGGCCGCACCCGAGGATCGGCCGGCACGGGGCACGGCTCGTCGCGCTGGCGGCGGCCCTGCTCGCCGCCTCCGTCGTCGCGGCGCCGGCCGGGGCCGACCCGACCAGCACGTCGACGACCCCGGCCGGCCTGGCACTGCCCCCACCCTCGCTACCCGGCGTGGCGCCGCTCCCCGGGCCGCTCGCCGCAGCGGCCCAGCCGAGCCCGTCCATGGGCGTCCTCCAGGTCTCCCCCGAGGAGGGGGTGGCCGGCACGCCGTTCACCGTGACCGGTGCCCATCTCCCGGCGGACGCCGCCGTCCAGCTCACCTGGTCGACGGCCGACGTCACCTGGGTGGCCGACCCGGAGCCGGACTCGGTCAACTACCTCGGCCGGTCGGCCACGAAGCTCGCCGTCGTGCTGGCCACGGCGACGACCGACGCCGGTGGGTCGTTCAGCGTGAAGCTGACGGCGCCGCACGACTGGGGCGGGGTGCACGACCTCTATGCCGTCGTCGGCGGGGCCGAGGACGCCCACGGCGGCTTCGTGGTCGAGCGGTCCGTCACCGTCACGCCGCGCCGCGGCCCGGTCGGGACCCCGATCACCGTCACCTACAGCGGTCTCGGCGCCTCTCTCTACGAGGGCGGCGCCTCGCTGCTGTGGGACAACCACTTCGTCGGCGAGATGACGGCCAACTGGACACGCGGCACCGCCGTCGCCGTCATCCGTGCCGCCGGCCCGGTCGGACCGCACACGATCGAGGTGGGCGACGCCGTCGGGCCGCTGTACCTCAACATCCAGCAGTCGCCCCTGCCGTTCGCCCTCGGTGGGACGGTCGGCTTCGAGGTCACGAAGGACGGCGGCCGGCCCCGGCCGTCGATCGACTGGCCCCGGCACGTCACCCCGACGGTGAGCGCACGGACGACCCTGCAGGCGAGCGGACTGTCCAAGGCAGTCGGCGCTCGGGTGGCCCTGGCGTCGACGAGCGGTGCCGTCCACAGCTCCGACGTCGTGACGGCGTCAGGGCTCACCTCGGCGGCACCCGTCCAGCTCGTCTGGTCGACCGTCGTCGGCAGCCGGGTCAACTGCACGAGCACCTGCTGGAGCTTCGTGTCCGATCCGCTCGGGATGGCGACGCCCTCGGACGGGACGCTCACGGCGCGCATCCACATCCCGGACGGCCTCGGCGGCTGGCACGTCGTGCAGCTCGTCCAGGGCGGACAGACGGTCGGGCAGGTCCCCTTCTACGTGAAGGAGAGCGTCGTCGGCCGGGGCGTGTCGCAGCTGGTGCTGCACCAGGGCGAGGCGTTCACCGTGCACCTGAAGGGCGTCGGCTGGACCCAGCTCGACAACACGGTCGCCGTGGACTACGACAACAGCTTCATCGGCTACGGCTGCGGCTTCAACTCGAACGGCGACGTCGTGCTCCAGCTGCACGCCACCGGCGGCCCGGGCACGCACCTCATCGACATCTACCCCGAGCTCTACACCCAGCAGCCGTCGTTCCCGAACACCCCCTACGGCATGGTGCCGATCCTCACCTACGCCAGCGACGACCCCGGGCTGGCCCTCGGCTACCAGCTGCCGGCGATCCGGCTGGCGATCACCGTCGTGCCCTGACCACCCTCGCCAACCCGGCCACCACCGTGCGACGCCCCGCCGCCCGACCACGGCGCGCGGCGGGGTGTCGCCGTGTCCCGGTGGCGGCACGTGGCGACGGCCGCCACCAGGTGCGCTCGCCGAGGAGCGCCAGAAGGCTCGGCATGAGCAGCAGGCGGACGACGGTGGCGTCGAGCAGCACACCGAGGGCGAGCCCCGTCCCGAGCTCCTGCAGGCCGGGCACCCGGCCGGCGACGAGCCCGGCGAAGGACACCACCATGATCGCCGCCGCCGCGCTCACCACCCGCCCCGTCCGCTGGAGCCCCTCGGCGACCGACCCCGTGGCACCACGCCCGGCGGTCCAGGCCTCGTGGATCCGCGTGAGGAGGAACACCTGGTAGTCCATCGACAGGCTGAACAGCGTGGCGAACAGGAAGACGGGGATCCAGCCCTCGATCTGGGGCTCCCGGTACCGGCCGAGCAGGTCGGCACCGAGGCCGAAGCGGAAGACGAGGACGAGCAGGCCGTAGCTGGCGGCGAGGGACAGCACGGTGAGCGCCACCGACACGGCCGGGGCGACGAGCGAGCGGACGGCGACGGCGAGCAACCCGTAGGCGAGCGCCAGGGCGGCCAGGACGACCCAGGGGAACGCCCCGTAGACGCGCGCCAGGAAGTCGACCCCCTGGGCCGGGGCGCCCCCGACGAGCACCTCGACCGCGGGAGGGAAGCGGGCGGCCGGGATCAGCCGGTGGCGGAGCCGCCCGACGAGCTGCTGGGTCGCCGCCGCCCCGAAGCCGTGGCGACCGATGACCACGAGGCGGCGGTACCGGCCGGAGCGGTCGACGTACGGCGGCCGGGTGCCGATGGCGACGGCGAACACCTCCGGGTCCTGCCCGAGGGCGCGCGCCAGGCGGAGCACGGCCGCGGACACCGCCGGCGTCAGCGTCGATCCGGACGTGGCCTCGACCACGACCTCGATCGGGGTGACGAGGCCGCGGCCGACACCACGCTGCAACAGCACGAGGCCCCGTCCCGAGCTCGTGCTGGCCGGCACCTCCGAGGTGGAGCCGGGGGTGAGACGCAGCCACGCGAGCGGCACGGCGGCGGCGAGCAGCACCGCCGTCGTCGTCGCCAGCACGGCCACCCGGTGCCGGAGCACCCACCCCACGAGCTGCCGGCCGCGCTCCCCCGCCGGGTCGTCCCCGGCCCGCCTCGCGGCGACCGCCCGCCGGCTGGCGAGCCGGGCGACACCACGGCGGCCGAGCACCGACAGCAGCGCCGGCTGGAGGGTCACGGCCGCCGCCATGGCGACGAGCGGCACGACGAGGCCGGCGACACCCATCGAGCGCACGAACGGTACCGGCACGAGCACGACGAGGGCGAGCCCGACCGCCACGGCGGCCCCCGAGAGCAGGACGGTGCGACCGGCGGTCGACACCGTCACCACCACGGCCTGCTCGACGTCGCGTCCGCCCGCCAGCTCCTCACGGAAGCGGTGGACGACGAGCAGCGAGTAGTCGACGGCCAGCCCGAGGCCCACGAGCTCGACGACGTTGGGCACGTAGGAGACCATCGGGAGCTCGTGGGCGAGCAGGAAGATGACCGCCTCCGCCGTCGAGATGGTGCAAGCGGCGAACAGGAGCGGGACGACGAGCGCCGCCGAGACCCCGAGCACGGCGACGAGCAGGAGCAAGGCGACCGGCACGGCGATCGCCTCCCCGTGACGCAGGTCGGCGGCGAGCACCGGGTCGAGGTCGTGCTGGAGGGCCGGAGGGCCGGTGACGAGGGCCGGCGGGCCGGCACCGGTGAGCGCCCGGCGGAGGGCCGGCGTGTAGCTGGCGGCACGCTGCAGCCCGAGGCGCGTGGTGATCTCGGCGTACAGGATCCCCGGCGCTGCCTGCAGCGGGCCGGCGGTCGACGTCGGCACGGCCGCCGCGGCCAGCTCGAGGCGGGCGGCGAGCGCGTGCCGGTCACGTCCCGACGGGTGACCGGTCACGAAGACCACGGCGAAGGTCCCTTCGGGGCGCTCGCCGAAGTGGCGTGCGAGGGCGGCGTCGGCCCGGGCCGAGCCGGTCCCCGGAACGGCGAGCGACGTGCTGAGCAGGCCGGGAAGCCGGAGGGCGCCCAGCACCCCGAGCAGGGTAAGGACCGCCCAGCAGGCCAGGACGGCCACCCGGTGGTGGACGATCCACCGGGTCCATGCTGGCCGCATCGCGGGCCAGTATCGTCCCGCGGCCGCGGCGCCGGCAACGGGGCCCCGGAGACTCCCTTGGCCCCTTGCGCGCCGGGCGCCGTCGCCCGAAGGTAGACGGACGGATGCGGCGCAGAACGGGAGCCGCCCCCGGCCCGGGGGCGCCGCCTCCCGGGAGCCTGCGGTACCGACGAGGAGGAGCGTCCGCTCGATGACCGGGTCGATCGTTGCCGCCTTGCTCGCCGCGTGCAGCTTTGCCGGCGCCGCCGTCCTGCAGCAGGAGGCGGCGCAGACCATCTCGTCGAACGACTCGCTTCGGCTCCGCCTCCTGCTCGCGCTGCTCCGCCGGCCGAGGTGGCTGGCGGGCGTCGGGCTGCTGCTCGCCGGCTACGGGCTCCAGGCGGTCGCGCTGGCGCTCGGCCCGGTGGCCGTGGTCCAGCCGGTGGTGGCCACCGAGCTGGCGCTTGCCATCCCGCTCGCCATGGTCCGCCGGCGCCGCCGGCCGACCTGGCGCGACGGCGCCGCCATCGTCGCCGTGCTCGCCGGGGTCGCCGGCTTCCTGCTCGTGGCCTCGCCGGCAAAGGGAACCGCCGACCCGGGCATGCGCACCTGGATCGCCGTGCTCGTGCCGATCGGGGCGGCCGACGCCGTGCTCGTCGCCCTCGCCGCCGGCGCCAGGGGACCCCGCAAGGCCATGCTGCTCGGCTCCGCCGCCGGGATCGCCTTCGGCCTGCTCGCCGTGCTGACGAAGGCGACCGCCTACGGGATCGGCCGCCACGGCGCAGCGGCGTTCGCCTCGTGGCAGCCCTACCTCCTCGTTGCCACCGGCATCGCCGCGCTCGTCGTGTCGCAGAGCGCCTACCAGGCCGGTCCGCTGGCCTTCTCGATGCCGTTCGTGGCCGTGCTCGAGCCCATCCTGGCCGTCCTCGTCGGCGACACCGCCTTCGACGAGCAGGTCCGCCTCGCCGGCGGCTACCTCGCCGCCGAGGTCGTGGCGGCCGCCGTGGCCGTGACCGGCCTCGTCGCGCTCGCCCGCTCCCCGACCGTCCACAGCATCTACGAGGACGGCGACGGGGCAGCCGGCGAGGCCGGCACGGGCCCGGAAGGCGGCACGGGCCCGGAAGGCGGCACCGGCCCAGACCGGTAGGATCGGGGGGCCGCACCGGCGCCTTCCGGCCGTTCCCGGCCTTCCCGGCGCGGCACCGTCGAGCGTCCAGGAGGTCGAAGCGGTGGTGGCGACGAGCAAGGTCCCGGCGTCGAGCATCGACGCCGACATGGCCGAGCAGCCGGCGGTGCTCGAGGGACTGCTCTCCCGGCGCACGGCGCTCGCCGCCGAGCTCGCCCCGCTTCGCCGCCGGCCCGTCGCCGGCGTGCTGCTGGCGGCGCGCGGCTCGTCGGACAACGCCGCCACCTACGGTCGCTACGTGCTCGAAGCCGCCCTCGGCCGCCCGGCGGCGCTGTCGGCAAACAGCCTGTTCACCCGGTACGGGTGCCGCACGAGCCTCGACGGGTGGCTCGTGATCGCGGTCAGCCAGTCGGGCGAGACGACCGAGATCACCGAGGTGCTCGAGGCGACCCGCCCGCTCGGTGCCCGGGCGGTGGCGATCACGAACGACGACCGGTCGTCGCTGGCGCTCGCCGCCGACACCGTCGTCGGCCTCGAGGCCGGCGACGAGCGGGCGGTCCCGGCGACGAAGACGTACACGGCGACGCTCCTGGCGCTGGCGCTCCTGGCCGAGCTGCTCGGCGAGGCGCCGTGGCGCCCGGGAACGCTCGAGGCGATGCCGGCGCTCGTCGACGCCCTGCTCGACGACCGCAACGCGGCAGCCGAGGCCGCCACCCTCCTCGCAAAGGGCCAGCCGAGCGTGCACCTCGGCCGCGGCTACCTCTACTGCGCCGCCCTCGAGTCGGCCTTGAAGCTGCGCGAGGCCGCCCTGCTGCCGGTCGAGGGGTACGCCAACGCCGACTTCCTGCACGGGCCGATCGCGGCGAGCGGCGCCGAGACGGCGGCGCTGTGCCACCTCGGCGCCGGCCCGACGCGGGCCGATGGCGAGGCGCTGGCAGAGGTGATGCGGCGTCGGGGCTCGGCCATCGTGGCCTGCGGAAGCGACCTCGCCCGCCTGAAGCCCGATGCCGCCCTGCGCGTCCCGGCGGTCGAGGAGTCGGTGGCGGCCCTGGTGCACGCCGTGCGCGGTCAGCAGCTCGCCGTCGACGTGGCCCTCGCCCGCGGCCTCGACCCGGACCGCCCGGCAGGGCTGAGCAAGGTCACCCGTACCTGACCCCGGCGCTCACCCCGGCACCGGGGGCGCCCCAGGCGCCACGGCGACCCGCCGGGCGGCGACGTGGCAGGCGGCGAGGTGGCCCGGCAACAGCTCGTCGAGGGTCGGCCGCACGGTCGTGCAGACGGGCTCGGCCAGGGCGCAGCGCGGGTGGTACGGGCAGCCGGCCGGCGGCTCGCCGGTGAGCGGCGGCGCCTCGCTTCCCGGCGGGCGGCCGTCTCGATGCACGTGACGTGTAGTATCAGGCACCGGGACGGCAGCGGCGAGTGCCGCCGTGTAGGGGTGGAGCGACGACTCGAGCACCGGTCCGTACGGGCCCTGCTCGACGACCGCCCCGAGGTACATGACGGCGATCTCGTCGCTCAGGTGGCGGACCATGGCGAGGTCGTGGCTGATGAACACGTACGACAGCCCGAGCTCGTCCTGGAGGCGGACCAGCAGGTTCATGACCTCGGCGCGCACCGACACGTCGAGCGCCGAGGTCGGCTCGTCGAGGACGAGCAGGCGGGGCTCGACGGCGAGCGCCCGGGCGATGGCCACGCGCTGGGCCTGGCCGCCGGACAGCTCGTGGGGGTAGCGGTCAAGAAAGCGCGGCCCGAGCGCCACCATCTCGAGCAGCGCCGCCGCCCGCGCCCGGCGGGCCTCCCTGGAGGTGGCAAGGCCGTGCACCTTGAGCACCTCGGCGAGCGCCGACACGACGGTGAGCCGGGGGTCGAGCGACGAGAACGGGTCCTGGAAGACGAGCTGGACCGTCCGGGCGAACGGCGAACGGCCGCCCCTCGGCGGGGCGACGGGCCGCCCGAGCAGCTCGACGGTGCCGGAGGTGGCCGGCTCGAGCCCGACGAGGAGGCGGGCGAGCGTCGACTTGCCGCAGCCGCTCTCCCCCACGATGCCGAGCGTCCGGCCGGCCTCGACGGCGATGGACACGCCGCGCAGCGCCCGCACGAGCGGGCCGCGGCGGCTCCGGTACTCCTTCGTCACCTGGCTCGCCCGCAGGATCACCTCGCCCACGCCGCCGGCTCCTTCCAGCAAGCCGCCCGCGAGCTTCCCCGCTCGAGCAGGGGTGGCTCCTCCTCGGTGCAGCGGTCGAAGGCGTACGGGCAGCGCCACCGGAACGGGCAGCCCGCCGCGAGGCGCGTCGGGTCGGGCGGCGTCCCGCCGATCTGGGTGAGCCGGTCGCGATGCCCGGTGCTCGTCTGGGGAAGCGACCCGAGCAGGGCTGCCGTGTAGGGATGGCTCGGGCGGGCGAACAGGTCGGCCGTGGCCGCCTCCTCGACCACCCGCCCGGCGTACATCACCGCCACCCGGTCGACGAGGCGGGCGACGACGCCGAGGTCGTGGGTGACCCAGACGACCGCCATGCCCGTGCGCACCTGCAGGTCCTCGACGAGCTCCAGGATCTGCTGCTGGATCGTCACGTCGAGCGCCGTGGTCGGCTCGTCGGCGATGAGCACCCGCGGCGAGCCGGCGAGCGCCATGGCGATCATCACCCGCTGGAGCATCCCGCCGGACAGCTCGTGCGGGAAGGCCCGCTCCACCCGCTCCGGGTCGGCGAGGCCGACCTGGCCGAGCACCTGGCGGGTGCGCTCGGCCGCTTCTGCCCGGTCGGCGCCGTGGGCGCGCAGGGTCTCGGTGATCTGGGTGCGGATGCGCAGGAGCGGGTTCAGCGAGGTCATCGGGTCCTGGTAGACCATGGCGATCTCGGCGCCACGGACGGCGGCGAGCGCCTTGTCGTCGAGCTCGTTGAGCAGGCGGCCGTCGTAGGTGATCCGGCCGGCGAGCAGCCGGAGCGGCGGGCTCGGCAGCAGGCCGAGCACCGACAGCGCCGTCAGGGTCTTGCCCGAGCCGCTCTCGCCGACGATCCCGAGCTTCTCGCCGACGGCCACGGCGAGGTCGACCCCGCGCACGATCTCGCGCTGGCGGCGCCGCTCGCGCATCCCGATGCGCACGCCGCGCAGCTCGAGGAGGGCGTCAGCCACGGGCGTCGAGGCGCGACCGCACGACGAGCCGGCGGGGCGCCGGCCGGGCGGGGTGGCGGGCCGGCAGCGGTGCGGCGCCAGGGGTGACCGAGCCGAGGACGGTCGGGCGTGACGCCCCGGTGCACGAGGGCACGGTCGCCGGGATGCCGTGCGCGGTGAGGAAGCCCACGACGGCGAACAGCAGCGCCTCCTTCGCCGCCTCGGGCACCCCGAGCTCGTCGACCGGCCGGATGGGCACGCCGGGCAGGCGGTGGGCGAGGGCCGCCATGAGGGTCGGGTTGCGCACGCCGCCACCGGCGGCGTACAGCGCGTCGAGGCCGTGGGTGGCGAGGGAGCCGGCCACGACGGCGGCGGTCGCCTCGGTCACCGAGGCCACGAGGTCGGCCGGCGCGAGCGACCGCCCGGCAAGACGGGAGGTGAGGTAGTCGAGGTTGAACAGCTCCTTGCCGGTCCCCTTCGGCGGCGGGACGTCGAAGTACGGGTCGTCGCACAGGGCCGCCACGAGCCCGGCGTCGGGGGCCCCGGACGCGGCGAGCGCCCCGTCACGGTCGAAGTGGGCGCGCCCACCGGTCACCCAGTCGACGGCGGCGTCGATGAGGGCGTTCGCAGGCCCGATGTCGTAGGCGATCGGCGTGCGCCCGCCGCCGAGGACGGTGACGTTGGCGATACCTCCGAGGTTGAGCGAGCCCACCACCTCGGGCCCGTCGGCAGGCAGGAGCAGCAGGTCGAGCAGGCTGGCGAGCGGCGCCCCGTTGCCGCCGGCGGCGATGTCCCGGTTGCGCACGTCGCTCACGACGCTCGCCGCGGTCCGCTCGGCGATGAAGGCCGGCTGGCCGAGCTGGAGCGTCCCCCGCGTCGTCGTGGCGTCGACCCAGTAGTAGACGGTCTGCCCGTGGGAGCACACCACCTCTGCCGGCCCGTGGGCGGCCTCGAGCCCGGCGACGAGCGCTCCGAAGAACCCTCCGAGCTCGACGTCGAGGCGGCAGACCGCCTCGATCGTGGTCTCGGCCGGCGGCAGCACGGCGGCGATCGACCGGCGCAGCTCCTCCGGATAGGCGGCGGCCCGGTGGGCCACGAGATCGCAGACGAGGGCGTCGCCGTCGAGGTCGAGGTCGCAGACGAGGGCGTCGACCCCGTCGTAGGAGGTCCCCGAGAGCATCCCGATCACGCGCACCGCCACGACCTCCTCATCGCGTCCTCGCCCTGGGGTCGACGGCGTCACGCAGGCCGTCGCCGAGCAGGTTGAAACCGATCACGGCGACCACGATCGCCACCGACGGGGCGGCGAGGGTCCACCAGGCCGTCCCGGCGAGCGAGCTGGCCTGGCTCACCATCTCGCCGAGCGACGCCGTCGGCGGTGGCGGCCCGAGACCGAGGAAGCTGAGGCTGGCCTCGGCCAGGATCGACCACGACAGGGCGAGGCTCGCCTGCACGGCGACGGCGCCGGCCACGTTCGGCAGGATGTGCCGGGCGAGCAGGCGCCATCGGGAGAAGCCGAGGACGCGACCGGCCCGGACGTAGCCGGACTCCCGCAGCGACAGCACCGGGCCGCGCACGACCCGGACGAAGATCGGGACGTAGCCGATCCCGATGGCGAGGGCGCTGTTGAGCCACCCCGGACCGAGCGCCGCCACGATGGCAAGGGCGAACAGGATCGCCGGGATGGCGAACAGCATGTCGGTCACCCGCATGATGACCGTCGAGGTCCACCGGCCGAAGAAGCCGGCGGCGATCCCGCCGACGGTGCCGACCACGCCGGCGATGGCCACGGCCAGGGCGGCGATCTCGAGCGACACCCACAGCCCCTGCAGCACGAGGGACAAGAGGTCGCGCCCGAACTGGTCGGTGCCGAAGGGGTGGGCGAGCGACGGTGCCTTCAGCCCGGCGAGCGGGTTCTGGAACTGCGGGTTGTACGGCGTGCCGCCGAGGGCGGCGGCGATCGCCGCCACGACGACGACCCCGACGAGGATGCAGCCGGCCCTGCCCCGGCCGGTCGCCACGAGGGCGCGGCCGAAGGAGCGGCGCCGGACCGGCTCGCCGACCTCGGCGGCCGGCGGGGCGCCGGCGGGGGCGGTGGTGTCGAGCACGCTCACGACCGGGTCCTCGGGTCGATCAGTGTGTAGGCGACGTCGGTGAGCATGTTCACGACGACGAAGCCCGAGGCGAAGATGAGCGTCACGCTCTGGACCACCGGGAAGTCCCGGTTGTTGATGGCCGTCACGAGCAGCCGGCCGAGCCCGGGCAGGACGAAGATCTGCTCGACCACGACCGTCCCGCCGAGGAGGTAGCCGAGCTGGATGCCGCTCATCGTGAGCACCGGGACGAGCGCCCCGAGGAACAGGTGCTTCCACACCACCTGCCGGCGCGCCAGCCCCTTGCCCCGGGCCGTCCGGGCGTAGTTGAGCCCGATCACCTCGAGCATGGCGGCCCTCGTGGTCCGCAGCAGGGCGGCGGCCACCCCGAGGCCGAGCGTGAGGGCTGGGAAGAAGATCTGCTGGAGGTTGAGCCACGGGTCGCGAAACAGCGAGGCGAACCCCTGGGATGACGGGAAGTAGTGGAACGTCGAGGCGAGGAACGTGACGAGGCCGGTGCCGATGATGAAGCTCGGCACGCCGAGGCCGACCACGGCGACCCCCTGGCCGAGGTTGTCGACGACACGCCCCGGGCGCAGCGCCCCGAACACCCCGAAGAGCACCCCGATGAGCACCCCGATGACCATCGAGCCGATCGCCAGCTCGAGGGTGACCGGCAGGGCGGACCCGACGAGCGACGCCACCGAGGTCCTCGACGACAGGGAGACGCCGAGGTTGCCGGTGAGCACCGAGCCGAGCCAGGAGCCGAACTGGCTGAGGACCGGCTGGCCGACCCCGTAGTAGTGGTCGAGCGCCACGAGCTGGGCATGGCTGAGCAGCCCGGTGCTCACCCCGAGCGAGGCGGTGAGGGCGTTGCCCGGGAGCATCCGCAGGACGAGGAAGATGATGACGGCGACGCCGAAGAGCGTCACCAGCATGCTGAGCAGTCGCCGACCCAGCGCGATGAGCAACAGTGGCCTCCCAACCGGAGCTACGTCACCGGGGTCCCGCCGGCCGCGCCGGCGACGGGACCCCCGGTGACGGGACGCGTCGTCCGGGCTCAGCCCATCGTGGTCGATCGGAGCGCCGACAGCGAGGTCGAGTTGGTGGGCGACGGCGTGAAGCCGCGCACCCCCGGCGCAGTCGCGTAGTAGTCGAACGCCGAGAACAGCCAGATCCACACGGCGTTCGACGTGAGGTCGTTGCCGAATGCCGTCCAGATCTTGGCCTGGTTGGCCGTCGACGCCGCCGTGTCGCCGGAGAGGAGCAGCTTCTGCAGCGATGCCGACGAGTACCCGGCCGGCACGCCGAGGTTGGCCCCCTTGCCGAAGTAGCGGCCGTACATCGTGTACGGGCTCGGGTCGGCACCGTTGTAGGCGAACGCCGCCTGGAACTGGCCCTTCAGCCAGTCCTGGATGTAGGCGTTGCCCGCCAGGTTCTGGATGTTCATCTTGATGCCAACCCGTGCCAGCTGGGCCTGGACGACGGTCGCCTGGGCGGCGCTCGAGGGGTCGAGGTCGGTCGAGGTGATCGCCGTGAAGCTGAACCCGCCCGGGTCACCGGCCTTCTGGAGGTAGCTCTTGGCCTTCGACAGGTCGGGGGTGGCGCAGATCGCCGAAACCGGGTTCGAGGCGAACGGGCCGAGCGGCACCGGCCCGACGACCTTTCCCTGGCCGAACACGGCGTCGCCGAGCACCTGCTTGCGGTCGACGGCACAGGCGATGGCCCGGCGGTTGTTCACGTTGGCGAGCGGGCCGGTCTTGTCCTGCAGCATGAGCGCCCGGTAGGACAGGTCGAGGATCTTGCGCACCTTCACCGACGACGGAAGGTGGTTGGCCACCTGCGGCTGGGTGAGCAGGCCGAGCTGGACCGTGTTCGCCTCGAGGGCCGAGGCGATCGACTGCTCGGTCGGGATCGTCTCGATCTTGACCGCCGGCAGGGTCACCTTGCCGCCCCAGTAGTGGGTGTTGCGGACCATCGAGAAGCTGTTGCCGGGGCTCCAGCCGGCGAACACGAACGGGCCGGTGCCGTCCGGCTTCTTCCCGACCGTGCCGTTCGCCATCGCCTTCATGGACAGCATCGACAGGTTGACCGAGGTGAGCCCGTTCAGCACCGACGTGTCGGGCTGGCTGAGCAGGAACTTCACGGCGTAGGGGCCCTCGGGGACGATCTTCTTCACGTTGGCGAGGAACGACGCCGAGGCGTCCCCTGTCTTCGGGTTCACCGCGCGCTTGAGCGAGGCGACGACGTTGGCGGAGGTGAACGTCGAGCCGTCGTCGAAGCGGACCCCCTTGCGCAGCTGGAAGGTCAGCACCTTGTTGGCGTTGCTGTACTTCCAGCTGGTCGCCAGGTCGGGGACGATCTGCAGCTTGCTGTTGTACTGGACCAGCTGGTCGTAGATCTGACCGAGCACCTGGAAGTCGAGGAAGTTCGTGACGACGTCCGGGTCGAGCTTCTGCACGCTCGAGGTGTCGGCCACGACGAACGTGCCGCCGGCCGCGTGCGGCCGGCTCACCTGCGGCCGCACCGAGGCGCCGGCACCGACCGGCACCGCACCGAGGCTGACGAGACCTGCCCCTACGACGAGGACGGCACCGCCGCCGGCCCACCGCCGACGGTGGCGCCCACTCGCCCCTGCGTCCTTCTGCCGAGCCACGAGGACACCTCCCGCAACGCTGGCCGGCCACCGACGGCCGACGATTGGGTGACCCTAAGGCCAGCAAGTGGTCTGGTCAAGTAAGCCCCACATTTCAGCTGGATGACGGTCGAGGGTGCTTTCCGATGATTTCGCCACCGAATCGTCATGTTGCGGCCAGGGTTGACGCCGGTGGCACCGACCAGTTAACTGACCGCCATGCAGATTGGTCTGTGCCAGTCGTGGTAGGCCGACGTGGCCGGGCGGCCGGCGCGCCGTCGTGACGGGCGCCCGCACGCGGCCCGTCCGGGCCCTGTCGCGCGTGCCGGCGGCGGCCGGGTCGGCACCGGCGCGGCCGAAGTACCGCCAGCTGCGCGATGCCCTCGTCGAGCTGATCGAGGGCCTGCCCGGCGGCGCCACCATGCCGACCGAGCGCGAGCTGTGCGAGCGCTTCGCCGTGTCGCGCGGGACGGTCCGCCAGGCGCTCGACCGCCTGGAGGCCGAGCAGCGGATCGTACGCCACCAGGGAAAGGGCACGTTCGTCGCCTCGGCCAAGCTCGACCAGCTGCTCGAGCTGACGAGCCACACCGAGTCGATGCGCTCCCAGGGCCGCACACCTGCCTCCCGGGTGCTGTCGGTCGAGCGGGCGCGGGCCGATGCCACGACCGCCCAGGCCCTCGGGGTGGCTCCCGGGGCGCCGCTCGTGCGCGTCGAGCGGGTGCGCCTCGGCGACGGGGAGCCGCTGGCGGTCGAGCTCGTGTCGCTCGACGCGGCCCGCTTCGAGGGGATCGAGGCGAGCCTCGGCGACTCGAGCTCGCTGTACCAGGTGCTCCGGGACCGCTACGGCGTCGAGCTGGCGTCGGCCGAGGAGACCATCGAGGCGGTGCCGGCCGGCGAGCGCGAGGCGGACCTGCTCGCCGTGGCGCTCGGGGCGCCGCTGCTCATGCTGTGCAGGGTGAGCAGGGACGACGACGACCAGCCGGTGGAGTACGTCCACTCGCTCTACCGGGCCGACCGCTTCCGCTTCCGCACCCGGCTGCGCCCGGCCCGCGACGTCCGCCGGCGTGGCCTGCCGGCCGGCACGGAGCTGCGGGTGGCAGCGCCGGCCGACGCCGACGCCCTTGCCGAGGTGTTCATCGCCGCCTGGCGGGCCAGCTACCGCGGGATCGTCGAGGCGGCCGTGCTCGACCGGCTCGACGCCGACGACCTGGCGGACTGGCTGGCCACCCTGACGGCGTCGCCGGCCACGACGACGTGGACCGCCACGGCCTCCGACGGGAGGGTGCTCGGCTTCGCCCGCGCCGGCGCCGACCCGGCGGACAGCCGGCGGGGCCACGTGTACTCGCTGTACGTGCACCCGGACGCCCGCGGGCTCGGGGTCGGCACGGCACTGCTCGAGCACGGCCTGTCGGTGCTCGAGGAGCAGGGCCTGGCACCGGTCACGCTGTGGGTGTTCGAGCAGAACCGGGCGGCGCGCCGCCTGTACGCCGCAGCCGGCTTCGCCCCGGACGGGGCCCGCCGGATCGAGCCGGACTACGGCGCCGAGGAGATCCGCCTGCTCCGGCCGGCGGCGGCCGGCCGGCCGGCACCGTGAAGGCCTCGACGGCGGTCGGGATGCTCGCCGTCGAGGGGGACGCCGAGCTGGTCGAGGCGCTGGCACCGCTGTGGAGCGAGCTGTCGTCGGCGCTCGAGGAGGGCTTCCCGCCGAGCCTCGCCCTCGGCGTCGTCGGGCGGGACGGGCTGCGGCTGTCGGCGCACGGCGGGCTGGCCTGCGCCGTGGGGACGCCGGTGCCGGCGACGCCGGCGACGGCGTACGACCTGGCGTCGCTCACGAAGGTCGTCTGCACGGTCACCCTCACCCTGCAGGCGGTGACCGCAGGGCGGTGGGCGCTCGCCGACCCCGTCCGGCGCTGGCTCCCGGGGTTCCCGCGGCTGCCTGGCGGTGCGACGACGATCTGGCACCTGCTCACCCACACCTCCGGGCTGGTCCCTCACCGGCCGTTCTTCGAGACCTGCTCCGGGCGCCCGGCGATCGAGACAGCGGTCTACGGGGAGGCGGCCGGGACCACGCCCGGCGACGTGGTGGCGTACTCGGACCTCAACTTCCTGCTGCTCGGCTGGGCGCTCGAGCGCTGCCTCGGGGCGCCGCTCGACACCAGCTTCGCCGCACAGGTGGCACGACCGCTCGGGATGGCCCGGGCCCGGTTCCGGCCGGCACCGGCCGACCGGGGCCGGGTCGCCGCAACCGAGCTCGACGGCGACCAGCGGCTCGCCCCGGGGCTCGTCTGGGGGGAGGTGCACGACGGCAACGCCCACGCCCTCGGCGGGGTGGCCGGCCACGCCGGGCTGTTCGCCGACCTCGACGACCTGGCGCGCTTCGTCCGGGCGCTCCTGGCCCCCGCCGAGCTCGGCGTGCTCGAGCCGGCGGCGGTCGAGCTGCTTGCCACGCGACAGGCGGCCACCGGGGACGACGTCCGGGGGATCGGCTGGCGGCTGGAGCCGGACGCGTGGGGGCGCTGGCCGGAGGGGACGGTGTGGCACACCGGGTTCACCGGCACCTCGCTGCTCGTCGCCCCGGCCGCCGGGGTCGGCGTCGTGCTGCTGACGAACGCCGTCCATCCGAGGCGGCGCCTCGACGACCAGGCGGCGCTGCGCACCCTCGTCCACCGCCGGCTGGCGGGGGCGCTCGCATGACACCCGCCGACCGGCCGCCGGCCGGATCGCTCGGCGAGCTGCCGACCGAGGAGATCCGCGGCGAGCTGGCGGCCCTCGACGAGCTGGCGGTCGACGAGCTCGTGGCCGTGCTGGCGGCCGACGCCGGCCGGGCGCTCGAGGCGGTCGTGACCGCCGTGCCGGCCATCGCCCGGGCGGTCGAGCTCGCCACGGCCCGCCTGCAGGCCGGCGGGCGCCTCGTGTACGTGGGCGCCGGGACGGCCGGGCGGATCGCCGTGCTCGACGCCACCGAGCTGGGGCCCACCTTCGACGTCCCGGCCGGGATGGTCGAGGCGGTGCTGGCCGGCGGCGACGGGGCGCTGCGGCGTGCCGCAGAGGGGGCGGAGGACGACGAGGCGGCCGGGGCCGGGGCCATGGCGGCGCTCGGGGTGGGGCCGGGCGACGTGGTGGTGGGGGTGTCGGCGAGCGGGCGCACCCCCTTCGTCGTGGCGGCGCTGCGCGCCGCCGGCGAGCGGGGCGGCGCCACGGTGGCGGTGACGTGCAACCCGTCGAGCGCCATGGCCGAGGTGGCCGAGCTGTCGATCGAGACCGTGGTCGGCGGCGAGGTGCTCGCCGGCTCGAGCCGGCTGAACGCCGGGACCGCCCAGAAGCTCGTCCTGAACGCCCTGTCGACGGCGACGATGGTCCGGCTCGGCAAGACCTACGGCAACCTCATGGTCGACTTCCGGCCGACCAACACCAAGCTGCGGGACCGGGCGACCCGGATCGTCCAGGTGGTGGCCGGCGTCGACGAGGCGGCGGCCCACCGGGCGCTCGAGGCGTGCGGGTGGGTGACGAAGCTCGCCTGCCTCGTGGCCCGCACCGGCGCGCCGCCCGAACAGGCGGCACGCACCCTGGAGGCGGCCGGCGGCCGGCTCCGGGCGGCGCTCGACGCCCGCCAGGCGCCTGCACAGCGCCGCGACGGCGGGGCGCGCCGGCTCGGGGTCGGCGCGGCGCTCGTCGGGGGGCGGCTCGTCACCGGCGACGTGTCGGTCGAGGACGGGGCGATCCGGGCCGTCGGGCTCGCCGGGTCGGGCGACCGCGTCGCCGTGGCGGGGCTCGTCGACCTCCAGGTGAACGGCTACGCCGGCATCGACGCCCTGTCGGCGTCGGAGGACGAGCTCGCCGCGATGGGCGCCGCCCTCGCCCGCGACGGCGTGCTCGCCTACCAGCCGACCCTCATCACGAGCGACCCGGCCGTGCTACGGGCGGCAACCGCCCGGATCGGGGCGCTCGCCCGCCGAGCGGCCGGCCCGGCGCGCATCCTGGGGGTCCACCTGGAGGGCCCGTTCCTGTCGCCGGGGCGCGCCGGCACCCATCCGGTCGCCGCGCTCCGCTCCCCCGACGGGGCCCTCGCTGCCGGGCTCGTGGCGGCCGGACCGGTGACCATGGTGACCCTTGCGCCCGAGCTGCCCGGCGGGCTCGAGCTCGTGGCCTCCCTCGTCGCGCGCGGGGTGCGCGTCGCCCTCGGCCACAGCGCGGCAAGCGCCGAGGTCGCCCGCCTCGCCGCCGACGCCGGGGCGTCGGCGGTCACCCACCTGTTCAACGCCATGTCGCCGGTGACGGCTCGTGCTCCCGGCCTCGTGGCAGCCGCCCTCGTCGACCGGCGACTCGCGGTCCAGGTGATCGCCGACGGGGTGCACGTCGCCGACGACAACCTCCGGCTCGCCTTCGCCGCCGCACCGGGGCGGTGCTCGATCGTGACCGACGCCACCAGCCTGGCGCGGGCGGTGGCCTCGGCACGCACGCTCGGCGAGGTGACCATCGCCCGCGACGGCGGCGTGGCGCGGCGCGCCGACGGCACCATCGCCGGCGGCACGACGCCACTGGTGGCAGCGCTGCGCCACCTCGTCGAGATCGGGGTCGGCCTCGAGGACGCACTCGCGGCCGCCACCGAGCGGCCGGCCAGGCTGCTCGGGCGGGACGACGTCGGACGGCTCCGCCTCGGAGCGCCGGCCGACGTCGTGGTGCTCGACGGCGACCTCCGCCTGGCCCAGGTGCTCGCCGCCGGCCGCACCGTCGACCCGGCGCAGTGACCGGCGCCCGGATCGAGCGGCTCGAGGTGTCCCGGCACGACGAGCCGCTGGCCGAGCCGTTCGTCACGGCGCTGCGCAGGGTGACGACCCTCGAGGTGGTCGAGCTGCGGCTCGTCCTCGACGACGGCACGGAGGGGCGCGCCTGCGTGGCGCCGGCGCCGCCGGTCACCGGCGAGACGGCCGCCTCGATCGAGGCTGCCCTCCTCGGGCCGCTCGCCTCCGCCGTCGCCGGCGGGGACCTCGCGGCCACCGAGGCGCTGTGGCACGCCGCCGGCAAGGCGATCGCCGGCAACACGACGGCGAAGTGCGCCCTCGACCTCGCGATCCACGACGCCATCGCCACCCGCCGCGGCTGCACCCTGCCGGTGCTGCTCGGCGCGGCAGCGACCGGGGTGCGGACCGACGTCACGGTGAGCCTGGACGAGCCCGCCGCGATGGCAGAGGCAGCGCGCCGGCGCGCCGGCGAGGGCTTCACCGTGCTCAAGCTCAAGGTCGGCACCGACCCGGCCGACGACGTCCGGCGGGTGCGCGCCGTGGCCGAGGCGGTCAAGGGTCGGGCACGGCTGCGTCTCGACGCCAACCAGGCCTGGACGTGGCGGCAGGCGCAGGCCGTCCTGTCGGCGCTCGCTCGGCACGGCACCGAGCTCGAGCTGATCGAGCAGCCGGTCGCCGCCAGCGACCTGCGCGCCCTGGCGGCGGTGCGCGCCGTGAGCCCGTGGCCGGTCCTCGCCGACGAGGCGGTCCACGGCCCGGCCGACGTGCTGCGCGTCGCCGAGCTCGGGGCGGCCGACGCCGTCAACGTCAAGCTGGCCAAGTGCGGCGGGCTGCGCGCCGCGGCCGACGTGGTCGCCGTCGCACGGGCCGCCGGGCTCGGGGTGGTCGTCGGCTGCATGCTCGAGCCGCCCTCCACCGTGGCCGCCGCCGTGGCCCTCGCCGCCACCGTCGCCCCCGAGGCCGTCCACGACCTCGACGCCGGCCGGTTCACCGGCGAGGGCGCCTCGCTGGCCTACCGACCGCCCTTCGTCGGGCTCGCCGTCTGACGTGAGCCCGTCGGGCCGGCCAGGCAGGATGGGCCGGCAGGTGACGGCCGTCAGCCGAGGGCGACGAGGATACGGCCGCACTGCTCGCAGCGGAGGCGACCGGAGCCGCCGTGGCGCAGCTGGTCGAGCTCGGCGGCGGACAGGCTGAGCCGGCAGCCCTCGCAGGTCCCGTGCACGACGCGGGCGACGGCGACGCCGCCGAGGCGGGCGGCAAGCGCGTCGTAGGTGCGGCGCAGGTCGGCCTCGAGGGCGTCGGCGAGCGGCGGCCGCTCGGCCTCGGCGCTCGCCAGCTCGGCGGCGACCGCGGTGGCGGCGCTCGAGAGGGCGGCGGCGGCGGCCTCCCGGTCGGCGTCGAGCGCCGAGCGACGTGCCGACAGGGCGGCGAACGCCAGCTCGATCGGCTCGAGCTGCTCCATCACCTCGAGCTCGTGGTCCTCGAGCTCGCGCCGGCGGCGGCTCAGCGAGGCGATCTCGGCGGCCATGGCCTCCTGGTCCCGGAAGGACCCGGCGGCGCCCGAGCGCAGGCGGGCCTCGATGGCCGCGACGCGCGCGCCGGCCGCCGCCGCCTCGCCGTCGAAGGCGTCACGCTCGCCGGCAAGCCGGGCGCGCTCCGCCTCGAGGGCGGCCTGCTCGGCGCGCAGCGCCGACAGGTCGGCGTCGACCTTCGCCACGGCCTCCCGCTCGGGGAGGTGGTCGCGGCGGTGGCGGAGCTGCTGCAGCCGGACGTCGAGGTCCTGCAGGGCGAGCACGGCCTCGAGCTGGCCCCGGTCGGGCGTCGAGGCAGTGCCGTCGTTGCCGCGAGCAGGGGCTTCGGACATGCCGGCAGGCTACCGGCTCGACGCCTCGGCGGCCGTCCGGCGGGCGACCAGCTCGTGGAGCAGGGCCGGCGTTGCACCGGCGACCGGGGTGCGGCGCTCGTCGGGCGACCGCACGACGAGGTCACGCCCGAGGGCGTCGGCGACGGACGCCCCGGCCTCGTGGCAGACGAGCAGGCCGCCGAGGTAGTCCCACGGGCCGTGGGCCGACCGGGCGGCGTCGACGTAGCCGTCGAGGGTGCCGTCGGCGACGGCGCACAGGTCGAGGGCGACCGCCCCGAGGGCGCGGTACTGCTTCCAGCCGAGGTAGGCGGGCGGGTAGCCGGACAGTCCCACGATGGCGGCACCGAGGTGCTCCTCGCCCGACGGGCGGACCGGCCGGCCGTCACGGGTGGCCCCGCCGCCGCGGGTGGCCTGGTAGCAGACCGCCGATGCCTGGTTGACCACGACGGCGGCGACCGGGCCGTCGGCGTCGAGGACGCAGACGCTCGTGGCGAACCAGGGGATGCCGCGGGAGGCGTTCGTCGAGCCGTCGAGCGGGTCGACGACGGCGAGCAGGGAGCGCCCTGGCTCGTGCAGGCCGGACTCCTCGGAGAGCACCCCGAGGCCGGCCCCGAGGAGCACCTCGACCGCGGCCGCATCGGCGGCGAGGTCGGGAAGGTACTGGCCCGGCCGCGTACCGGCGAGGCCCCAGTCGTCGACGGCCGCCAGGGCGGCCGTGACGGCGGCGGTGGTGGCCCGGCACACCTCGAGGAGGTCGCCGGCGTCCATCGCCCGAGCGTACCGGCCACGTCGAGCGGCAGCGACGGCCGTCCGGCCTACACTGGCGCTGGCATGGCGGTGATCGATGTGGCGGGCTACGTGGCGGAGCTCAAGGACCATGCCGTCGAGCACGGGTTCCACGTCCACGACGAGCGGCACTTCGTCGAGACCTACTCGCTCCGCCAGTTCTGGGAGGTCGACCTCCACCCCGAGGAGGGGTGTGGCGGGCCGATCGACCTGCACCTCGCCCTCGAGGTGGACCCGCGGGTGCTGCTCGACTTCGAGGACGCCGTGGTGGCGCTGCCCGAGGACGTCGAGCCCCCGGACAAGTGGTCGTTCCCGCTCACCTTCACCTGGGGCGTGCCGCCGCTGCCGCACGGGCCGGACCTGCTCCGCCTCGCCATCGACCTCGCCGGGGTCGGCGGCGTGGCCCTGCCGCTCGAGATCTCGGCCACCGACTCGTTCGGGTCGGTGACCGACCCGCCGGTACGCCGGCTCACCATCGTGGCCCGCCAGGAGGTCTCGCTCGCCCGGGTGCTGGCCGGCGAGGAGCTGCTGTGCGAGAGCTTCGACCGGGCGCTCGCCGTCAGCCGCTTCCTGCTCGACGCCGCGCCGGCCTGGCTGGCCGAGTGAGCGGTCACCGAGGGGGAACCGGCGGCGGGGGCGGTGCCCGTCGGATCGGGCGCGGTGCCGGGGTGCTCGCCACCGTCGGTCTGCTCGGCGGCCTGCTCGGCGGCTGTGGCGGGGGCGGGTCGTCGGCGCTCGTGCAGGAGGCCTGCGGCCACGTCAGCCGCTCGATCCAGCTGTACGAGCGCTCGACCCACCAGCACGGCGCCATGGCCGAGCGGACTCGGGCGGCGGCGCTCGTCCAGCTGCGCCGGGCCCTCCGGCCAGCGGCGCTTGCCGGAAGTGCCGGCGGGCAGTTCCAGGCGCTGCAGGCGAGCCTGTCGGAGAGCTCGCGGGTGCCCGAGGGCGAGCTCGTGAGCGCCCTGTCGGCGCAGTGCTCGAGCGCCGGTACGAGCTGACGGCGCCCAGAGGGGCGAGCGCCTAGAGGTGCGCCTCGCGCTCCCACAGGCGGATGCCGCCGAGGATGCCGGCGACGTTGTCGACCACCTCGAAGGGAGGCACAAGGTGCCCGTGCAGGTGGCGGGCGTTGCCGCCGCCGAGGTAGCAGCGGTCGAAGTTGACGAGGTCGGTGAAGTTGCGCAGCGCCCGGTCGACCCGCCGGCGCCACTTGTCGGGCCCGACCCGCTGGAGGGCGGCGTCGCCGAGCTGCTCGTTGTAGGTGTCGCCCTTGCGGAAGGGATGGTGGGCAAGCTCGAGGTGGGGAGCGAGCGCACCCTCGAGGAACAGGGCGGTTCCGACGCCGGTGCCGAGCGTCACGACCATCTCGAGGCCGTGGCCGGAGACGACGGCCATGCCCTGGAGATCGGCGTCGTTGGCCACCCGGGTGGGCCGGCCGAGGCGGGAGGCGATCGCCGTGGACAGGTCGAAGCCGCGCCAGGCCGTCAGCAGGTCGGGGACGACCTCGGTCCCCGGGCCGTCCTCGGTGACGAAGTGCGGGGCGGTGACGATCCGACCGCGGCGGACGACCCCGGGGAAGCCGACGGCGACCCGGTCGTAGGCGGGCAGCGGGGCGACGAGGGTCGAGACGACGTCGACGAACCGGTCGGGGGCGAGCGGGTAGGTGGTCGGGACCCGGACCCGGTCGGCCACCATCTGGTCGGCGGCGTCGAGCACGGAGGCTTTGATGCCGGTCCCGCCGACGTCGACGGCGAGGGTGAACGGGCGGGCCGGGGGCGCCGACCATCCCGGCGGGGCGGCATCGCCGGTCACGCCGGCACCGCCCGCGAGGCCGTCGGGGCGCTCGCCGGGCCGCCGATCGGCTGGTAGGCCTCGAGGAGGGCAAGCAAGGTGGCCACGCCGAAGCCGGTGGCGCCCTTGTTGCGGTAGCCGGAGGTGTCGTCGGCGTAGGCCGGCCCGGCGATGTCGAGGTGCGCCCACGGGCGGTCACCGACGAAGCGCTCGAGGAACAGCCCGGCGACCACGGTCCCGGCCTGGCCGGCCGGCCCGATGTTGGCAAGGTCCGCCACGTTCGAGTCGAGCAGCTTGCGGTAGAAGGGGGGCAGCGGCAGCGTCCAGGAGGGCTCGCCCGCCACCCGTCCGGCCTCCCCGACGGCGGCGAGGAGCCGCTCGTCGTTGCCGAGCAGCCCGGCCACCGACTTGCCGAGCGCCGTCACGGCGGCTCCGGTGAGCGTCGCCAGGTCGACGATGGCGTCGGGCGCCTCCTCGGCCGCCAGGCTGAGGGCGTCGGCGAGCACCAGGCGACCCTCGGCGTCGGTGTTGAGCACCTCGACGGTCGTGCCGTTGCGGGCGGTGAACACGTCGCCCGGCTTGACCGCCCGGCCGCCGGGCATGTTCTCGGTGAGGGCGAGGAACCCGACGACCTCGGCGCCGACCCCGAGCCGCCGGCAGGCGCCGAGGGCGCCGAGGACGGCGGCAGCGCCGGACATGTCGTACTTCATCGTGGTCATCGAGGCCGGTGGCTTGAGGGACAGGCCGCCCGAGTCGAAGGTGATCCCCTTGCCGACGAGGGCGACCGTGGCGGTCGGCGCGTCCGGACGGTAGGCGAGGCGGACGAGGCGCGGCGGCTCGGCCGAGCCGCGGGCGACGGCCAGCAGGCCGCCGAGCCGCTCGGCGCGCAGGTCGTCCTCGTCGAGCACGCGCACCTCGAGCCCCTCGCGCTCGGCCATCGCCACCGCCTCCTCGGCGATCGCCCGGGGGGTGGCGTCGCTCGGCGGCGTGTTGACGAGCCGGCGCGCCTGGCGTACGGCCTCGGCGACGACCTCGCCGCGGCGCACGGCGTCGGTGGCGGCCGCCAAGGGCTGGGCGGCGCCGGCGAGGACGACGAGGCGCTCGATGGCCGGCGGGTCTTCGGGGGCGCTGCGGAAGTCGTCCAAGCGGTCGAGGGCGAGCAGGGCTCCCTCGACGACGGCACGCGCCGCCGCCCCGCCGGCGAGCATCGGGCCGAAGCCGGCCACCTCGAAGGCCACCGACCGGCAGCCCGGCAGCGCCCGCACGGCCGCGGCCGCCGCCCTCCTTGCAGCCTCCCGCCCGGCCTCGTCCGGTGGGCCCAGCCCGACGACCGCCTCGAGCGGGCCGGTGTCGGCGCCGTCGCTGTCGCCGGCGCCGGCGCCGGCGCGCAGGAGGACCTGCCCGGCCTTGCCGGTGAAGCCCTGCCGGCGCGCCCCCCCTCGGTCGAGACCGGCAGCGGCAAGGGCGGCAGGATCGCTCGTGACGGCACGGACCACGGCGTCGAGACCGTCGGGTCGGTCGGCGACGACCTCGCAGGTCGGGGTCATGGACGCTCCTTCCTCCAGCTCCTCAGGGCGATCGTGGGGCGCAGCGGCGAGGCGGGGCGCCCGGGAGGGGCGCTCACCGCACGGCCGTCCGCAGTGGGACGAGCATCTCGGCCGGCGTCAGCGAGCCGTGCCGGGCGACGAGACGGAGCTCGCCGGTGTCGGCCGGGTCGAAGAAGGCGACCGGGGCGCGCGCCGCGAGGGCGACGTCGCCGATCCGCTCGAACAGGTCGTCGGCGGGGCGGCCGCCGAGCCATCCCTCCGCCACGACCTCCTCCCGGGTGCGCACCCAGGCCAGGTGGCCGTACGCCTCCCGGCAGGCCGCCACCACGTCGTCGACGGCGCCCGGCGGGACGTGCAGCCAGCGGAAACGACCCTCCCCCGACAGCAGCCCCACGGCGTCGAGCAGGTCCGGGGCGAGCCGGACGGGCTCGTCGCGCACCTCGACCTGGCCGTGGTCGGCCGTGACGACGAGGGCGGCGCCGGGCGGCAGCAGGTCGAGCAGGTCGCCCACCAGGCGGTCGACCGCTGCCAGCTCGGCGTCGTAGTGCTCGCCGAGACCGGTCTCGTGCGCGATCTTGTCGACGCCGTCGTAGTAGGCGTAGACGAGCGGGACGCCCTCGGCGAGCGCCCGGCGGACCTCGACGGCGATGGACGAGGGCACCCGCCAGCCGCGCAGGTCGGCGCCGGGAAGGTATGCCTCGGTGAACCCGGTCCCGGCGAACTCGGCGCGGGCGACGACCGGCGGACGGCGGCCGAGGAACGGTGGGCGCCGGCAGAACCCGTGGGGGGGCACGAGCCCGCGGGCATCGGCGCCGTCCAGGGTCCAGCGGAGCACGTTGAGCACGCCGGCGGCGGCGCGCAGGCGGTAGCCGAGCACGCCGTGCTCGGCGGGCGTCGCCCCGGTGGCCAGCGAGGTGAGGGCGCTGGCGGTGGTGGACGGCGCCACCGAGGTGAGCGGCGAGCCGTCGAGGGCCGACAGCACGGGAGCGAGGGCCGGTCGCTCCGCCAGCTGCTGCTCGCCGAGGCCGTCGAGGACGAGCAGGACCACCTGCGGCGCGGCGGCCACCGGCGCGGCCAGGAAGGCCGGCAGGGTGCCTTCGGCGAGGTGCCGGGCCCGGTCGAGGAGCGCCGGGACGAGGTCGGCCAGGCTGTGGTCGCCGTAGGCAGGCAGGCAGGGGGCGTGCTCGGCGGCGAGCGCGGCTGGCCCCGGCCGTTGCATCGGCCCGAGCATAGGTCCGGCCGACCTACCATGGCGCGGTGCGGGTGTCGACACGCGGCGACTACGCCAGCAGGGCGTTGCTCTCGCTCGCGCTCCGGGCGAGCGAGGGCGGTGGTGACGACGTGCCGACGTCGGTACGCGACATCGCCGAACGGACCGGGCTCCCCCAGCCCTACCTGGAGCAGATCCTGCTCGCCCTGAAGGGTGCCGGGCTGGTCCGCTCGAAGCGGGGGGTCGGCGGGGGCTACGTGCTGGCACGCCCGCCGTCGGACATCACCCTCGGGGCGATCGTGAGCGCCGTCGACGGCCCGATCACCCTCGGCGACTTCGGCGAGCCGCACGCCGACGGGGCCTGCGACCACGAGGGGCAGTGCGTGCTCCTCGACGTGTGGGCGGAGGTGGGCCGCCACATGCGCCACTACCTCGACTCGTTCACGCTCGCCGACATGGTGGAGCGGGCCCGGGGCCCACGCCGCGAGGTCCTCCAGGCGTTCACCTGACCGCTCGGCCCCGCTGGCCCCCGGACCGGGGCGGCCCCACCGGTCCGCAGCCGGCCGGGCGAGCGGGCGGGTCAGCCGTTCCAGGTGCGCACGACCCGGACCTCGCGCTCGTGGCCGAGCACGCTCACCGAGCCGGCATCGAGCGCAAGCAGCTTGCCGCCGGCGGCATCGAGGGTCAGCCAGCGGGCGGCCAGCACCCGCAGCACGTGGCCGTGGCCGAAGAGCGCCACCGTCGAGCCGGGGCGGCAGGCGGCCACCCGGGCGAGGACGGCATCGGCGCGGCCGCCGACCGAGGCGGCATCCTCGCCTCCGGGGCAGCCGTCCCGGAAGAGCTGCCAGCCCGGGTGCTCGGCGCGGATCTCGTCGGTCGTCCGGCCCTCGAAGCGGCCGTAGTCCCACTCGGCCAGCTCCCCCACCACGTCGGCCTGCCGGCCGAAGCCGGCCAGATCGCATGTCATCCGGGCCCGCTCGAGCGGGCTGGTGAGCACGTGGTCGATGCCCATCTGCCCGAGCCGGGCGCGGAGCGACCTCGCCTGGTCCAGGCCACCCTCGTCGAGCGGGACGTCGGTCCGCCCGGTGTGCCGGCCGCTCCGGCTCCAGGCGGTCGCCCCGTGCCGGACGAGGACGAGCCGGTCGGGTCCATGGGCTGTCACGCCGGACGTCCTACCACCTCGTGCGGCCGGGCGCCGCGCAGATCCGGCCGGCAGGCGCACCGGGAGGATGCGGTTCCGCCGGCGCGGTTCTGCGGTCGCGCCAACGGGTAGTGCACTCCTGCGAACGGGCAGATGAACCCGGAATGCAGCGCGTCCGGCGGGCGTTGGTCTGGGTGTCGTGTCCCGACCGGGTGGCGAACGGCGCTGCGCCGGGGACGGGCGAAGGAGGCGACGTCATCCCAGTGGCTACCTACTCAGACGAGACACTCGAGCGTATCGGAGGCGGCCCGGACCTCATGCGGCTGTACCTCGACGACGTCGGCCGTGTCCCGCTGCCGAGCGCCGAGGAGCAGGTCCGTCTCGCCCAGCGGGTGGAGACGGGCGACGAGGAGGCGCGTGCCGAGATGATCGCGGCCAACCTCCGCCTCGTCGTCCACTGGGCCCGTCGCTACCAGGGACGGGGCGTCGACCTCGTCGATCTCGTGCAGGAGGGCGCGTTCGGCCTGATGCGGGCGGTCGAGAAGTTCGACTGGCGGCGCGGGTTCAAGTTCTCGACCTACGCCACCTGGTGGATCCGCCAGTCCCTGCAGCGCGCCGTGCAGTCCAAGGGTCGTGCCATCCGCCTGCCCGAGGACGCCGTAGCTGCCGAAGCGGCCGCGGAGCGCGAGGGTGACGACGGCCAGCCCCACCTGCCCCGTGTCGTGGCGAGCCTCGACCAGCCGCTCGGCAGCGAGGCCACGGCCACCCTCGGCGATGTGCTCGCCGGCGAGCAGACCGACGTGGAGGACGAGGTGGCCCAGACCATCTCGCTCGAGCAGCTCGACGAGGCGATCGAGCGCCTCCCCGACCTCGAGCGGTCGGTCGTGCGGCTCCGCTTCGGCCTCGACGGTCAGCCCCCGGCCTCGCTCGAGACCACCGCCAAGCGCCTCGGCATCGGCGTGCGCCGTGTGCGCAGCGTGGAGGCAGCCGCACTGCGCTTCCTCGCCGAGCAGCCCGAGGTGGGCGCCCTGCACCCCGCCGCCTGAGGGCCGCCGCTCCCGAGGGACCGTGGCGCCCGTCGCGTCGCTCGGCCGGCGCCGCCCTCAGGTGCCCGGCGCCGCCCTCAGGTGCCCGGCGCCGCCCTCAGGTGAGCGTGGTGAGCACCCCTGCGAGGTCGGCCGGCAGCGGCGAGGACAGCTCGAGCAGCTCGCCCGTGGTCGGGTGCACGAGGCGGAGGGCGGCGGCGTGCAGGAACGGCCGCGGCAGGGCGAGCGGCCGACTGGAGCCGCCGTAGCGGGCATCGCCGGCGACGGGGTGGCCGATCGCCCGCAGGTGGACCCGGATCTGGTGGGTCCGCCCGGTCTCGAGCCGCAGCTCGAGCAGGGTGGTCGGCACGGGCCCGTCGTGGCGGGCGAGCACCCGGTAGTGGGTGCGGGCGTCCCGGCCGTCCCGGCGGACCGCCATGCGGGTGGGGTCGCGGGTGGACCGACCGATGGGCGCCTCGACGGTGCCCTCGTCGGCCGCCACCCGCCCGAGGACCAGGGCGAGGTAGGTCCGCCCCATCGACCGGTCGGCCAGCTGTCCGACGAGGTGCGCCTGGGCGCGGGGCGTCCGGGCGACGGCGAGCAGGCCCGAGGTGTCCTTGTCGAGCCGGTGCACGATGCCCGGGCGGGTCGGGTCCCAGCCGTCGGCGGCGGGCACCGCGCCGAGGTCCGGGTAGCGGGCGAGCAGGCCCGACACGAGCGTCCCGTCGCGGTGCCCGGCCCCCGGGTGGACGACGAGCCCGGGCGGCTTGTCGACGACGAGCAGGTCGGCGTCCTCGTAGACGACGGTGACGGCCACCTCCGGCGCTGGGCTGGGCACGGCGGACGGCGCCGCGGCGGCCGGGCCGTCGCCGACCGACAGCACCTCCCCCGCCACCACCCGGCGGTGGCGCGAGCTCACCGGGGCGCCGTCCAGCTGGACGGCACCCGCCGCCACGAGCTCGGCGACCTCCGCGCGCGAGCGGCCCGACAGCAGGGCGACCACCCGGTCCACGCGCTCGCCCGCCAGGGTCCCGGGCACGACGACGGGCTCGGTCACCTCCGCCCGACCTCCGCCCGGGTACGGTCCGCGCCCGGTGCAGACGGGGGCTGGCCGGCCCCGGGGCCACCCTGAACCCCCCCGCCGGCGTCGGCGCAGGTGCCGGTGCCGGACCCCGTGCCGGTGGCGCTGCCCGTGCCGGCGTCCGTGGCGGTGGCCGTGCCCGTGCCGGTGGCCGTGTCCGTGCTCCGCGGTGCACGCGACGCCGGCTGGCGGCGGAGCAGGTGCACGGCGAGGAGCACGCAGCCGACGACGACGGCGGCGTCCGCCAGGTTGAAGGTCGGCCAGGCTCCTACGTGGACGAAGTCGACGACGGCACCGTGGTGACCGCCGACGAGGCGGTCGGCCAGGTTGCCGAGCGCTCCGCCCAGGACGAGGCCGAGCGCCGTCGAGGCGGCGCGTGAGCGAGCCGAGCGGGCGAGGGCGAGGAGGACGGCGACGAGGCCGGCGGCGGCCAGGGCGACCGGCCAGCCGCTGCCGGCGCCGAGCGAGAAGGCGACGCCGGTGTTGTACTCGAGGACCAGCCCCACCGGCCCGAAGAGATGGACGGGCGCCGTCGCCAGGTGGTCGACGGCGAGGTCCTTGGTGACCTGGTCGGCGACCACCACGACAGCGGCCACCGACGCCGCGAGGGCGAGCCGCCGCCAACGGGCCCGGCCGGCGTCGGCCTGCCCGGTGACGGTCGGCCTGGTCAACGCCGGGAGAGCCCTCCGCTCTTGCAGGCGATGCAGAGCCGGGCGTACGGAAGCGCCTCGAGCCGAGGCTGCGGGATCAGCTCGCCGCATCCCTCGCAGACGCCGTAACGGCCGTGCTCGATCTTGTCGAGGGCGGCATCGATCTCCTCGACGGCCGCCAGTGCCTGGTTGGACAGGGCGAGGTCCCGCTCGCGATCGACCGTTGTGGTGCCGCCCTCGCCGGACTCGTCGTCGAACTGGACGTCCCCCGGCTCCATCTCCTGGACGAGCGACTCGGCCTCGGCCCGCAGGGCGCGAGCCTGCTCGAGGTAGGTGGCCCGCTCGGCGAGCAACGCCTCGCGCTGCTGGGCGAGGAAGGCGGCGTCCCCGCCGTACCCGGCGGAGGCCGCCGGCGGCGCAGGAGCCGCCTTGGACGTCTTGGCGGGGCGGGCAGCGCTGACCTTGGCGGCGTGCGCCGCCTTGTCGCCACTGGTGCCGTCGTGCGCGGGGGCGTCCGGGGAGCCGGCACCGTCCCCGGCCGACGGGGCAGCGGCGGCCTTGGAGGGGCGCGACCGGGTGCCCGCCTTGTCGCTGGCGGGAGCTGCCTTGGCCGGCGCCTTGGTCGCCGCGGGCGCGGGTCCTGCCGAGTCCGCCCGGGTGTGGCCCGGGGCCTCGTCGGCGTCCACGTGCGGGGTCGTCGGGGTGCGAGGCATCGAGCTCAGGGTCTCCTCTCCGAGCAAGGGTGCGCGACGATAGCCGATGGTCGCCGCCGGCGGGTGCCGCCTTGCACGATTGCGATGGGGCCGGCGCTCAGGCGCCCGGGCGGCCGGCACGGGCGCGCCCGGGGCCGGTGCGGGCCTGGTCGATCGCCTCGTCGAGGCGCTGGTCGATCTCCGACGGTCGGACGTCGCGGATGCGGACGCGCTTCTGGCGGGAGCGTTCGCCGGCGACGAGCTCGAGGCGTGCGGCGGGCACGCCGAGGACGTCGGCGAGGAGGGCGAGCACGGCGGCGTTCGCCCGGCCGTCGGCGGGTGGGGGCGCCACACGCACCCGCAGCGCGTCGCCGTGGCGGCCGACGACGGCGGCGCGTCCGGCGCCGGGCTGGACGCTCAGCCGGAGCAGCACATCGGCCGGTGCGTCCGGCTCCGCCCCGGCGCCCGCCGGGCGCACCACCTCGAACAAGTCGTCGGCCACGTCGCAATACTGTAGGGCCATGTCTCCTCCGGGCCGGTCACACGCGTATCCCGACGTTCCCGCGCAGGCCCGGTACCCGGAGATCGAGGAGCGGATCCTCGCCTCGTGGCAGGCAGAGGGCACCTTCACCGCTTCGCTCGAGCGCCGGGCCGACGGCGCCGAGCTCGTGTTCTACGACGGCCCCCCGTTCGCCAACGGCCTCCCCCACTACGGCCACCTGCTCACCGGCTTCGTCAAGGACGCCTTTCCCCGCTACCACACGATGCGAGGCCGGCTCGTCGATCGGCGATTCGGCTGGGACTGCCACGGGCTGCCGGCTGAGACGGAGGCCGAGAAGGAGCTCGGCATCTCCGGGCGCGCCCCGATCACGGCGTTCGGCATCGACCGGTTCAACGACCACTGCCGGACGTCCGTCCTGCGGTACACGGCCGCCTGGGAGCGTTACGTGACGCGCCAGGGCCGCTGGGTGGACTTCGAGGACGACTACAAGACGATGGACCTCTCGTACATGGAGAGCGTCCTGTGGGCGTTCAAGACGCTGCACGAGCGCGGGCTCGTCTACGAGGGGCTTCGGGTGCTCCCGTACTGCTGGGAGTGCGAGACGCCGCTGTCCAACTTCGAGACCCGCCAGGACGACGCCTACCGGGAGCGGGTCGACGTGGCCGTGACCGTCGCCTTCTCGCTCGAGCCGACCGGGGGCGAGCCGACCGGGGGCGAGCCGACCGGCGCGGCACACCCCGGCGGGCCGGAGCCGGCGTCGGAGCTCGGACGAGCCCTGGCCGGCCCGTTGCGGGTGCTCGCCTGGACCACGACGCCGTGGACGTTGCCCGCCAACCTGGCGCTCGCCGTCGGGCCCGACCTGGACTACGCCCTCGTACGCCGCGGCGACGAGGTGCTGGTGCTGGGCGCCGACCGGGTCGAGGCGTACGCGGCGGCGCTCGAGGGGGGCGCCGTCCTCGGCACCGTCCCCGGCCGGCTGCTCGCCGGGCGGCGCTACCGGCCGCTGCTGCCGTACTTCGCCGACGTCGAGCCGGCCTTCGTGGTGCTGGCCGACGGGTTCGTGACGACCGGGGAGGGCACCGGCATCGTCCACATCGCCCCTGGCTTCGGCGAGGACGACCAGCGGGTCGGCGAGGCGGCGGGCATCCCGGTGCTCGCCCCGGTCGACGACCGCGGCCGGTTCGACGCCCGCGTCGGCGACCTCGAGGGCGTCCAGGTGTTCGAGGCCGGCGAGCGCATCGCCGAGCGGCTGGCGGCAGCGGGCGACCTCGTCCGGCGCGAGACCTACCGCCACAGCTACCCACACTGCTGGCGTACCGACACGCCGCTCATCTACCGGGCGGTCAGCTCGTTCTTCGTCGAGGTGACCGCGCTCAAGGACGAGCTGCTGGCGCACAACCAGGAGATCCAGTGGGTGCCGGCGCACGTGCGCGACGGGGCGTTCGGCAAGTGGCTGGAGGGGGCGCGCGACTGGTCGATCTCTCGCAACCGGTTCTGGGGCACGCCGATCCCGGTGTGGAAGAGCGACGACCCCGCCTATCCCCGGGTCGACGTGTACGGCAGCCTGGACGAGCTCGAGGCCGACTTCGGGGTGCGCCTCGACGACCTGCACCGCCCGGCCGTCGACGCCCTGACCCGGCCCAACCCGGACGACCCGACGGGACGCGCCACGATGCGGCGCGTCGAGGACGTGCTCGACTGCTGGTTCGACTCCGGCTCGATGCCGTTCGCCCAGCTGCACTACCCCTTCGAGAACCGGGAGCGCTTCGAGCGCAACTTCCCGGCCGGCTTCATCTGCGAGTACATGGGCCAGACCCGCGGCTGGTTCTACACCTTGCACGTGCTCGCCACCGCACTGTTCGCACGGCCGGCCTACTCGACGTGCATCGCCCACGGCGTCCTGCTCGGCAACGACGGTCGCAAGCTGTCCAAGCGGCTGCGCAACTACCCGGACCCGGAGACCTTCTTCGCCACGACCGGGGCCGACGCCATGCGGTGGTACCTGTGCGCCTCACCGGTCCTTCGCGGCCAGGACGTCGTGATCGAGGAGCAGGCGATGACCGAGCCGGTCCGCCAGGTGCTCAACCCGATCTGGAGCTCGTGGCACTTCCTCGCCCTGTACGGGCGAGCCGACGGCATCGCCGGTCGGCCCCGGACCGACCAGCAGGGGGTGCTGGACCGGTACGCCCTCTCGAAGGCACGCACGCTCGTCGAGGACGTGACGGCGGCGATGGACCGCTACGACCTGGCCGGGGCGGCCACCACGATCACGTCGTTCCTCGATGCCCTTACCAACTGGTACGTGCGGCGCAGCCGGGACCGGTTCTGGCGGGCGAGCGTGCCGGGCGGTGGGGACGCCGACAAGCACGACGCCTACGACACCTTGCACACCGTGCTCGAGGTGCTCTGCCGGGTGGCGGCGCCGCTGCTCCCCTTCCTCGCCGACGAGGTCTGGCGCGGGCTCACCGGTGGCGCCAGCGTGCACCTCACGGACTGGCCGGACGCCGACGAGCTGCCCGCCGACGCGGCGCTCGTCGAGGCGATGGACCTCGTGCGCACGGTCGCCTCGGCGGCCCACTCGCTGCGCAAGGAGCACCGCCTGCGCGCCCGGCTGCCGCTGCAGCGGCTGACCATCGCCGCGCCCGGCGCCTCCCGCCTCGCCCCGTACGCCGCCCTCCTCGCCGACGAGACCAACGTGAAGGAGATCGTGCTCACCGACCAGGTGGCCGAGCACGCCCAGCCCGTCCTGAGCGTCGTCCCGGCGGCGCTCGGACCGCGTCTCGGCCCGCGAACCCAGGAGGTCATCCGTGCCGTCAAAGACGGGAGCTGGGCGCAACACCCCGACGGCACCGTCGTCGCCGGCGACCTTCCGCTCGAGCCGGGCGAGTACCAGCTGACGCTGCGCGCCGCCCACGCCGGCGCCCGGGTGCTGCCCGGCGAGGCCGGTGTCGTCGTGCTCGACCTCGAGCCCGGCGAGGAGCTGCAGGCCGAGGGGCTCGTCCGCGACCTCGTCCGCCTCGTCCAGCAGACGCGCAAGCAGGCGAACCTGCACGTCACCGACCGGATCCGCCTCGCCGTCGGCCTCCCCCGCCCGACGCTCGACCGGCTCTACGCCTGGCCCGGCGACCCCGCCCGACCGGGCGCCGGCGAGGGCGCCGGCGACGGCGTGCCGTGGGAGCGCGAGGTCGCCGCCCAGACCCTGGCCGGCGCCCTCGAGGTCGTCGCCCTCCAAGGCGACGGCAGCGACGATCGCTTCGCCGCGACACCAGCCGACGACGCCCGCACGGCCGCCCCGACCGCCGGGGCGGCGGCACACGATCACCGCCCGTCGGAGCGTCACCTCCCGGCC
>JAKBAA010000022.1 GCA_021809425.1 Actinomycetes bacterium | reverse complement strand
CCGGTCGAGCAGCTGGCCCACGTCGTACCCGGTGCCCCGTGTCCCGTACGACCCCAGCCGGGCGAGGTCCCGGCGGACGGTCGCGGCGTTCACCCCGGTCAGTCGGGAGAGCTCCGCCGAGGAGACGGTCGTCGGCTCCGACCCGGCGAGCGCGTCGAGGGCGCGGCGGTACACCGGCAGCCGTGCGACCGCCGGCGCCGGGACGCGCGCGCCCTGCGGCCGGGACGCCCCTGCACGGGCGCCGCCGGTCGGCGTTCCAGGGTCAGCCGGCCTCGGTGAACCGGGCGGCCAGGTAGGCGTCGACGTCCTCCTCGCGAAGGCGGTACGACTTGCCCACCCGCACCGCCGGCAGCTGGCCGTTCGTGATCAACCGGTAGACCGTCATGTTGGAGACCCGGAGCACGCCGGCCACCTCGGCGACCGTCAGGAACCGGGACGATGCGTAGTGTGCCGTCAGCGCTACCACCCCTCTCCGCTGCCCCCGAGCCTAGGCGCTCCCCACCGGCGCCGAAAAGTCGTTGCGGACCGCCCCGCGGCCCCGCCGGTGCCGGTGGGCGGCCGCTCAGTGCTCCCGCCCGAGCTGGCGGGCACGCTCGGCCGCTGCCGCCACCGCCTCGAGGAACGCCGAGCGCACGGCGCGCCCCTCGAGCGCCCGCAGCCCGGCCGCCGTCGTCCCGCCCGGCGAGGTGACCGCAGCCCGCAGCTCCTCGGCCCGCTCGCCGGTCTCGTCGAGCATCCGGGCGGCACCGAGCAGCGTCTGGACGGCGAGCACGCGGGCCACCTCGCGATCGAGCCCCTCCAGCACGCCGGCCTCGACCAGGGCCTCCACCACGAGGAACACGTAGGCCGGCCCCGACCCCGACAGGCCGGTGGCGGCGTCGAGCAGGCGCTCCGGCAGGCGCACCACGACCCCGATCGACGACAGCACCGACTCGGCCCACGCCAGGTCTTCCTCGGCCGCCGCCGTGCCCGGCGCGATCACCGAGGCGCCCGCACCGACGAGGGCCGGCATGTTGGGCATCGCCCGCACCACCGGCAGGCCGGGCCACAGCCACCCCTCGAGCCGGGCCAGCGTGGCGCCCGCAGCGATCGACAGCAGGCGGCCCACCTCCTGGCGCGGCAGGGCCCGGCAGGCGGCCTCGAGGTCGCCCGGCTTCACGGCGAGCACCACCCCGTCGGCCCGCCCGGGCGCCTCCACCACCTCGACGGCCGGGTACCGGGCGGCGATCGCCTCCCGCGCCTCCTGCCGGCGCTCCACCACCACCAGCTGGTCACGGTCCGCCCACCCGGCCCGCACCAGGCCGCCCACGACGGCGCCCCCCATGCGCCCGCCGCCGAAGATCAGGAGTCTCGCCATCTCCCGACCGTACAGCGACGGCTGCTAGGCGCAGGTGACGAGCGTGCGCGCCGTCAGCTCGTCGTACAGCCGCCCCAGCCGCCCTGCGGCGATCGGCCAGGTGTAGGTGCGCGCCCGGGCGGCCGCCGCCCGCCCCATGGCCGCCGCTCCCGACGGGTCGCCGAGGACGGCCGCCAGCCGGTCGGCGAACGACCCCACCGTCCCGTCGGGCACGAGGAAGCCGGTCCGGCCGTCCTCGACGAGGGTGGCCAGCCCGCCCACCTCGGAGGCCACCACCGGGATGCCGCACGCCGCCGCCTCCAGGGCCACCAGGCCGAACGACTCGGAGCGGGACGGCACCACGCAGCAGTCGGCGGCCCGGTAGAAGCTCGACAGCGCCTCGTGCGGCTGCGGCGGCACGAAGCTCACCCGCTCCTCTAGCCCGAGACAGCCCACCAGCGCCCGCAGGGCCAGCACCTCCTCCTCGCCACGGGGGCCGCTCGGGCCGCCGACGAGCAGCAGGCGGGTGCCACCGAGCCCCCGCTCGTCGAGGGCGGCCAGGCTGCGCACGGCGACGTCCGCCCCCTTGAGCGGCTGGATACGGCCGACGAACAGCAGCAGCCGACCCTCGGTCGCCAGCCCGAGGGCCCGCCGGGCCTGCCCGCGGTCGCCCGGGGCGAAGAAGGCGCCGTCGACCCCGGGCGCCACCACCTCGATGCGCGCCCGGTCCGCCCCGTAGTGGGCGACCAGGTCGTCCGCCTCCACGGTGCACGACGCCAGCAGGGCGTCCGAGCAGCCGATCACCGCCGCCTCGGCTGCCGCCCGGCGCGCCTCGCCGCCCGGCTCGGCGTCCTCGGGCGACGCCTCCGCCTTCACCCGCTCGAGCGTGTGGAACGTCGACACGAGCGGCAGGTCGAGCCGGTGCTTCAGCGCGTGCCCGGCCACCCCTGACAGCCAGTAGTTGGCGTGGATGGCGCCCGGCGTCGCCTCCCCGGCGGCCTCGTCGGCGAGCAGCGACGCCTCCACCGCGTCGGCAAAGGCGTCCACCAGCCCGGGCAGCGCCGCCTTGGGCACCCCGGCCTCCGGCCCGGCCACGACGTGGCGGACGGCGAAGCCCGGCTCGACGGTCACCTCCGGCGCCAGCCCCGGAGCGTCGGCCCGGGTGAACACGACGCAGGCCGTCCCGCTGCGCGCGAGCGCCGTGCACAGCTCGCGCACGTACACGTTCATCCCGCCCCCGTCCCCGCTGCCCGGCTGGGCGAGGGGCGACGTGTGCATCGACAGCACGGCCAGCCTGCGCATGTCGCAGGAGCGTACCGGCCCCGGCGACGCCCACGTCATCCGCCCGTTCGGGCCTCCGCCCGGGCTCCCGCCAGCCGCCCGGCCCGCCCTGCCGGGAAGTAGCGCCACCAGGCGCGCCCGCGCACTGCCGCCCTCGGCAGCGGGCCGTAGGCGCGGCTGTCCCGGCTTGCCGACCGGTTGTCCCCGAGCACCACCACCGCCCCGTCGTCGAGCGCCGCCACCCGCTTCACCGCCAGCAGCCCGCCGCCGCCCGGCTCCTCCACGACGACGATGTCGCCCGTGCGCAGCCGGACCGCCGGCCCGCACAGCAGGCGGTCGCCTTCGGCGAGGGTCGGCTGCATGCTCGGGCCGCGCACCTCCACCCGCTGCACCCACCGCCGCCCGAGCACGGCGACCGCCAGCAGCCCCGCGCCCGCGGCGAGCGCGCCTGCCCTCCGCCCCAGCCTCGGCCCCCGGCGGGACCGGCGAGGGGGACGGTTAGGCTGGCGGTGACCGCGCCCGGTCGCGAGGCATTCCGGCGCGGCGTGACGTCCCGGCACGAGCGACACAAGGAGATGTTCGATGGCCCTCACCTCACGCCTGCTCACCCTCGTCGACCGGCTCTCGCCGGCGACCGTCGTCCACGCCCACTGCGACCTTCCCTGCGGCGTCTACGACCCGGCGCAGGCGCGCATCGAGGCGGAGTCGATCAAGGGGATCATGGAGAAGTACGTCGGCTCCTCCGACCACGACTTCAAGACGCGTGCCCTCTTCATCAAGGAGGAGCGGGCCGAGCTCTGCAAGCACCACCTCTGGGTCCTGTGGACCGACTACTTCAAGCCGGAGCACCTCGAGAAGCACCCCAACCTCCACGAGCTGTTCTGGAAGGCCACGAAGTCGGCCGGCGAGGCGAAGAAGACGACCGACGTCGCCGTCGCCGACCGACTGCTGCAGGAGATCGCCGAGATCGACCGGATCTTCTGGGAGACGAAGAAGGCCTGAGCGCCGGGTCGCCCCCCGGCCGCCGGCCCCGGCCGGCGTGCCGGGGGGGCTCAGCCGGTGACGCCGTGCCGGTGGCAGCGCACCGCCGCCGGCGCCTCGGCGAGCACCTCGTCCCCGATGTCCTCGCCGCACACCTCGCAGCGCCCGTAGCTGCCGTCCTCCACCCGTCCGAGCGCCGCCTCGAGGGCGGCCAGGTCGGACCCGAGCCGGTCCGCCAGCTGCTCGGCCTCGACCGCCGCCTCGTCGGCCGCCCCCTCGTCACCCATCGTCGCCCTCCTCGAGCAGCACCCGGCTCGCACGGTCCCACGTCAGGTAGTTCCAGGCCCAGTTGAACAGGACCACGACCCGGTTCCGGAAGCCGACGAGGAAGACGAGGTGGACACCCAGCCACGACAGCCAGCCGAGCGTCCCGCGCAGCGTGAGCCCCCCGGGCAGCTCGGCCACGGCGGACCGGCGGCCGATCGTCGCCATGATCCCGTGGTTGTGGTAACGGAACGGTCGCGTCGGCCGCCCCTCGAGGCGTTGCCCGATGGACCGTGCCGCGTGGCGGCCACCCTGGATGGCGACCTGCGCCAGCTGTGGCAGCGGCGCCCCGCCCCGGCCGGCACGGCGCGCCATGTCGCCGATCACGAACACCTCCGGGTGGCCGGGCAGCGACAGGTCCGCCTCCACCTCGACCGTCCCGTTCAGGGCCCTCGGGGTGGCGAAGCTGTCGGCGAGCGGGTTCGCCCGCACGCCGGCCGTCCACACCACCGTCCTCGAGGCGAGCTCACGGCCGTCGACCAGCCGGACGCCCGCCTCGGTCACCTCGGCAAGCGGGGCATCCAGCAGCACCTCGACCCCGCGGGCCACGAGCGTCGCGTACGCCTCGGCCTGGGAACGCGCCGAGAACCCGTTGAGCAGCCGGGAGGTCGCCTCGAGCACGACGACCCGGGCGGCCGACACGTCGAGGTGCGGGAAGTCGACCGCCAGGTTCGTGCCGATCAGCTCGGCCAGCGCCCCGGCCATCTCGACCCCCGTCGGTCCGCCACCGGCCAGCACGAAGGTGAGCAGGCCCTCGGGGGCGCCGGCCGGGTCGCTGTCGGCCGCCTCGAAGGCACCGAGGATGTGGTTGCGCAGCCGTACCGCCTCGGGCAGCGTCTTGAGGCCGAAGGCGTGCGAGCGGACCCCGGGGATCCCGTAGTCGCTCAGCGACGACCCGACGGCGACGACGAGGTAGTCGTAGGGGATCGCCGCCCCCTCGTCCACCTGGACGACCCGCTCGTCGAGGTCGATCGCCGTGGCGCGCGCCCGGCGGACGGCGACGTTGGCCTGGCGGGCCACGATGGCCCGGATGGGGTGGGCGATGTCCTCCGGCGCGAGCCCGGCCGTGGCCACCTGGTAGAGGAGCGGCCAGAACCCGTGGTAGTTGTCGCGGTCCACGAGGACCACGTCGACGGTCGCACCGGCCAGGCCGAGCGTGGCGTGCAGCCCGCCGAACCCGGCCCCGAGCACCACGACGCGTGGCCGCGGGCGACGTCGGGCCGCCACCGGCTCCTGCTCGATCACCCGCCCATCGTGCCAGAACCCGGCGGCCGGCCCCGCCGGGTCACGGGCCGGCGTCGCCATCGGGCATGCTGCTCACGCGATCGGGCATACTCCTGACGGCGCCGAGGAGGAGCATTGGGGGCCATCGAGACCACCGGCCGGCCACGGCGATGGTGAGGTCGGCGGCCCCGCCGCCCGAAGGTGACGCAGCGGCCGCTGGCGCCGTCCCGACCCCGCCGGGCGACCCCGACCCGGTCGTCGCCCCCGTCACGCCGGCCGGTCTCATCCTGCCGCCCGGTGCCGACGTCGAGGTGGCTGCGTCCGGGCGTCCGTTCAGCCGTCGGACGCCGTTCTACTGGGGCCTCACCGGCGCGCTCGGGGTGGCCGTCGCCTACCTCCTCCTGCGCGCCGTCATCGACGTCGGCAGCGTCCTCGTCTACCTCGGCGTCGCCCTGTTCCTGGCGGTCGGCCTCGAGCCGATCGTCACCTGGCTCACCCGCCACGGGGTCGGCCGGGGCCTCGCCGTGCTGGTCATCGTCATCGGCACCCTCCTCGTCATCGGCGGGTTCGTGGCGGCGGCGGTGCCCCCGATCAGCCACGAGGCCAAGCTGCTGTCGACCAACTATCCGCGGTACCGCCGCGACATCCTCCACGGCCACGGGTTCCTCGGCAGCCTGGTCAAGCGGTTCCACCTCACGAGCTACCTGCAGGGGTCCAAGGCCGCCAAGCTCAAGCTGTCGATCGAGGGCGGGGCGCTCGGCGCCGGCAAGGCCCTCCTCGGGGCGGCCACCGCGACGATCAGCACGGTGGTGCTCACCATCTACTTCCTGGTCGCCCTCCCCGCCGTCAAGCGCCTCTGGCTCGGCCTCGTCCCGCTCAGCCGGCGCGAGCGGGCCCGGGCGCTCACCGAGGAGACGTTCGCCCGCGTCGGCGGCTTCGTGCTCGGCAACCTCCTCACGTCGTTCGTCGCCGGGATCGGCACCTACGTCTGGCTGGCGGCGTTCGGCGTCCCCTACCCGTTCCTGCTGGCCCTCTTCGTGGCCCTCCTCGACCTCGTCCCGGTCGTCGGCTCGACCGTCGGCGGCATCGTCGTCTCCCTCGTCGCCCTGACGAAGGGGCTGCCGATCGCCGTCGCCACCGCCGCCTTCTACCTCGCCTACCGGTTCTTCGAGGACTACCTCCTCACGCCGCGCGTCATGGGCCACACCGTGCGGATCTCGCCCGGGCTGACCATCATCGCCACCCTCATCGGCGGCGCCCTGCTCGGCCTGATCGGGGCGCTCATCGCCATCCCGAGCGCCGCTACCATCTACCTACTCATCGAGGAGATCGCCTTGCCGAGGATGAACCGATCATGAACGACCCCCGACGACGCCGGACGGCACGCGCCACCGCCGTCGCCCTCGCCGGCACGGCCGCGCTCGCGCTGGCCGGCACGGCCGCCCTCGCCCTCCCGGTGACCCCGGCCGGGGCGGCGTCGCCCGCCGGCGGCGCCAGGCGCCCCGCCGCCTCCACCGGCAAGCCACCGACGGCCACCACCACCCCCGCCAAGGGCACCTCGACGGGCACGCCGGGCAGCTTCCGGCTGCTGTCGACCACCCCGAGCGGCAGCGGCGTGGCGGGGACGGCACCCCTCGTGCTGCGCTTCTCCCAGCCGCTGTCGGCGACGACGCCGCTCCCCCAGCTCTCGCCGTCCGTGCCCGGGACCTGGGCGCGCGACGCCGGCGAGCTCGTCTACCGGCCGGTCGGGTCGTTCGCCCCGGGGAACACCTTCACGGTCCGCCTCCCCGGTGGTCGCGGTGGCATCCGGTCGAGCTCGGGTGCCACCCTTGCGCAGCCGGCGCAGCTGCAGTTCTCGACCCGCGGCGGTACCCAGACCGGGGCCGAGGCGGCCCTGGCGGCGCTGGACTACCTGCCGGCGACCCTCGTACCGGCGACCGGTGGGCACCTGACCGCGGCGACCGCCTCGGCGGCCACCCCGGCCACGCTGGCCGGCGCCTTCTACGGGGCCGCCGCCCCGCGCCTCGCCGCCGCCGCTTGGGCGCCTGCGCCGCTGCGGGCGCTGCTCGGGGGCGCCGACGGTGGGGTGCTGCTGCGCGGCGCCGTCATCTCGTTCCAGCGCGTCCACGGGCTGGCGATGACCGGCATCCTCGACGCCCCGACCTGGCGGGCCCTGGCGGCCGCCGCCGGTGACCCGGCCGCCAACCAGCAGCCGGGCGGCTACACGTACGCGCTGGCCGACCAGCAGCAGCCCGAGACCCTCACCGTGTACGACAACGGCCACGTCGTGGTGCACACCCTCGCCAACACCGGCATCCCCCAGTCACCGACCGCAAACGGCAGCTTCCTCGTCTACGAGCGCCTCGCCAGCCAGGTGATGCAGGGGACCAACCCGTGGGGCACCCACTACGCCGACCCGGTGTCGTGGGTCGCCTACTTCAACGGCGGCGACGCCGTCCACTACATCGGCCGGGCCGCCTACGGCTACCCGCAGAGCCTCGGCTGCATCGAGACGCCGTACACCGCCGCCGAGACGGCCTGGCCCTACCTGCGCCTCGGGACGGTCGTCACCGTCGAAGGCTGACGATGGGTGGCGAGCCGTGGCGACGAACCGACACCACGCTCGCCGACGGCCGGCAGCTCCACTACTACGACCCGCCCGGCGGGCCGGTGAGGGACGCCCGTGACGAGCGGCCCCTCTCCCCCGTCCGGACGGCGTCGGAGCTTCGCTACGACCCGCTGCTCGACACCTGGGTGGTCGTGGCGGCCCACCGCCAGGAGCGCACCTACCGCCCGGCCCGGGAGGACTGCCCGCTCTGCCCCTCCCGGCCCGGGCACCCGACCGAGATCCCCGCCGAGGACTACCACGTGGTCGTCTTCGACAACCGGTTCCCGTCGCTGTCCGACGCCACCGCCACGAGCGTCGCCGGGCGCGCCGGGCGCGCCGGCGGCCTGCTCGCCACCCGGCCGGGCGTCGGGCGCTGCGAGGTGGTCGTGTTCACCCCGCACCACGACGCCTCCTTCGCCGACCTCACCCCCGACGCTGCCGGCCTCGTCCTCGCCGCGTGGACCGACCGGACGGCCGAGCTGTCGGCGCTGCCGAGCGTGACCCAGGTGTTCTGCTTCGAGAACCGTGGCAGCGAGATCGGGGTCACCCTCGACCACCCGCACGGCCAGATCTACGCGTTCCCCTTCGTCACCGCGCGCACCGCCCGCGTCCTCGCCTCGGTGCGCGACCACGCCCGCCGCACCGGGCGCAACCTGTTCGACGACGTCCTCGCCGCCGAGCTGCACGACGGCCGGCGCCTCGTCGCCGAGAACGACGCCTGGACGGCGTTCGTCCCCCACGCCGCCCGCTGGCCCTACGAGGTCCACCTCTACCCTCGCCGGCGCGTGCCGGACCTGCTGGCGCTCGACGACGACGAGCGCGCCCTGTTCCCGCCCCTCTACCTCGACCTGCTCGCCCGCTTCGACCGGCTCTTCGCCACCCCTGCCCCGTACATCGCCGGGTGGCACCAGGCACCCGCCGGGGTGGGGCACGACGAGCTCGCCCTGCACCTCGAGCTGTTCACCATCCGGCGTGCCGACGAGAAGCTCAAGTACCTGGCCGGGACCGAGTCCGGGATGGATGCCTTCGCCAACGACATCCCCCCGGAGGCCGCCGCCGGGCGGCTGCGCGCCGTGGCCCGATGACCGACCCCGAGACCGCCCTCGACGGGTTCCGCCGCGTGTTCGGGCGGCCGGCCGAAGGCCTGTGGTCGGCGCCCGGGCGCGCCAACCTGATCGGCGAGTTCACCGACTTCAACGACGGCTTCGTGCTCCCCTTCGCCCTCGGCTGGTCGGCCCGGGCCGCCGTCGCCCGGCGAGACGACGACCGGCTGCGGGTGGCGTCGGCCCAGCGAGCCGGCGACGGTCCCCGAGCCCCGGTGTTCGAGGTCCGCCGCGCCGAGCTGGCGCCGGGTGCCGGGCGCGACTGGTTCGCCTACGTCCACGGCGTCGCCTGGGCGCTCGACCATGCACCGGGCGGGCTGCCGGCGGGTGGTGCCGACATCTACCTCGACAGCGACGTGCCCATCGGCGCCGGCCTGTCGTCGTCGGCGGCGGTCGAGTGTGCCGTGGCGCTCGCCCTGCACGACCTGTTCGGCCTGACGGCCACCCGGCGCGAGCTCGCCACGGCGGCGCGGCGGGCGGAGAACGACTACGTCGGCGTGCCGACCGGCCTCATGGACCAGATGGCGTCGCTGTGCTGCACGGTCGGGCACGCCCTGTTCCTCGACACGCGCTCGCTCGAGGCCCGGCACGTGGCGCTCCCGCTGTCGGCGGCCGGCCTCGAGCTGCTGCTCGTCAACACGAACACCCCGCGCACCCTCGCCGGCTCGGCGTACGGCGATCGCCGGGACGACTGCCGCCGGGCGGCAGCCCAGCTCGGGGTCGCCGCGCTGCGCGACGTCGGCCCCGACGAGCTCGACGCTGCGCTCGCCGAGCTGTCCGACCCGACCACGCGCCGGCGCGCCCGGCACGTGGTCACCGAGGACGCCCGCGTCCTCGAGGTGGTGACCCTGCTCGACGCCGGCCGGCCGGAGGCGATCGGGCCGGTCCTCTCGGAGGGCCACCGCTCGCTGCGGGACGACTTCGAGGTTTCCTCGGCCGCCCTCGACCTCGCCGTCGACACCGCCCTCGCCAGCGGCGCGCTCGGTGCCCGCATGACCGGCGGCGGGTTCGGGGGCGCCGTCCTCGCCCTCGCGCCGGCCGGTCTCGCCGGCCCGCTGGGGCGGGCCGTCGCCGACGCCTTCGCCGCCGCCGGCCTGCCGACCCCCTCGACCAGCCCGGTCGCCGCCGCCGGCGGCGCCGCCCGCCTCCGCTGAGCCGCCGCGCCGTGACGGGGGACGCCGCCCGCACCACCTGCCTGGCCGCAGCCGCCGGCCCGGCTGCGGCGCTCCCGGCCACCGGCCGCCCGCCCACCATGACCGACGTGGCGAGGCTCGCCGGCGTGTCCCACCAGACCGTCTCGCGGGTGCTCCACGACCACCCCCGCGTGAAGGACAGCACGCGCCTTCGCGTCCTCGCCGCCATCGAGCAGCTCGGGTACCGGCCCAACCTCGCCGCCCGGGCGCTCGTCACCGGGCGCACCCAGACGCTCGGCGTCGTCACCCTGGACACCACCTTCTTCGGCCCGGTCGCCACCCTCTACGGGGTCGAGCGGGCCGCTCGGGCACGCGGCTACGTGGTGAGCGTGGCCAGCCTGCGCTCGATCGACCGCGCCTCGGTCGACGAGGCGGTGCACCGCCTGGTGGCCCAGTCCGTCGCCGGGATCGTCCTCATCGCCCCGCTCGCCTGGGACGCCGCCGCCCTCACCGCCCTCGGCGTCGACGTGCCCATCGTCGTCGTCGAGGGCGACCCGGACGCCCCCCTCCCGGTCGTCACCGTCGATCAGCGCACCGGCGCCCGCCTCGCCACCCAGCACCTGCTCGGGCTCGGCCACCGGACCGTCTTCCACGTCGCCGGTCCGGGTGAGTGGCTCGAGGCCCGGGCGAGGTCGTCCGGCTGGCGCTCCGCCCTCGAGGCCGCCGGCGCCGAGGCGCCGCCGCCGCTCGCCGGCGACTGGACGGCGCGCTCGGGCTACGAGGCCGGCAAGGCCCTCGCCCGAATGGGCGAGGCGACCGCCGTGTTCGCCGGCAACGACCACATGGCCCTCGGCCTGCTGCGTGCCCTGTACGAGCACGGGCGGCGGGTGCCTGACGAGGTCAGCGTGGTCGGCTTCGACGACAGCGCCGAGTCGGCCTACCTCAACCCGCCCCTCACGACCGTCCGCCAGGACTTCGACGAGGTCGGCCAGCGGAGCCTCGACCTCCTCGTCCACCAGGTCGAGAGCGGCGCTCGCGACGCGGTGCGCATCGTCATCCCGCCCTTCCTCGTCGTACGCGCCAGCACGGCCCGCCGCCCGTAGTGCCGGGCTATTCTTGACAATCGGGAAGCTCGACGCGTTAGTGTGAGCGTGAACATGGGGTGCGATGATCTCGTCGCCCGACGGGCGGCGACGGTCAGCGCAGCGCCGCGAGGAGCGCGGTGCGCACACGTCGGCCCCCAGCGCGCAGGTCAGGCGACCGGCGTCGAGGATGCAAGGGGGAGGGGGTGATGGGCCAGCGCGGTCCCGGCCGCGCCTGACGGTCTCGGCCAGCGCGACACCCGAGGCGGGGGGCCTGCGTCGTCGACGGGTGACGAGTACGTCAACGAGGTGTTCGATGTCCCGGATCCCCCACCGGCCCTGAGGCGCGGTGTGCGAGGCGAGCCGGGGCGAAGCAAGCACGGTACTTCTCGAGAGGAGCGTCTCGATCCATGTCGGACCATGACGAGAACGGCGTCAGCCGGGAGCAATTCGAGCTCTCACGTCGTCGCTTCCTACGCAACCTGGGGGCAGCGGCCGCCGCGGTGCCTGCACTCGGCTTCCTGACCGAGGGCCTGATGGACATGCCGGCCTCGGCCAGCACGGTCGAGCGGGCTGCCGCCGGCCGCCGGCTCGGGCGCAACGCCGCCGTGCCGGAGGGCGTCTTCGCCGCGCACCCGGGGTACAAGTTCACCTTCGTCAACCACGTGACGACCAACCCGTTCTTCGTTCCCACCCGCTACGGGGCACAGGACGCCTGCACCCTGCTCGGCTGCTCGTACAGCTGGCAGGGCTCTGCCACCTCGGACGTCGGCCAGATGGTGTCGGCGTTCAACGCCGCCGTCGCCGGCCGCGTGGACGGGATCGCCTCGACGATCATCGACAAGAGCGCCTTCATCGCCCCGACGAACCGCGCCCTGTCCTCGGGCATCCCGGTGGTCGCCTACAACGCCAGCGCGCCGAGCGCCACGGCGTCGCAGAACCACCAGATGGCCTACATCGGCCAGGACCTGTTCCAGGCGGGCGTCGAGGCGGGGAAGAAGATCCTCCAGGTCGTGAAGAAGGGCGACCTCGTGGCCGGCTTCATCGCGACGCCGGGCTCGCTCAACATCCAGCCCCGCATCGACGGGGCGGCCTCGGTGCTCCGCCCTGCCGGCGTCAACTTCCCGGAGGTTGCGACGGGGGCGCTCCTCTCACAGGAGGCGACGGCCACCGAGGCGTGGTATCTCGGCCACAAGAACGTCAAGTTCATGTACGCCGTGGACGCCGGGTCCACCTCGTCGGCGGCAGCGGTCGTCGAGAAGCACAACCTGAAGGGCAAGGTGTTCGTCGGCGGCTTCGACTTCCTGCCGACGACGGTCGGTGCCGTCCAGAGCGGGTCGCAGCTGTGGACGATCGACCAGCAGCCGTACCTCCAGGGGTTCCTGCCGGTGCTGCAGCTCTTCATGTACAACGTCTCGGGCGGGCTCGTCGCCCCGGTGCCCGTCGACACCGGCCTCAAGTTCGTGGAGAAGCCGCAGATCACCCCGTACACGAAGAAGGACCGATACGAGGGCAGCTCGACGTCTGCGGTGACCCTGAAGCCGCCGTCGACGATCAGCGCCTGACGTGGCCCGCAGGGCTGGGCTCGTCGCCAGCCCGGCGCCCGTGAGCACCGAGCCCCCCTCGCCGGAGGTGGCGGGGGGGGCCGGCTCGGGCGGTGGGCTCCGTCTCCTCGTCGAGCGCCGTGAGGCGGCCATCTTCGTCGTCGCCGTGGCGCTGTTCCTCTACTTCACGTTCGCCACGTCGGCGTTCATCAGCTACGCCAACTTCGTCACGCTCACGCAGTTCCTTGCGCCCATCGCCGTCATCGGGGCCGGCGAGGCCCTCCTGCTCACCGCGGCCGAGGTCGACCTGTCGGCAGGGACGTCGTTCATCTTCTTCCCGTTCGTCGCCTACTTCCTCTGGGCCAACGCCGGGCTGCCGATCGGCCTGGCGATCGTCATCTCGCTCATCGCCGCGGCGTGCTTCGGCGCCATCAACGGCCTGCTCACCGTCATGCTGGACCTGCCCTCCTTCGTGACCACCCTCGGCACCCTGTTCGCCCTGGACGGCATCATGCTGCTCACCTCGAACGGCGTGCAGGACACGTTCAGCCTGAGCGGCACCGGCGGGTCCATCCTCGGCAACTACTCGTGGTCGGAGGTCCTCTGGGCGCTCTTCCTCGTGGCCGGGATGTTCGTCCTGTTCCACCGCACGCGCTTCGGCCTGCACATCGTGGCGACCGGCGGCAACCAGCTCGGGGCCGCCGAGGCCGGCGTGGCGGTGCGGCGGGTGAAGGTGTGGACCTTCGTGCTCTGCTCGGTCGTCTCCGCCTTTGCCGGGATCATCGACGCCGTGCGCATCACCACGCTCGACCCGGGCAACGACGGGACCCTCGAGATGTTCTACGCCGTCGCCGCCGCCGTCATCGGGGGCACGGCGCTCACCGGAGGGCGTGGCACCGTGATCGGCGCCGGCATCGGAGCCATCGTGCTCGGCGTCCTCTACGACGGGCTCAACATCCAGGGGGTGAGCGCCTTCTACTTCGAGCTGGTGCTCGGCGTGGCCATCCTCTTGGCGATGGCCGCCAACGTGCAGCTGCGCCGTGTCGCCATGCGACGCTGGCGGGTCGTCCGATGAGCGACGTCGCCTCGACGCCGTCCGAGCCGGACGGGGACCGATCGAACGAGATCCTCCGGATCGAGCACATCCGCAAGAGCTTCGGGGCGGTCGTGGCGCTGCGGGACATCAACCTGCACCTCAACCGCGGGGAGGTCCTCGGGCTGGTCGGCGACAACGGCACCGGCAAGAGCACCCTCGTCAAGGTGCTCTCCGGCTTCCACCGGCCCGACGCCGGCCGGATCCTGATCGAGGGCACCGAGGTCACCCTCCACTCGGTCCGGGACGCCCGCCGCCAGGGCATCGAGACGGTGTACCAGGACCTGGCGCTCATCCCGCAGATGTCGATCTACCACAACCTCTTCCTCAACCGGGAGATGACCTTCGGCGGTCCCGTCCGGATGCTGTCGAACCGCAAGATGCGGCGGCTCGCCGCCGAGTACCTGGCCGACATCCGGGTGAGCATCCCCGACATCGACGCCACCGTGGAGCAGCTGTCGGGCGGCCAGCGCCAGGCGATCGCCGTCGCCCGCGCCACGCGCTCGGAGGTGAAGATCCTGCTCCTCGACGAGCCGCTCGCAGCGATGGGTGCGAAGGAGTCGTCGCTCATCATCGACCTCATCCGCGACCTGTCGGCGCGCGGGGTGTCCCTGGTCATCATCGACCACAACTACACCCACCTGTTCGAGCTCTGCGATCGCCTGAACGTGATCGAGCAAGGTCAGATCACCCTGGACACCGCCGTGCGCGACACCTCCCTCGAGGAGCTCACCGCCTACATGGTGACCGAGTACCGCAAGCAGATCATGGCTGGCCGCCCCGACGCCTCGTCCTGAGGGTCGGCACGGTCGCAGCGCACGAGGAGTCGTCCATGAAGCCCCTCTCCGAGCTCGAGCTCTGGCTCGTGGTCGGCAGCCAAGACCTCTACGGCGAGCAGGCGGTGCGCCAGGTGGAGCGCCACGCGCACGAGGTCGCCGCCTCCCTCGACGCCGACCCGGCCGTACCGGTGCGGGTCGTCGGCAAGGGCGTGGTCGCCAACGCCGACGCCATCCGGGCGGTCGCCCTCGAGGCCAACGCCGCGCCCGGCTGCGTCGGCGTGCTGGCATGGATGCACACGTTCTCGCCGGCCAAGATGTGGATCGCCGGGCTCGCCACCCTGCAGAAGCCGCTGGCCCATCTCCACACGCAGTTCAACCGCGACCTGCCGTGGTCGGAGATCGACATGGACTTCATGAACCTCAACCAGTCGGCGCACGGCGACCGGGAGCTGGGCTACCTCGAGACGCGCATGGGGCTGCGCCGCAAGACCGTGGTCGGCCACTGGCGCGACCCCGGCGTCGTCGCCCGGATCGGCACCTGGGCCCGGGCGGCGTGCGGCTGGCACGAGGCCCAGAACCTGTCGGTCGCCCGCTTCGGCGACAACATGCGCCACGTCGCCGTCACCGAGGGCGACAAGGTGGAGCTGCAGATCCGGCTCGGTGCGTCGGTCGACGGCTACGGGGTCGACGTCCTCGGGGCGGCCGTCGGCGAGGTGGCCGACGGCGCCGTCGACCAGCTCGTCGCCGACTACGCCGACACCTACGACGTCGCCCCCGAGCTGCACCGCGGCGGCGAGCGCCACGGCTCCCTCCGGGACGCCGCCCGGATCGAGCTCGGGCTGCGGGCCCTGCTCGAGGACGGCGGCTTCGGCGCCTTCACGGACACCTTCGAGGACCTCGACGGGCTCAAGCAGCTCCCCGGCATCGCCGCCCAGCGGCTGATGGCCGACGGCTACGGCTTCGGCGCCGAGGGCGACTGGAAGACGGCGGTGCTCGTCCGGATCGCCAAGGTCATGAGCGCCGGCCTTCCCGGCGGGACGTCGTTCATGGAGGACTACACCTACCACCTGGCGCCCGAGGGGACGAAGGTGCTCGGCGCCCACATGCTCGAGGTGTGCCCGACCATCACGTCCGACCGGCCGTCGTGCGAGTTCCACCCCCTGTCCATCGGCGGGCGCGAGGACCCGGTCCGGCTCGTCTTCACGGCGGCACCCGGCCCGGCGGTCGTGGTCGGCCTGCTCGACCTCGGCGACCGCCTGCGGCTCGTGCTGAACGAGGTGGACACGGTCGTCCCGGACGAGGACCTGCCGGTCCTCCCGGTCGCCCGCGCCGTCTGGCAGCCGCGACCCGACCTCGCCACGGCAGCAGAGGCCTGGCTCACGGCCGGGGGCCCCCACCACACCGCCTACTGCCAGGCGGTCGGCGTCGAGGCGTTCGCCGACCTCGCCGAGATCGCCGGCATCGAGCTCGTGGTCGTCGACGCCGACACGAGCACCCGCCGCTTCCAGCAGGAGCTGCGCTGGAACGACGCCTACTTCCGCCTCGCCGGCACCCGCCGATGAGCGACCTCGACCAGCTCCGGCGGGACGTCCTCGAGGCCAACCTCGCCATCGTCCGGGCCGGGCTCGTCCGGCTCACGTTCGGCAACGTGAGCGGGGTCGACCGCTCCACCGGGGTGATGGCGATCAAGCCCAGCGGCGTCCCCTACGACGAGCTGACCCCCGAGTCGATCGTCCTCGTCGACCTCGGCCACGGCGCCGTCGTCGGCGGCACGGCCCGCCCGTCGTCGGACACCCCGACCCACCTCGCCCTCTACCGCGCCTTCCCCGCCGTCGGCGGGGTGGTGCACACCCACTCCCCGTTCGCCACCGCCTGGGCGCAGGCCGGCCGTCCTGTCCCGTGCTTCGGGACGACCCACGCCGACCACTTCTTCGGCCCGGTCCCGGTCACCCGGCCGCTCACGGCCGACGAGACAGGTGACCGGTACGAGGAGCGCACCGGCGACGTCATCGTCGAGACGCTGGCCCGCCTCGGCGTCGACCCGCTCGAGCGGCCGGCCGCCCTCGTCGCCTCGCACGGCCCGTTCGTGTGGGGCAGGGACGCCGGCGACGCCGTCGACAACGCCGTCGCCCTCGAGGCCGTCGCCGAGGCGGCGCTGCGCACCGAGCAGCTCCGCCCGGGCACCCCCGAGATCGGCACCCACCTCCTCGAGCGCCACTTCCACCGCAAGCACGGGCCGGGTGCCTCCTACGGGCAGCCGGGGTGACCGTGCCGTGACCGTGACGGCGCTGCGGATCCACGGACCCGGGGACCTGCGCCTGCACGAGGAGCCGGACCCGGCGCCCGGCGACGGGGAGGTCCTCGTCGAGGTGACCGCCGTCGGGCTGTGCGGGTCGGACCGGCACTGGTACCTCGAGGGGTCCATCGGCGACGCCGGGCTCGACCGGCCACTGGTGCTCGGCCACGAGTTCGCCGGCGTCCTCGCCTCCGGCCCCGACGCCGGGCTGCGGGTCGCCCTCGAGCCGGCGGTCCCCTGCGGAGCCTGTGGCACCTGCCGTGCCGGGCTGCAGCACCTCTGCCTGCAGCAGCGCTTCGCCGGCCACGGCACCACCGACGGGGCGCTGCGGACCCGGCTCGCCTGGCCGAGGGCGCTCGCCTTCCCGCTCCCCGACGACCTCCCCGACGTCGAGGCGGCCCTGCTCGAGCCGCTCGGGGTCGCCCTGCACGCGCTCGACCTCGGCCACGTCCGGGCCGGCACGGCGGCGGCGGTCCTCGGCTGCGGGCCGATCGGGCTCCTCACCATCCAGGCGCTCCACGCCGCCGGCGTCGAGGTGGCCCTCGCCACCGACCCGCTCGCCCACCGGCGCGCCGCGGCGGCCCGCCTCGGCGCGCTGGCGGCGCTCGCCCCCGGCGACGTCGCCGCTGCCGGGCCGTTCGGCGAGCTCGGCGTCGACGTGGCCTTCGAGACCTCCGGCGAGGACGACGCGCTGGCCGACGCCGCCGACGTCGTCCGTCCGGCCGGCCGGGTCGTCCTCGTCGGCATCCCCGACGGCGACCGCACCTCGTTCCCGGCCTCGACCGCCCGGCGCAAGGGGCTCACGCTCCTGGTCTCCCGGCGGATGCGCCCGGGCGACCTCGAGCGGGCCATCCGGCTCGCACGCACCGGACACCTCCACCTCGCCCCCCTCGTGACCGAGCGGCACCCGCTCGCCGGGTTCGGCGCCGCCTTCGCCTCCCTTGCCGGCCGTCGCGGCCTGAAGGTCGTCATCGAGCCCCAGGCCGACCGCCCGGTGGCGCCGCCGCCGGGGACGGCGGACCCGGCCGGCCCGGCGGACCGGTCCCGATGACCGCCGCCCCGGACGAGCGCCGGTGCGCGCTCGGCATCGACTTCGGCACCGAGTCGGCGCGGGCCGTCCTCGTCTCGCTCGCCGACGGGCGCACCCTGGCGAGCACGGTCCACGCCTACGAGCACGGGGTGATCGACGCCACGTTGCCCGCCCCCGACGACGACGTCGCCCTCGGCCCCGACTGGGCGCTGCAGGACCCGGCGGACTACGTCCGGGCCATCCAGGCGCTCGTGCCGCCGCTGCTACCGGCCGCCGGGGTGGCACCGGTCGACGTGGTGGGCGTCGGGGTCGACGTCACGTCGTGCACCGTCCTGCCGACCCTCGCCGACGGCACGCCGCTGTGCTTCCTCGACGAGCTGCGCCGGTCGCCGCACGCCTGGGTCAAGCTGTGGAAGCACCACGCCGCCCAGCCGCAGGCCGACCGGCTCAACGCGCTCGCCGAGCAGCGCCGCGAGGCGTTCCTCCCCCGTTACGGCGGGCGGACCTCCTCGGAGTGGTTCTACCCGAAGGCGCTCCAGCTCCTCGAGGAGGCGCCGGACCTCTACGCCCGGGCCGCCCGGATCGTCGAGGCCACCGACTGGATCGTCTGGCAGCTCACCGGCCACGAGACGCGCAACAGCTGCACCGCCGGCTACAAGGCGCTCTGGTCGAAGCAGGCCGGGTTCCCACCCGAGGAGTTCTTCGCCGCTCTCCACCCGGGGTTCCGCCACGTCGTCGACGACAAGCTCTCGCGCCGCGTCCTCCCGCTCGGGGCCTCCGCCGGCGGGCTGTCGGCCGACGGTGCCGCCTGGACCGGGCTCCTGCCCGGCACCCCGGTCGCCGTCGGCAACGTCGACGCCCACGTGTCGGCGCCGGCCGCCGGGGTCACCGAGCCGGGCGCCATGGTGATCATCATGGGCACGAGCAACTGCCACATCCTCCTCGGCGACCGGGAGTCGGTGGTGGGCGGGATGTGCGGCGTGGTCGAGGACGGCGTCGTCCCGGGCCGGTTCGGCTTCGAGGCCGGGCAGCCCGCCGTCGGCGACCTGCTCGCCTGGTACACCGAGAGCTCGGTCCCCCCCGAGTGGCACGCCCGGGCGCGCCAGGCCGGGACGAGCGTCCACGGCGTGCTCGAGGAGGAGGCGGCGCGCCTCCGCCCGGGCGAGTCCGGGCTGCTGGCGCTCGACTGGTGGAACGGCAACCGGTCCGTCCTCGTCGACGCCGAGCTGTCGGGCCTGCTCGTCGGGATGACGCTCGCCACCCGCCCGCCGGAGGTCTACCGGGCGTTGATCGAGGCGACCGCCTTCGGGACGCGGACCATCGTCGACGCGTTCGACGCCGCCGGTGTCGCCGTCGAGCGGATCGTCACCTGCGGCGGCCTCCCCGACCGGAACCGGCTGCTCATGCAGTGCTACGCCGACATCACCGGGCACGAGCTCGCGGTCGCCGCCTCCAGCCAGACGCCTGCCCTCGGCGCCGCCATGTTCGGGGCCGTCGCCGCCGGCTCGGCCCGCGGCGGCTTCGACTCGATCGTCGACGCCTCCCGGCACATGGCGCACCTTCGCGACGAGACCTTCCGACCGGTTCCGGCCCACCTCGCCACCTACGACCGCCTGTACGGCGAGTACCGGCGCCTCCACGACCGGTTCGGCCGCGGCGGGGACGACGTGATGCGGACCCTCCGCCAGCTTCGCCGCGACGCCGTCACCCGCTGAGCGGGGCTCCCGGCACCATCCCCGGGTCGCAGGGCGCGGCCGGGTAGCGTTTTTCCGATGAGGTGGCAGGGGTCGAAGCGCGTGCGCCACCGCCGGCGCTGGGCCGTCCGCACGCGCGTCACCCTGACCGCTGCCGGCGTCCTCGTGGTCGGCGGCGTCGCCGCGGGCGCCGTGGCGGCCGCCGGCGCGTTCTCCCGGGCGCCGGCGCGCTCGGCCGTCTCCGCGACGCCCACCACCGAGCCGACCCGCTCGTCCGTCCCGCCCTCCTCCACGTCGCCTGCGGCACCGACCGCGACCACGCCGGCCGGCCGCCGGCCGGCCGCCGGCCGCCCCGTGCGGAGGACCAGCACGACCGCGACGACCTCCACGACTGCCTCCTCGCCCACCACGACCCGGCGGAGGTCGGCGGCACCCACGACGACCCGGCCGGCGACCACCACCCCGCCCACGACGACCCCCACGACGACCCCCCCGGCGACGACCACGGCGACGACCACGGTGCCGCCGACGACCACCCCGGTGACGACCACGGTGCCGGTCACCACCACCACGACGACGACGCCGGCACCGACCACGACGGCGACCGCCGCGCCGGCGGCGGCGGCGGCACCGCCGTCGTCGTTGACGAGCAGCGGCCCGGTGCCGGCACCGCTCGCCACCACGAGCGCAACGCCGTCGGCCGTGGCGCCGTCCGAGGTGCTCGTCGAGGTGCTGAACGGCAACGGCTGGGGCGGGCTGGCCGCCCAGACGGCCACCACGCTGCGCGGCGACGGCTTCCTGATCAACGGGACGGGGAACGCCGCCACGTTCACGAACCCGGTGACGCTCGTGCTGTACCCACCCGGGATGGAGGAGCAGGCGGCGACGGTGGCGGCCTACGTGAGCGGCGAGGTCCAGGTCGAGCCGTCGACGGCCGTGCCGGAGGGCGTGGTGCACCTGGTGCTCGGCGAGAGCTTCCTCGGCGTGACGGCGACGGAGGGCGGCGGGTGAGGATCGGAGCGCTCGGCGCGGCGAGGATCACGCCGCCCGCCCTGCTGGAGGCGGCGGCGACGCTGCCCGAGGTCGAGGTGGTGGCGGTCGCTGCCCGCGACCGGGGGCGCGCCGCCGAGCTCGCCGCGGCCCACGGAATCGAGACCGTCCACGGCAGCTACGCCGAGCTCGTGGCGGACGACGGGCTGGATGCCGTCTACATCGCCCTGCCGCCGTCCGAGCACGCCCGCTGGTCGATCGCCGCGCTCGAGGCCGGACGGCACGTGCTCGTCGAGAAGCCGTTCGCCTGCAACGCCGACGAGGCCCGGGCAATGGTCGCCGCGGCCGGCCGGGCCCGGCGGGTGCTCGTCGAGGCGTTCCACTGGCGCTACCACCCGCTCGCCGCCCGGATGCTCGAGCTCGTCCCCGAGCTCGGGACGCTGCGCCACGGCGAGGCGGTCTTCCGCACCGCCATCCCCGAGGGCGACATCCGCCACGCCCGCGAGCTCGGCGGCGGGGCCACGATGGACCTCGGCTGCTACCCGGTGCACTGGCTGCGCACCCTCGTGGGTGCCGAGCCGGTCGTCACCGGCGCCACCGCCACCGTCGGGGCACCGGGGATCGACGTGTCGTGCACGGCCGACCTCCGCTTCCCGTCGGGCGCCACCGGAAGGGTCACCTCGGCGATGGACGGCCCCGCCGGCCCGCCGGAGTGGTGGCTGCGGCTCGAGGGGGACCGCGGGACGCTGCGGGCGGTCAACCCGTGCGTCTCGCACCTCGGCAACCGCCTCGTCGTCGAGCTCGACGACGGCCGGCGCGTCGACGAGGAGGTGACGGGCCGGACGACCTACTCGTACCAGCTGGAGGCGTTCGTGGCGGCCGTCGCCGGCGCGCCGGCGCCGACGGGCGGGGCGGATGCCGTGGCCAACATGGTGGTCATCGACGCCATCTACGAGGCTGCCGGGCTCGGCCGGCGCGGGCGGCCGGCGACCGCCTGAGCGGGGTCAGCCGCCGGCGGGGCGGGCCGGCAGCCGGGTGTACTCGCCGGCGAGGAGCAGCTCCTTGCGGGGCCCGGCGACCCGCCAGGTGGCCGTCCAGGCGTCCGGTCCGACCAGCACGAAGGTGCCGGCGTAGCGGTCCGACCCGCACTCGTGGACGACCTCGTAGCCGTCCGGCCGGAGCTGCAGCAGGTGGAAGAAGCGACCGTCGGGGAACGAGAACGTCGCCGTGGCCGGGCCTGCGGGTGCCACCGTCAGGGTGCGCGACGCCTGGCCGCGGTAGCCCTGCCACTCGAGCAGGCCCTCCTCGCGGTACCGGCTCCGACCGTCGCCGGCAGGCTCGAGGCGGGCGATGCCGACGAAGCGGCCCTCGACGCCCAGGCCGGCGTCCTCGAGCCGGCGCTCGAGCGACCAGGTGCCCGACAGGTAGGCGACCGGCTCGGCGAGCGCCGGGGCAGCCGCCGGCGGGAGCCCGGCGCCCACCGACGGGTGCGCCGGCGAGATCCGGGCTCGGCGGCGCGCGGCGGCCTGGGGCAGACGACGTCGCACCAACGGGCCCACCTACACCTTCGCCCGGGCCGTCGCCGCCTGGCCGCGGCGGGCCACCGAGTCGATGGTGATCGAGGCGATGAGGACGAGCGCCGTCACGATGTAGGTCGGGGCGGCCCCGAGGCCGATCAGGGAGAGCCCGTTGGCGATGGCGCCGATGACGAGGCCGCCGAGCACGGCGTGCAGCGGCTTGCCGCGCCCGCCGAACAGGCTGGTCCCGCCGATGACCGCCGCCGCCACCGCGTAGAGGACGTAGGTGCCGCCGTCGATGTTCGTGGAGATCGAGCCGAGCCAGGAGGTGTAGACGATGCCGGCGACGGCGGCCATCACGCCGGCGATGACGAAGGCGGCCGTGCGGATGCGCGCCAGGCTCACGCCGGCACGGCGGGCCGCCTCGGCGTTGCCGCCGATGGCGTAGATGTACCGGCCGAACCGGGTGCGGCCGAGCACGAAGGAGGCGACCAGCCAGACGGCGAAGATGATCGGGATCGCCCACGGGACGCCGCGCGACACGGTGTGCAGGGTGGCCGTGTTGATGCCACGGTTGATGTTGCACACCCAGACGACGAGCGACCCGCCGATCGCCGCGCCGATGAGCTTGCCGACGGTCACCCCGAGCGGCGGGGCGACCAGCCCGCCCCGCCGGCGGCTGGCGTCACGGCTGAGCATGAGGGCGCCGAAGGCCACCACGAGCACCGCCATCACGATCCATCCGGCCACCGGGCTCAGGTCGCCCGACACGAGGTCGAGCAGGTACTTGTTGGAGACCGAGATCACGCCGCCGACGGCCACGTTCAGGCTGTCGAACATCCAGATCATCACGCCCTCCCAGCCGATGAGGCCGGCGAGGGTGACGATGAAGGAGGGCAGCCCGAGTCGGGTGATGAGCGTTCCCTGGACCAAGCCGATGACCGCGCCGCCGCCGAGGGCAGCCAGGATGGCGAGCCACCAGGGCAGGTTGAACGGGGGGGCCACGAGCGCCGCCATGAGCCCGCCGGACACGCCGGCGACGTAGCCGACCGACAGGTCGATCTCGCCGAGCAGCAGGACGAACACCTCGCCGATGCCGAGCAGGACGATGACCGCCGCCTGGATGAGCAGGTTGACGATGTTGCCGGCCGACAGGAACAGCGAGTTCTGGACCTGGAAGATGATGACGATGGCGGCGAGCGCGGCGATGACCGGCAGCATGCCGCTCTCGCCGCTGCGCACCCGGCCCCACCAGCCACGCAGGTACTCGGGGAGGGTGTTGGCGAAGATCTCGGGCGAGGCGGCGATCGCGCCGGCCTCGGCGGCCTCCTCGGTCGCCGGTGCGGCGTGGGTGGCGCCCGCCGGGGCGCGCTCGACGTCGTCGACGGGGGGTTGTGTCGTCGCCACGGTGGTCACGCCTCCTTGGACGCTCGGTTGGCGGCGAGCGAGCCTGAGTCGGCCCGCTCGACCTTGCCCGTCGTCATGAGCTCGACGACGCTCTGGCGGTCGAACTCGGAGGCCTCGCCCTGCGCCACCATCGTGCCGAGGTGGAGGACGGCGATGCGGTCGGCGACCTCGAAGACGTCGTTCAGGTTGTGCGAGATGATGACGACGCCGTAGCCCTGGTCGGCGAGGCGCCGGACGAGCGACAGGACGAGCGCCGTCTGGTTGACGCCGAGAGCGGCGGTCGGCTCGTCGAGCATCATCAGCTGGGAGTTCCACAGCACGGCGCGTGCCACCGCCACCGACTGGCGCTGGCCGCCCGACAGCGAGCCGACGGGCTGGCGGATCGACCGCACCGTCGTCACCCGCAGGTCGGCGAGGGTGCTCCGGGCGGCCTGCTCCATCGGGCCCTCGTCGAGGGCGCCGAAGCGGCGCCTCTCCCTGCCGAGGAACATGTTCTGGACGATGTCCAGGTTGTCGCACAGGGCGAGGTCCTGGTAGACGGTGGCGATGCCGAGGTCGGCGGCGTCGCGCGGTGTGCGCAGGTGGACGGGGCGACCCCGCCACACGAGCTCGCCGCCGTCGGGCTGGATGATGCCCGACATGATCTTCACCGTGACGCTCTTGCCGGCACCGTTGTCGCCGCACAGGGCGGTCACCTTGCCGGCCTCGATCGTGAAGTCGACCCTGCGCAGCGCACGGACGGGACCGAAGTGCTTCTCGATCCCCCGCAGCTCGAGCAGCGGCTGGCCCCGGCCGAGCATGCCGTCAACCATCGCTCCCACCCGCTCCTTCTGGCTCTCGTCCCAGGGGCTGGGACGTCCGACAGTGTCGCGCGGATCGGGCCGCGCGGCGCCCTCCGTGCACGATCGCCCCGAGGTCGACGGGGGCTGCGCCCGGGCCGGACCCGGCCGAGCGTCGCTCCCGTCGCACCCGGCGACCGGGGCCGGCCCCGGGGTGCTCCCCCGGGGCCGGCCCCGCGCTTGCTGGTGCTGCGTCGAGCGCGGCTACGCCTTGATGCCGGCGGCCTTGCAGGCGGCGGCCGTGGCGTACGGCGCGGCGCACAGCTGGGCGGGCGGCACGAAGTTGTCGGCGATGACCGTCGAGGCCATGTTGGCCGACGTCACCCACTCCGGGGTGAGGAGCACCGAGGCGACCGACTTGTGGGCCTGGGTGTCCATGGTCGAGCCGTTCACCAGCGAGGCGGGCGGTGCCATGCCGGCACGGGCGTAGATGGCCAGCGCCACGGCCGCCTGGGCCTCGAGGTAGATCGGCTTGTACACCGTGCCGCACTGGTAGCCGGTGAGGATGTTGCCGAGGCCGGTCAGCGTGGCGTCCTGGCCGGTCACCGGGAGGGTGTGCGGCTTCAGGCCCTTGCTCTTCAGGTAGGCGATGACCGGCGCGCCGTTCTCGTCGTTCGGCATGAGGATGGCGTTGATGTTGGGGTTCTTCGTGAAGTAGCCCTGGAACTCCGACAGCGCCACGGTCGGCGTCCACGTCCCGGCCGGGCGGCCGGCCAGCTTGTAGGTGCCCTTCTTGAAGTAGGGCGCCAGCACGGCGTTGTAGCCGTTGGCGAACAGCGTGGCGTTGTTGTCCGTCACCGCACCGTGCATGACGAGGACGTTCGGGCTCTTGACGTGCCACGCCGAGATGCAGCTCACGAGGCCCTGGCCGAGCAGCGTGCCGACCCGGACGTTGTTGAAGCTGACGTAGTACTGCCGGCTGCCGCCGAGCGTGAGGCGGTCGTAGTCGATGACGGCCACGCCGTGCGCCTTGGCGTACGACTCGATCCGGGCGCCGACGCCCGAGTCGAGCGGGTCCATGATGAGGACACGGTCACCCTTGGCGATGTCGGCCTGGGCGTCGGCGAACTCGGTGGCGTCGCTGCCGTGGGCGTTGACGACCGAGAACTGGCTCGGCGACATGCCGGCGAGGGTGAGTGCCTTCTGCAGGTAAGGCGCATCGAACTCGACGTAGCGGGTGGACGACACGGTGTCCGGCAGGATCGCGCCGATGCCGCCCTTGCCCTTGGCGGTGATCGCCTTCAGCAGCTTCATCGTCGTGAAGTTGCGGTTGAACGTGCTCGCCGAGACCGTCGCGTGCGCCGTCGCGACGTGCTTCGCCGGGGCGGCCGTGGCCACCTGCACGGCAGCGCCGCCTGCGAGGGTCGAACCGGCAATGGCGGCGACGGCCATCTTGCGCGCTGTACGTGTGCCTCTCATCGGTGTTGCTCCTCTCCACTTGGGTGCGCCGACCCGGATGGGCCGGTCGTCAACCTCACGGGTCGTGCACGCCACCTCGGCGGCCCGCCCCCCGTCCTTGCCGGGAGTCCCCCCCGGCCCGAGCAATGTTCACGGCCCGTACATCCCCGCCATAGGGGCGAAGGGCCCGGGCCCACCTCCTCTCCCTCTCCCTCCCGCAAGCCGTCGCGGGACCGGCGCCGGCAGGCTGCGCCGGGCGCCGTCGTGTCACTCCCCCTGGATCGCTGCGGGCGGCGGTACCACTCCCGTGGCGCCGCCGAAGACGCGCTGTCGCGTTACGAAGATACGAACGCGAGCGTGAACGATCGCGTCAACATTCACGACGCCCGGTTAACAAGCCGTTAACACGATGCGGGGCAGGCGTGGTCCGGCGGGGCGGCGGCCACACCGGCGCGGGAGGCGACACCGGCGCGGGAGGTGACACCGGCGCGGGAGGTCACTCGGGGACGAAGCGGTAGCCGGCCCGGGGCTGGGTGAGGATGAGGGGCGCAGCGCCCGGCGTCTCGAGCTTGACCCGCAGCCGGCGGACGTAGACCCGGACGTACTCGGTCTCGGTCTCGTAGCCGTGCCCCCACACCCGCCGGAGCAGGTGGGCATGGGTGAGCAGCTTGCCGCGCTGGCTCGCCAGCTCGCGCAGCAGGGCGAACTCGGTCGGGGTGAGGTGGACGGGCTCGCCGGCGCGGGTGACCTGCTGGCTGGCCAGGTCGATCACGACGTCGCCCGCCCGGACGACCGGGGCGAGCTGGGCCGGCGGCGTGGGCGTCCTGCTGCGACGGAGCGTCGCCATGATGCGGGCGAGCAGCTCCTCGATGCTGAACGGCTTGGTCAGGTAGTCGTCGGCGCCCATGTTGAGGGCGGTCACCTTGTCGCGCTCGCCGCCGCGGGCCGACACGACGATGATGCCCACGCTCGAACGTTCCCGGATCTCCCGGCACAGCTCGAGGCCGTCGGCCTCGGGCAGCATGAGGTCGAGCAGGACGATGTCGGGCTGCTCGACCTCGAGCAACTGGAGCGCCCTCGTCCCATCGCTCGACACGACGGCGTCGAAGCCGCGCACCGCCAGGTTGGCGCGGATGAGGTCGACGATGTTGGGGTCGTCCTCGACGATGAGCGCCCGGGTGACCACCCCGTCGAGGGCGCTGGCGGCGCTCACGGCCGCCCGGCCGTGCCGGGGGCGGCGAGCGCCCGCCAGGCGTCCTGGCCGGCCGGCTCGTGGTCGTGGGCGTCGTGCGGCTCGACGGGGAGGACGACGAGGAAGCGCTTGCCGGCCGGCTCCTCGACGAGCTCGAGGTGACCGCCGTGGGCCGCGACGATCCCGTGGGCGATGAGCAGCCCGAGACCGGTCCCGGCCGTGGGGGCGAACCGGCGGCGGCCGGGCTCGAACAGCCCGGCGGCGACCTCGGGGAGCATCGGCGGCCCGTCGTCGCGCACCTCGACGACCACCTGGCCGTCGGCGCCCGCCGAAGCCGTGGCCGCCACCGAGGTGCCCGGAGGGTTGTGGCGGAGGGCGTTGTCGAGCAGGTTGACGAACACCTGCTCCAGGCGATCGTGGTCGGCCCAGACGGCCGGGAGGTCGGCGGCCGGCTCGATGCGCAGCGTCCCGGCACGCTCCAGCGGGATGCAGGCGGCGGCGGCCTCGAGGACGAGACCGAGGTCACACCAGTCCGGGCTCAGCCGGAGGATCCCCGACTCGATGACCGAGAACTCGAGCAGGTCGTCGACGAGGCGGCCGAGCCGGGCCGACTCGGAGGCGATCCGGGACAGGAACCGCCGCTCCGAGTCGCCGTCCCAGGTGACGTCGGGCTGGAGCAGGCTCGAGGCGTACCCGCGGATGCCGGTGAGCGGGGTGCGCAGCTCGTGGCCGAGGCGGGACAGGAAGGCGCGCTGGAGCTCGCGCGAGCGGCGGAGGGCGGCGGTCTCCTGGGTCGCCTGGGCGGCGGCCTCCCGCTCGAGGGCCAGGCTGAGCGAGCTGGCGGCGTCGACGAGCAGCGCCCCCCCCTCGACCCCGGGCGGGGGGCCGTGCCAGGAGGCGACGAGGGCGGCGTCGCCCCCGGGTGCCGCCAGCGGGATCGCCATGACGCCGCCGCCGGCGCGGCGGACGAGCTCCCCGGGTCGGGCCGAGCGGAGGGCGGCGGTGGCGGCCTCGAGCAGCGCCGACGCCACCGGCGCAGCGCCGGCCGGCCCGGCCGCCACGCGCACCCGCTCCTCGCCCGACCCGTCGGCCATGACGAGGGCGACCTCGGCTGCCTCGAGGCCCGATCGCAGGGCCCGCAGGGCGGTCGCCAGCCCCTGCTCGAACGGCATCGGCCCGGTGAGCGCCTGCAGGATCTCGCGGACCGTCTCGAGCACCCGGTTGCGCCGGGTGACCTCGCCGAACAGCCGTTCCCGCTCGAGCGCGCCCGCCAGGTAGCCGGCATAGAGGCTGACGAGGTCGAGCTCGTCGCGCCCGGGCGCCGCCGGCACCGAGCGGAGCGCGCTCACCACCCCGAGCAGGCCTCCCGGGCCGCTCAACGGCACCGACCACGAGCTGGCGACGCCGAGCCCCTCGAGCTCGGACCGCCGGGGCGCCCACAGCGGGCTGGTGCGGGCGTCGCCGACGACGACCGGCTGGCCGGTCGCGGCGGCCAGGCCGACCGGCCCGCCGGCGGCGCCGATCGCCAGGTCGTCCCACGACCGGCGCAGCCCGGCCGGGACGCCGACCGCCTCGGCGCAGCGGAGCACGTCGCCGTCGGCCAGGTGGACGGCCAGGTGCTCGACGTTGAGGGCCGCCGCCAGCGTGGACAGGATGAGCGACAGGCTCGACGACCGGTCGGCCGAGGCCAGCCGGTCGGCGAGCCCGTGGAGCCGGGTGAGCTGGCCGCGTGCCGACGAGTCGACCGGCTGGCCCGACATGAGGCTGACGACGTCCTCGTGGTGCGCCCGGCGCGGATCGACCTCGGCGACGAGCCGGCCGTTGCGCAGCACGACGATGCGGTCGCCGAGGCGGAACATCTGGTCGAGGTCGTGGGAGACGAGCAGGATGGTCGTGCCGTCCCGGTGGAGCCGCTCGATGAGCTGCTCCACCTCGGCCGTCTCCTGGGCACCGAGGGCGCCGGTGGGCTCGTCGAGGATGAGCAGGCGGGGTGCGTCGAGCATGGCCCGGGCGACCGCCAGCAGCTGGCGCTGGGCCCTCGTGAGCGACCGGACGTTGCGGGTGGTGTCGGCGGAGCGCACGCCGAAGCGGGCGAGCGTCTCGGCGGCGGCCCGGTGGACCCGGGCGTCCGAGCGGAGCAGGAACCGCCGCTCCCGCCCGAGCGCCAGGTTGTCGGCGATGCTCAGGTTCTCGCAGAGCGCGAGGTCCTGCCAGACGATGCCGACGTCGTGCGCCCGCCGCGACCGGCTGGGGACGACGGGCTCGCCGAGGCGCACGACGTCGCCGGCCGCCGGCACCACCTCGCCGGCCACGCAGCGCAGGAGCGTCGTCTTGCCGGCCCCGCTCTCGCCGGCGACGACGACGAGCTCGCCGGCGGCCACCTCGAGGTCGATCCCCTCGAGGGCCACGAGCGGCCCGTAGCGGACGGTGAGCCCCCGGGCGGCGAGCAGCGGCACCGGGGGCGCGGTCGGCACGTGCACCACGGTCGTCATTGTGCCCCCGTACGCGTCGCCGGGCCGCCCGCGCCCGGGCGGCGCCGGCGCGACCCTCCGTCGGTCCGCAGCGGTGACCTGCAGACCATTCGATAGCCTAACGAGATGGGCGCCCCGGACGACACCGCCGGAAGGCCGCCGTCGCGCCCGGCGACACCGGGCGAGGGGACGGAGGCGTCCCGCTACGCGCCGCCGCGAGGGCGGATCCACCCCGACACCAGCCGTTCGTGGCTGCGCCGCGCCCTGCCGGTCGTGGCCGCCCACAAGTGGACGGTGGCGATCGCCCTCGGCTGCTCGTTCGTGGGGCTCGTGCTGCAGGTGCAGATCCCCAACCTGCTCAACGAGGCGATCACGAACGCCGTCCAGCACCACCGGACGTCGCTCGCCACCTACGTGTGGGAGGTGCTCGGCTTCGGCGTGGGCGCCGGCGTGGCTGCCTTCGTCTCCCGGCTGTACCTGATGCGCACCGCCTACTCGATGGAGTACGACCTGCGCCACCTGCTGTACGAGCACCTGACCCAGATGTCGTTCTCGTTCTACGACCGCGTGCAGTCCGGACAGCTGATCTCGCGGGCCAACTCGGACGTGCGGTCGGTCAACCTGTACCTGACGTTCGCCCCGGCCATCCTCGTCCAGTGCGCCGTGGCGGTGGTGGCGTTCGGGTACATGCTGGCGATCAGCGTCCCGCTCGCCATCGTGGCGATGGTGACGATGCCGCTCGTGTACGTCGCCGGCACGAGGATGCGCAAGATCCTGTTCCCGGTGTCCTGGCTGATCCAGGCGCGCCTCGCCGAGGTGGCCACGATCGTCGACGAGAACGTGAACGGCGTCCGCATCGTCAAGGCGTTCGACGCCGAGGCCCGCGAGCTGCGGGCGCTCGCCCGGGCGGCGACACGGCTGCGGTGGGCGAACGTGCGCGACTACGACCTGCGCGCCCGCTACACGCCGGCGGTGCAGAACCTGCCCCAGCTCGGCCTTGCCCTCGTCCTGCTGGTCGGCGGCGAGCTCGTCATCCACGGCCAGCTCGGGATCGGCGCCATCCTCGCCTTCAGCGCCTACATCGTGATGCTCCAGGCACCGTTCCAGATGCTGGGCCAGCTCATCATGATGGGACAACGCGCCGCCGCCTCGGCCGGCAGGATCTACGAGCTGATCGACGAGCAGCCCGACATCGTCGACGCGCCCGACGCCAGCCCGCTCGGGGCGGTGGCCGGGGACGTCGCCTTCGAGGACGTGGCGTTCTCGTACCGAGGCGACCTGCCCCGCGCCCTCGACGGGTTCTCGCTCCACCTGCGGCCGGGCGAGACGGTCGCCCTGGTCGGGCGGACCGGGTCGGGCAAGTCGACCGTGGCCCGGCTGATCGCCCGCTACTACGACGTGACGGCCGGCGCCGTCCGCATCGACGGGCGCGACGTCCGGTCGGTGACGCTCTCCAGCCTGCGGGACCGGGTCGGGATCGTGCTCGACGAGCCGTTCCTCTTCTCGACCTCGATCCGCGACAACATCGCCTACGGCCGTCCCGGGGCGAGCCTTGCCGAGGTGGAGGCGGCGGCCCGGGCGGCACAGGCGGACGGGTTCATCGCCGAGCTGCCGAACGGCTACGACACGGTGGTCGGCGAGCGCGGCTACACCCTGTCGGGCGGCCAGCGCCAGCGGATCGCCATCGCCCGCACCCTCCTCGTCAACCCGCCCGTCCTCGTCCTCGACGATGCAACGAGCGCCGTCGACGTGCAGGTCGAGCAGGCCATCCACGAGGCCCTGGCGCACCTGCTCGGGGGGCGGACCACCCTGATCGTGGCCCACCGCCTGTCCACGATCTCGTTGGCGGACCGCGTCGTGCTGATGGACGCCGGGCGGGTGGTCGCCGAGGGGTCCCACGAGGGGCTGCTCGAGCGGGAGCCGCTCTACGTGGAGGTGCTGGCACAGGCCGAGCACACCGAGGAGGTGGCCTGATGGGGATGGGGGGCGGATGGGGCGGGGGCGTCGGGGCGGTGTTCGCCGCCGGGCGCGGGACCCAGCCGGGGCTGCCCTTCGGGGGGATCCCCGAGGAGATGCAGGAGGGCGTCGACCGGCTGCTCGCCGACGAGCCGGAGCATGGCGAGCCGGACGTCGCCTTCTCCCACCGCGCCCCGGCCACCGATCGCCAGCGGCTGAGCCTCGGGGGGCTGCTCGCCGCGCACCGCCGGCTGGCGGTGGCAGCGCTCGCCGGCATCGTCGTGCTCGTCGCCGCCAACCAGGCGGGGCCGCTGCTCATCTCGACCGGGATCGACGCCGGCATGCTCGGGCGCGACGTCGGGGTGCTCGTCGCCGTGGTCGTCGGCTACGCCGGCTCGATCGCCCTCACGGCGGTCGCCCAGCGCTACCTCGTGATGGCCGAGGGGCGGATCGCCGCCGGCATCCAGTACGCCCTGCGCCTGCGCATCTTCACCCACCTGCAGCGGCTCGGGCTCGACTTCTACACCGACGAGAAGGCCGGCGTCGTGATGACGCGGATGACGAGCGACATCGAGAACCTCAACCAGCTGCTCGGCGACGGGCTCGGCCAGCTCGTCATCCAGGGGCTGACCATGGTGGTGATCGCCGTCGTCCTGTTCGTGCTCGACGTACGGCTCGCCCTCGTCACCATCGTGCTCGTGGTGCCGGCCCTCACCGTGCTGTCGTTGTGGTTCCGCTCGGCGTCGGCCACCGGCTACCTGCGCGTGCGCGACGGCATCGCCGACGTGCTCGCCGACCTGTCCGAGAGCCTGCACGGGGTGCGCGTCGTCGTCTCGCACAACCGCCAGGCGCGCAACGTGGTGCACCACCGCAACGTGCTCGGCGACTACCGCGAGGCGTACGTCTACACGGCCAAGGTCGCCGCCGTGTACGGCCCGGGCTCCCAGCTGCTCGGCTACCTCGGGCAGGCGGTGCTGCTGGCGATCGGCGGCGCCATGGTGGTGCACCACGAGCTGTCGCTCGGCGTGCTCGTCGCCTACTTCCTGTACCTCGGCCGGTTCTTCCAGCCGATCCAGCTGCTCGTGCAGACCTACAACACCTACCAGCAGGGGATGTCGTCGCTCGTCAAGCTGAACGGCCTGCTCGCCACCGACCCGGGCGTCGCCGAGGCGGCCGATGCCGAGCCGCTGCCGACGGTGGTCGGGGCGGTCCGCTTCGACCACGTCAGCTTCGGCTACGACCCGGCCCATCCGGTCCTGCACGACGTCGACCTCGACCTCCGTCCCGGCGAGACGGTCGCCTTCGTCGGGCGCACCGGGGCGGGGAAGTCGACGATCGCAAAGCTGGTCGCCCGCTTCTACGACCCGACCGAGGGGCGTGTCCTCGTCGACGGCCACGACATCAGCAAGGTCCAGCTGTCGAGCCTGCGCCGGCAGCTCGGCGTGGTGCCCCAGGAGCCGTTCCTGTTCGTCGGGACGCTGCGGGACAACATCGCCTTCGCCGACCCGGACGCCTCCGACGCCGACGTCCTCGCCGCCGTCGAGGCGGTCGGCCTCGGCGACCTCGTCGAGCGGCTGCCCGACGGGCTCGCCACGGCGGTCCACGAGCGCGGCCAGTCGCTGTCCTCCGGGGAGCGCCAGCTGATCGCCCTCGCCCGGGCGTTCCTCGCCCGGCCGCGCGTGCTCGTCCTCGACGAGGCCACCTCCAACCTGGACCTGGCCTCGGAGGCCAAGGTGGAGGCGGCGCTCGACCGGCTGCTCGAGGGGCGCACGGCCATCCTGGTCGCCCACCGCCTGACGACGGCGATGAAGGCGGACCGCATCGCCGTGGTCGACGCCGGGCGCGTCGTCGAGTGGGGGCCGCACGAGCGCCTCGTCGAGGCGGGGGGGACGTACGCGGCCATGTACGCCACCTGGCTCCGCCAGGGGGCCGGCGAGGAGGTCGCCTGACCCGCCTGGCAGACCGGGGGGGGCGGGGCCGCAGGGCGGCGGCCCTCGGGAGCGGTCAGGCCAGCTCGGCGTACCCCGCACCGAGGACGGCCTGGCCGGCACCGTTGGCGCAGCCAAAGCGCACGGCGCTCCGGCCGCCGGCGCCCGGAGCAAGCCGGGCGACGGTGGTCGTGAGCTGGTCGCCGGGCAGGAGCGGCGAGGTGAAGCGGGCACCGAGCTGGCGGACTGCCCCGGCGGAGGTCTCGCCGAGCGCCTCGCGCACGGCGCGCGCGGCAAAGGCAAGAGTGCACATCCCGTGCACAATAATGCCCGGCAGGCCTACAGAGCGGGCGAAGTCGTCGTCCAGGTGGATCCGGTTGTGGTCGCCCGAGGCGTCGGCGTAGCGGGCGGGCTGGTCGGGGTCGACCGGGAAGACGAGCGGGGGGAGCGGCGTGCCCTCCTCGTCGCCGCGCAGCGCCTTGAGGCTCGGGGCGACCTCGCCCTCGTCGACGCCCGACTCGACGCCGCGGTAGAAGATGGTGACGTACTGCTCGTTGACCGGCTGGCCGGTTGCGGCGTCGGTGGTCTCGTTGCGGGAAACCACCTGGACACCGGACGCCTTGGCGTGGATGCCGATGGCGGCGCCGCGCACGAGCAGGCGGTCGCCGGCGACGATCGGGCGGTGGATGACCATCCACTGCTCCCCGTGCACCACGCGTCCTTGGAGGGCGGCGGCCTGGTCGGGGTGGACGACCGACGGGCCGTTGGCCCGGCCGAACACCGGGACGATGGCGAACACGGCCGGCGCCACCTCGCCGGCGAGGGCATCGGGGGCCGTGTCGTTGGTGGCCCGGGCGTAGGCGGCGATCGCCTCGGCCGTCACGTCGTAGGGGACCGGCTCGGAGTGCCTGCCGAGGCTCGTCGGGTCGAAGGGCTCTGCCACGTCATGCTCCCTTGTCGGTGGTCGTCGCGGCGCCAGCCGCTCGGTTGCTGCCCGCTGGGTTGCCGGGCGGCTGCGTGCCGGCAGCCGCTGGGTTGCCGGGCGGCTGCGTGCCGGCAGCCGCTGCGGCGATCGCCCGGGCACCGGCCCGGTCGGCCTTGCCGGCGGGCGTCCGCGGGACGGCCTCGACGAAGACGACCTGGCGCGGGCGCTTGTGGTCGGCGAGCTGCTCGCCGACGTGGTCGACGATGGCCCGCTCGGTGCGATGGGCGCCGTGCGCCAGCTGGACGACGGCGGCGACGCGGGTGCCGAAGCGGTCGTCGGGGACCCCGACGACGAGGACGTCCTCGACGCCCGGGTCGGTGGCGATGGCCTGCTCCACCTCCTCGACGAACACCTTCTCGCCGCCGGTGTTCACCACCTCGCTCCCCCGGCCGAGCAGCACGACGGTGCCGTCGGGGTCGAGCTTGGCCATGTCGCCGGGGACGACGTAGCGGACGCCGCCGATCGTCTTCCAGGTGCGGGCCGTCTTGTCGGGGTCGTTGAGGTAACCGTCCGGGAGCGGCCCGCTGGCGGCGAGGTAGCCGACCTCGCCGGAGCCGGGGGTGACCTCGGTGCCGTCCTCGCGGAGCACCTTGGCGCTCGGGCCGAGCCGGAAGCGGCCGGTGACGACGGGGTCGCCGCGGCGGGTCTCGGCGGTGGCGAACCCGCCCCCCTCGCTGGCGGCGACGCCGTCGACGAGGACCACGTCGGCGTGGCGCAGCAGGCCTTGCTTGACCTCGCCGGACCAGGTGACCCCGACGCTGGTGACGCGCTCGAGGCTCGACAGGTCGTACGGGGTACCGGCCGCCTCGGCGTCGTCGAGGGCGGCGAGGATGGGCTTGGCGAAGGCGTCGCCGACGATGGAGAGCTGGCGGATCCGGTAGGTGGCGATGAGGCGGCAGATCTCGTCGGGGTCGAGCGAGCGGGAGGTGCACAGCACGACGGTGCCACCGAGCCCGAAGGCCCCCATCGAGTTGAAGATGGCAGTTCCGTGCATGAGTGGCGAGACGACGAGCGCCGTGGGGGCGTCGTCGCGGGCGTGCAGCTGGGCAACGGCCGCGGCGAGCTCGGCGGCGTCGGTCGGCACGTCGAGCCCGCGCTGGCCGATCTGGAGCTGCTGCATGCCGAACACCGCCCGGTGGCGCCAGCGGACGCCCCTCGGCAGCCCGGTGGTGCCGCCGGTGTAGAGGAGGAACTCGTCGTCCCCGCTGCGCGCCCGGCGGCTCGCCGGCGGGGCGGCGCCGATAACGGCCTCGAAGGCCGAGGCCCCCGGCAGCGGGGCGGCGTCGCCGTCGGTCACCTCGATGAGGAACAGGTCGCGGCCGAGCCCGTCGGCGGCCTCCCGGACCCGGTCGGCGAGGGCCCCGTGGTAGACGAGCGCCGACACGCCGGCGTCCTCGAGCAGCGGGACGAGCTCCTTCGAGCGGTACCGGTAGTTGAGGTTGACCGGAGCGGCGCGCAGCTTGAAGGCGGCGAACACCGTCTCGAGGTACTCGGGGCAGTTGTAGCAGTCGATCGCCACCCTGCTGCCGGCCGACACCCCCGCCGCCTGGAGCGCCCCGGCGAGGCGGGAGGCGCGCCGGTCGAGGTCGCGCCAGGTGCGGCGCACCCCGCCCTGGACCACCGCCAGGGCATCGGGGACGGTGTCGGCCACCGCCTCCCACAGCGTCGCCAGGTTGAGGTCCGGCTCCCTTGCTCCGTCCACGGCGTTACCCCCCCTCGCCGGAGCGTAGCTAGGCCGTTGCCGGCGAGCCCGCCTCGCCGCGGAGCTTGAACAGGTTGACGGCGTTCTCCTTCAGGATGAGCGGCCGGACCTCGTCGCGGATGGCCGTCTTCTCGAAGTCGGCCAGCCAGCGGTCCGGGGTGATCACCGGGTAGTCGGAGCCGAACAGCATCTTGTGGCGGAGGAGCGTGTTGGCGTACTGGATCAGGTTGGCCGGGAAGTACTTGGGCGACCAGCCGGAAAGGTCGATGTAGACGGTGGGCTTGTGGAGGCACACCGAGAGCGCCTCGTCCTGCCACGGGAACGACGGGTGGGCGAGGATGATGGGAAGGTCGGGGAAGTCGACGGCGACGTCGTCGACGAACATCGGGTTGGAGTACTTGAGCCGGATCCCGTTGCCGCCGCGCACGCCGGCGCCGACACCGGTGTGGCCGCTGTGGAACAGGGCGGGAACCTGCAGCTCCTCGAGGACCTCGTAGAGGGGGTAGAAGGTCCGGTCGTTCGGAAAGAAGGCCTGGGCGTTCGGGTGGAACTTGAAGCCGCGCACGCCGTGCTCCTCGACGAGGCGCCGGGCGGCCTTGACGGCGACCTTGCCGGCGTGGGGGTCGACGCTGCCGAAGGCGATGACGGCGTCGGCGTGCTCCTTTGCGAGCGCGGCGATCTCCTCGTTGGTCACCGCCGGCGGCTCACCGGTGGCGGTGGTGGCGTCGACCATGAAGGCCACGCAGGCCATGTTGCGGGCACGGTAGTAGTCGGCCATCTGGGGGACGGTGGTGGCGACCACCTCGGTCTTGAAGTAGCGGGCCATCGCCTCGGCCCCCTCGGAGGCTTCCCGGGCCGGGGCGTCGACGGACATCGACACGTGCGTGTGCACGTCGATGGCCACGAGCTCGTCCACGTTCATCCGACGCCCCCTCTCGGTCGGTGGCCTGGTCGCGACGGTGCGAGGGCCACGTACAGGTGGGCGCATCCTATACCGGTCGTGATCCGTCTGGAATATGCTCCGCGGTCGTCGCCGGGGCGACGAGGGAGGGCTGATGACGATCCTCGACAGAGACGAGCTCGAGATGCTGGCCGGCGCCGCGCGCGGCGAGCTGGCACGGGCGTGGGGCCCGGCGACGACCGCCGGCGAGGGCGACGCCGACGCACGCCTGGCGGCAGGCATGGCACGGGGGGTCGACCAGGGCTGGACGGCGCTGGCGCCCGATGGGCTGCTCGGCGGCCTGCTGGCGCTGAACGAGGCGTGCGGGGCGGTCGCCTGCCCGCTTCCGCTCACCGACGCCTACGTGACGGCGGTGGCGCTCCCCGGTGACGCCGCCGGAGCGGTGGCCGCCGGGACGGTGCGGCCGGTGCTGGCCCTTCCGGCAGCTGGCGAGCTGCTCGTGGAGGCGGCGGGGTCGGCGACGCACGCCTTGGTGCTTCCCGGTGCCGGCGGCGGGGCGGTGGCGCTGCGGGCGATCACCGCCGGGGCGGCCCGGCCGGGGATGGCCCGGCCGGCATGGTCCGCCGTCGAGCTGGCGGCCGAGGCGACGGCGTCGGTCGACCTGGCGCCCGAGGCGGTCGACCGGCTGCGGGCGGTGGCACGGCTCGGCCTCGCCGCCCGTGCCCTCGGTGCGGCGCGCCGGGCGCACGAGCTGGCGCTCGACCACGCCCGCACCCGGGTCCAGTTCGGCCGGCTGATCGGCAGCTACCAGGCGGTGTCACACCGGCTGGTGGATGCCGAGATCGGCCTGCGCACGACCGCCCTGCTGCTGGACGAGGCCGTTCGGGCGCACGCCGAGGGGGGCGGCCGCTTCCTGCTGGCGGCCGAGCTGGCGGCGGCGAGCGCCCGGCGGGCGCTTCCGGCGGCCCAGCTGGCCGCCCACCACACCCTTGCGGCAGTCGGCTACTTCGAGGAGCACGAGGCGCCGTGGCTGTTCCGCCGGGTGCACGCCGACGTGTGCTTCCTCGACGGCTTCCCGCTGTCGGCCGGCGGGGTCGGCGACCAGCTGGTCGAGGGCGACGGCTCGCTGCCCGCCCCCGACCTCGGCCCGGCCGCCGCCGCCTTCCGGGCCGAGCTCGCCGCCCTGCTCGACCGGATCGACGACGGAAGCTGGGCGCAGCGTGACGAGGAGGCGGACGACCCGGCCGTCCTCGGGGCGCTCGCCGCCGAGGGGTTCCTCGCCCCGACCTGGCCACGGACGGTGGGCGGGCGGGGTGCGAGCGCCGAGGAGGCGTACGTCCTCGGCGAGACGGTGGCCTACCGGCGGGTCCCGGTCTCGCACGCCGTCGCCTCGATCGGCATGGTCGGGGGCGCCCTGCTCCGCCACGGGTCGCAGGAGCAGAAGGACCGGTTCCTGCCCCAGTTCGCCGGCGGGACGCTCCGCTTCTACCTCGGCTACTCCGAGCCGGAGGTCGGCTCCGACCTGGCCAACCTGTCGACCCGGGCAGCGCGCGACGGCGACGGCTGGGTGCTCGACGGGCGCAAGATGTGGGGCACCGGTGCCCACCGGGCCGACTGGGCGTGGGTGGCCGCCCGCACCGACCCGGACGCCACGCCGCCCCACGCCGGGATCACCGTGTTCTTCCTTCCCACCGGGCTGCCCGGATGGGAGGCGCAGCAGCACCGATCGCTCGGCGGCAGCATCTCGTGCTCGACCTTCTTCGACGGCGTGCACGTCGGCGACGACGCCCGCGTCGGCGAGGTCAACGGCGGCTGGAAGGTGCTCACCTCGGCCCTCGCCGGCGAGCGGGCCGTGCTGGCGGGTGCGGCAGCCGCCTCCCTGCGACACTTGGACGAGCTGCTCGGCGCGCTCCGATCGGGTGCGGCCGACCCGGGACGGCGCGGCTCGGCAGCTCGGGCCCGTCTGGGCGAGCTGGCCGTCAAGGTGCAGTCGGCCCGCCTGCTCGCCGTCGCGAGCGTCCGTGCCGTCGAGGGCGGGGGCGGGACGCGCCTCGAGGCACCGATGGCGAAGATCGTCTCGACCGAGCTCGGCGAGGAGCTGTTCGGGGCCGTCCTCGACCTCGCCGGTCCCGCCGTGGCGCTCGGCGTCCCGGCGCCGGCGGTCCCCGGCGGCGGCGAGCTCGAGCATGCCCACCGGCACGCCCTCATGTCGTCGATCGGCGGCGGCACCCGCGACATCCAGCGCAACCTGCTCGCCCGGGCGCTCGGGCTGCCCCGCTAGCCCCGGCTGCCCGCCCGGCCCGCGGGTGGTCGCCGGGGCTGCGGCTGCCCGCCGGGCCCGCGGGTGGTCGGCGGGCCCGCGGGTGGTCGGCGGCGGGAGCGGGTGAACCGGGGAGGCGGCGGCACCGAATCCAAGGCGTCAGGGCTCGCTCCACCGGGGAAGGACGCCATGCAGGTCACACGACGCTGGCTCGAGCACCGACCGGGCACCCGCCGGCCGCCCCGGGGGACGCCGACCCGGGCACGCCGCCGGGCGGCTTGAAGGGTCGCCTCCGTGACTGGGACACTCCTCCTCGTGGCTGAGCCGGGCGCACCGCCCTTCGAGGAGGCGGGCGACGACCAGGCGCTCGCCGGTCGCCTTGCGGCGGGCGACGACCAGGCGCTCGGCCTGCTCTACGACCGGCACGGAACGGCGTGCTACCGGCTGGCCCTGCGCGTCACGTCGAACGCGGCGCTCGCCGAGGAGATCGTGCAGGAGGTGTTCCTGTCGCTCTGGCGCGACGCCGCCTACGACACCCGCCGGGGCAGCCTGCGCAGCTTCCTGTGCTCGCTCGCCCACCACAAGGCAGTGGACGCCGTCCGCCGCGAGAGCGCGCTGGCGCGGCGCCAGGAGCGGTACGGCCACAAGGAGTCCCCGGTGGCCGAGGTGGACGGGCAGCCCGAGGTGGCGGTGCTGGCCGGGCTGCGCGACGACGACGTCCGCGCCGCCCTCGGCGAGCTGTCGCCGGCACAGCGAGAGGCGCTCGTGCTCGCCTACTACGGGGGCCTCAGCCAGCGGCAGATCGCCGAGCGGACCGGCGTGCCGCTCGGCACCGTCAAGACGCGCACGCTCGCCGGGCTGCGGCGGCTCGAGGCCGCCCTCGGGCGGCAGGACGGCGCGTGCGAAGGGGGTGCGCCATGAGCGACGACCGGAGGCTCCCCGACGACGTGGGGCACGAGCACCTCGACGAGCTCGCCGCCGCCGAGGCGCTCGGCGCGCTCGAGCCGGACGAGGCGGCGGCGTTCCAGGCCCACCTGCGCCACTGCCAGCGCTGCCAGGTGACGGTGGCCCGCTTCGGGGAGGTGGCCGGGCGCCTGGCCGAGGACGCGTCGGACGCCACGCCGCGCCCGGGACTGCGCGACGACCTGCTGGCCGCCGCCCGGCGGACGCCGCAGCGGCCCGTCACGCCGCAGGACGCGGTGGAGCCGGCGGGCCCGGGGCCGCTCGACGGGTCGGGCCCGGCCCGAGGAGACGGCGGCGGGCCGGCCAGGGTGGCACCCGTGGTGGCGCTGCCGTCCCGTGCACGGCGTGGCACCTCCCGCCGGGTCCGCCTGGCGGCGGCCGCGGCGGCTGTCGTGGTCGTCGCCGGCGGCGCCATCGGCGGCGTCCTCGCCACCGGCGGAGGGCTCGGCCCCGCACCGACGTCGTGCACGGCAGCGTCGGGGTGCGTCCAAGGGACGCTCGCGAGCCTCCGGACCGACCACCCGATCGCCCGGGTGGTGGTGCGCGGCGGCGACGTCTGGGTGCAGCCGCTGCGGCTGGCACCCGACCGGAAGGACCGGCAGATCTACGTGCTGTGGCAGATCGACGGTCACCACCCGCCCCGTGCTGTCGGCGGGTTCGACGTGACGGGCGGCGAGAGGGCCGCCCTCGGCGTCGGCACCCTCGTCGCCCCGCGCCGTCCCGACACGTCCTTTGCCATCAGCCTCGAGCCGGGGCGGGTCGTGCCGCGAGCCCCGACCGACGTGGTGGCGGTCGGGCACCTCGACTGACGGGCGGCGGCCGTCCGGACCGCCGGGGCGAGCCGGCCGCTGCGCCGGACCGCTAGTCGGGCACGGCGGCCGCCCCGCTCCCCGCTCCCGGCGGGGCCGCAGCCCGGGCGCCGGCGAGGACGAAGTCGACGAGCCGCTCGAGGTAGGAGGGGGCCTGGGCGATCATCTCGGCGTACAGCTCGGGGGGCGTCGACAGGACGTGGTTCGCCATGGCGCCGGCCAGCGCGTCGAGCAGGATGGTCGGGGAGGTCCCCGCCGGCAGCTCGCCGCGGGCGATCGCCTGGCGCACGAGCGCCCGTGCCTCGAGCTGGCGCGGGACGGTGGTGCGCTGCTGCCAGGTCTGCTCGAGCGACGGCAGGTAGCGGGCCTCGACGTACAGCCGCAGGTAGGCGATGCCGTTCGTCGTCGAGTACAGCCCGAACAGCGAGCGGGCGAGCTCGAGCAGGTCGATGCGGATGCTGCCGCTCGGCTCGGGGACAACGGGGACGCCGACGGCGGCGACGGCGTCGACGAGGAGCGCCTCCTTCGTCGGCCAGCGCAGGTACAGGGCCGCCTTGCCCACACGCGCCCGCCGCGCCACCTCGTCGACGGTGAGCCCGTTCCAGCCGGCCCGGGCGTAGAGCTCGATGACGGTCTCGGCGACGCGCCGGTCGATGCTCGGGTCCCGGCGCCGGCCGCGCCGCGGCACCGGCCCCTCGTCCGGCTGCGTCACGCTCGCCACAGCACGAGTGTACGGTTCGCGCCACCAATGCGGACGGGGATCGTCCGAAGTGAGTAGGATGTCGCCGGGGATGCACCGCCCGTCCTCGAGCGGCTCGTCGCCGCGCGCGGACCGGGCGGGAACGGGGTGCGCGGCGGCGAGTAGTACCGTCCACGTCCACGGCGATCGGGTCCGCCCGCGTCGCACCACAGGGGAGGCCACATGATCGATCTAGCCGGGAAGGTCGCCGTCGTCACCGGCTCGGGACGCGGGCTCGGCCTGGCGTACGCAAAGGCGCTCGCCGCTGCCGGTGCCGCCGTCGTCGTGAACGACATCGACGCCGACGTCGCCGAGCAGGCCGTCAACGACATCGAGAAGGCCGGCGGGCATGCCGTCGCCGAGATCGTCGGCGTCGGCCCCACCGAGGCGGCCGACCGGCTGGTCGCCCGGGCCGTCGACGAGTTCGGCCGCCTCGACGTCATGTGCACGAACGCCGGCATCCTGCGCGACCGAACCCTCAAGAACATGACCGACGAGGACTTCGACCTGGTCATCGAGACCCACCTGCGCGGCACCTTCACCTGTGGGCGGGCGGCGGCCGCCCGCTTCCGCGAGCAGGGCGGGGGAGGGCGCCTCCTGCTCGTCGGCTCCCCTGCCGGCCAGCGCGGCAACTTCGGCCAGACCAACTACGCCGGCGCCAAGGCGGCCATCGCCGCCATCTGCTGGACCTGGGCCATGGAGCTCGCCCGCGACGCCGTCACCGTCAACGCCGTCATCCCCGTCGCCCTCACCCGGATGGCCGCCACCATCCCGGCGCTGCGCGAGGTGACCGAGGCTGTCGAGCGGGGCGAGCCGGTGCCGCCGGCGATGCGCCGCTCGGGCTTCGGGCTCGTCGAGGACGTGGCCTCGCTCGTGGTCTTCCTCGCCTCGGACGAGGCGGCCGAGATCACCGGCCAGTGCATCGGCATCGGGGGCGACAAGCTCTCCCTGTGGTCACGCCCGGCCGAGCTCGTGCAAGCCGTCCGCGAGGGCGGCTGGACCCCGGAGGCGATCGCCGAGTCCTTCCAGCCGGTCTTCGGCTCGACCCTGCAGGGCGCCCGGCCGGCCGGCGGTCGGTAGCGGGTCGCATCCTGCCATGGCCGCCGACGCCGATCCGGGCTTCGAGGACGCCGCTCAGACGGCGCGGCGGCTGCTGGCGACGATGTGGCGTATCCGCGCCCTCGAGGAGCGGCTGGGCCGCGACCCTGGCGGGGAGGCGGTCGCCGCCGGCGTGTGCCACCAGCTCCGGGCCGGCGAGCCGCTGTACCTGAGCGAGCAGCCGCACGGAGCGGCGTTGGCGAAGGGCGTCCCGATGGCCCGGCTCCTCTCCGGCCCGCTCGAGCCCACCGACCTCGTCGAGCCGGCCCACGGCCTGCTCGGTGCGAGCGGCCCGGCCGGCACCGGTCTTGCCGAGGCGGTCGGAACGGCCCTCGCCGACCGGGCCACCGGCCGGCAGCGGCCGGTCGTGGCGCTGTTCGGGGACGCGGCCGCCGGCGGCCCCTTCGTCGCCGCCGTTCGGCTGGCCGCCTGCTGGGGGCTGCCCGTCCTGTTCGTCTGCCAGCGCCGCGACCCCGACGGGGCGTGCACCGACCGGGGGACGCACCTCCCGCGCGCCACCGAGCTCGTGGCCCCGTTCCACGTCGCCTCGACGACGGTCGACGGCGGTGACGCCGCCGCCGTCCACGACGCCGCCGCCGGGGCCCTCGCCGCCGCCCGGGACGGCGACGGCCCGTTCCTGCTCGAGTGCCTCCTCCCCCGCCTCGGGCTGGCCGGCACCGGCGACCCGAGGCCGGGCACCGGCGACCCGATCGCCCGCCTCTGCCGCCAGGCTGCCACCACCGGATGGTTCAGCCCGGCCGACGCCGCGAGCGCCGAGGCGGCGGCACGCGTCGAGGTCGAGGCGGCCCTCCGGGCGATCGGGAGCAGCGCGTGAGCGACGTCACCGCTGCCGTCGCCCGGGCGCTCGACCGGGGGCTCGGGGCCGACGAGCACCTCGTGGTGCTCGGTGCCGGCAGCGCCGACCTCGCCGACGACGCCCGTGCGGCCGGGCTGGTCGCCGCCCACGGCCGGCACCGTGTCTGGGCCGCCCCGCCCGGGACGGCAGGGGCGCTGTGCGGGCTGGCGGTCGGCGCCGCCCGGGCCGGCGTGCGGCCGGTCGTGCTGCTCCCGGCCGGTGAAGGGGCCGGCGCCGCCCTCGAGCAGCTCGGGCGCGCCCGCGCCGGGGCGGCCGACGACCCGACGCGCCCGCCCGGGCT
>JAKBAA010000107.1 GCA_021809425.1 Actinomycetes bacterium | reverse complement strand
GGGCCGCCGATGGCGACGAGCCGGCAGGCGGGTCGACGGCCACCAGGCGGGTCCGCCCGGCGAGGCGCCCGGCGAACGGGGCGACCAGCCGCTCGAGGGCCTCCCGGCGGGCCCGGGTGGGCTGGAGGGTGCAGCAGACCACCTCCACGCTGGCCGGCCCCCCGTCGAGCTCGCCGTCGGGCAGCTCCTGGGCGTCGAGGGCCACCAGGGCGTCGGTCAGCCGGTCGTCGTCGCCCCCGTCGACCACCAGGACGGACAGGAACGGGGGGGGCTGCTCCGGGGGAGGCAGCGGCGGGGGGACGGCGGCCGGGACGTAGGCGCGGACGAACTGGTTGGTGGTCGCCCCCGGGGCGGCCCGACGGCGGATGCCGGCCAGCAGGTGGTGGAGGGGGGTGGGCGCCAGCATGGCGGCGTCGGCCGGGAAGTGCTGGTCGGACTCGACCAGCTCGAAGTCGGCCTCCCCCACCTCGGCCCAGCCGGCGGCGGCAAATGCCTGGTCGAGGCGGGCCGGGGCGTACAGGGCGACGTGGGTCTCGTCGAGCAGCCCGGTCGGGGTGACGTCCCACCGTCCCACCACCAGCTTGGCGGCCAGGTCGAGGTGGGCCACGTTGGGGATCGACACCACCAGGGCCACCCGGCCGTGGTCGATGGCCACCTGGCGGAGGGCCGCCAGCACGGCCGGCCCGTTGGTCAGGTGCTCCAGCACGTCCAGGGCGCACAGCGCCGCCAGCGGCCGCCCGGCCAGCAGCTCGTCGATCCGCCCGGCCAGCCGGTCCGGCTGGGACAGGTCGACCAGGGCCCCCTCGAACCCCCGGTGGCACAGGTCGGCCACCCCCGACGGCTCCAGGTCCAGCCCGACGTAGCCGAGCCGACGGTCCCGCAGCGGCTCGGCGATCGCCCCGAACCCGCACCCGAGGTCCACCACCACCCCGTCGGCCACGTGGCTGTGCTCGGCCAGCAGCCGCACGGCGTGCCCGTACGGGGAGGCCTCGGCGTAGGCGAAGTGGTACCGGTCGCTCATCGGCAGGTCAGCGGGCATGGAAGGTCAGCGGGCATAGTCGAAGCGGAGCGGGGCGTAGGCATAGGTGGAGAAGTCGCCCACCTGGTGGTCCGGGTCGATCGGGGCCGGCAGCCGGCCGTCGCGGCGGCGCTCGGAGAAGGCGTCGGCCACGGCGTGATGGATGGGGAGGGGCGACTGGGCGAAGTCGACCACGTGGGCGTCGGCGAGGTCGGGCCGGGAGTACTTCCAGGGCAGCAGCAGGCTGGCCAGGCCGGAGTGGTAGATCTCGACATCCGACGGCTGCTCAGCGGCCCCCGGGGAGAGCCGCTTGTCGTGCAGGATGCGGGCGGCCGGCTCGTACACGACGCGGGCCCCGTGCAGGCGGCACCGCCAGGAAAGGTCGACGTCGTCGCAGTACAGGAAGAAGGTGTCGGCGTCGAACCCGCCGAGCGAGCCGTACAGCTCGCCCTCGACGGCGCAGCAGGCCCCGGACGCCCACGAGGTGTCGCCGCGGGTGTGGTCGTAGTCCTTCTGGTGCTCGAGCGGCAGCTGGCGGGCCTCGACGATCCCCACGGTGGCGTCGTGGGCCAGCCGCTCGACCAGGCGGAGCAGGAGGGTCGGGGCAGGGACGGTGTCCGGGTTGCACACCACCAGCACCTGGGGCCGGTCCAGCTCGGCGAACAGGGCGTTGTGGGCCCCCCCGTGCCCCGGGTTGTCGGGAAGGTGCCGGTAGTGGACCGCCCGGGTGCCCGACCCGGTGAACCCCCAGCGGGCCCGCTCGATGCCGTCGTCGTCGTAGGTGGCCACCGGGCTGTTGTCGGCCAGGGCCACGTCGACGGTCACCTCCGGGTGGCGCCCGGTGAGCACCCCGATGGACTGGGCCAGCGTCCGCAGGTACCGGGCGAGCGAGGCCGGCGACGGTTCGTACAGGACCGACTGCACCCGCACCAGCACCTGCCGACCGCCACCCCCCCGCCCCGAGCCGCCACCGGCCAGCTCCCCGGCGGCCAGCTCCCCGGCGGCCAGCTCCCCGGCGGCCAGTGCCGTCTCGGCGGCTGCCCCGGCCGGGACCGCCTCGGCAGGCACCGGCCCGGCCGGCCCCTCGCCGGGGAACGGGTTGCCGGGGAGGCCGGCCCCGGTGAGGCGCTGGAGGAGGAGGGGACCGTCGAGGGCGTCGGCGGGCACCAGCAAGGCGGTGTCGGGGCGGACCAGGTCGGGCCGCTCGCCGAGGAGGTCGTAGTGGGTGTGCCACCCGCGGCGGCGCTCGGCCGGGCTGAAGCGTGCCCGGCGGTCGGCCAGGAGCTTGCGCTGGCCGTGGGCGGTGGAGCGGATGGGGTAGTGGCGGGTGAGCAGCTTGTAGGGGAACACCCGCTTGTCCGGGTGGACGGCCAGGTGGCCGCCGGACGAGGCCATCTCGACGTGGCCGTCGGCCGGGCGGCGCCAGGCCTTCTCCTGGAGGAAGTGGCCGGCGGCCTCACCCAGCTCGAGGTGGCCGAAGTGGCCCGGCAGGTCGCCCCCGGCCAGCCAGCGGTCGTCGGTGGCGACGAAGTTGGCCACCGTGTGGTCGGCCACGGTGAACCCCCACCGGTCGAGGGCGTACAGGGCGTCGCGCAGCCCCACCCCCGGCCAGGGGGCCTGCCGGATCTCGTCGGCGTCGTGGTGGACGATCCAGGCGGCCCCCGACCCGTCGGCCACCTGCTCCACCCGGCGCAGCAGGGTCTCCAGCTCGAAGTAAGGGGACGGGTGGGCCGCGGGGAACCGCTCGTGGGTGAGCCGGCCGAGCGACTGCCGAGCCCGGTCGGCCACCGCCTGGGCGGTCCCGTCGGTCGACCAGTTGTCCACCACGTGGACCCGCAGCCCGCCGGTCAGGAGCCGGTCGAGCAGCCCGTCGACGATGTCGACCTCGTTGTAGGTGGTGACCACCGCCAGCACCTCGAACCCGTCCGGGGCCGGCCCGACGGTGGCCGGGTCGAACGGGTCGAGCAGGGCGAACGGCACCGGCCGCCCTTCCGGCCGGCCGGCCGGCGACGCCATGGCCCGACCGGAGAACCGCACCGACCACCCGGTCTCGTCGATCCAGCCGGCCAGCCGTTCGCCGTCGGCGGCGTCCGGCCCGACGGCCAGCACGGCCCCCGGCTCGCCGCCACCGTGCCGGTTGGCCGTCCCGTCGGAGCTGGTCCCCGCCCTGGCCCCCGCCCTGGCCCCCGCCCCCGCCCCCGCGGTCGCCCCCGCCCCCGCCCCCGCCCTGGAAGGAGCGGCGGCCTGGAGGAAGGCGGCGGCGGCAGCGGCAGCGGCGTCGGCGTCGGGCCCGCTGCCGGCGATGGCCAGTGGGCCGAGGCCGGCGGCGGCGAGCCGGCGGGAGAGGGCCGTGGCGACGGCACCGACGAACGCCTCGGTCGACCGTTCCGGCATGGGCCGAAACGTAGTCGGGCGGCCGGCCAGGTGGGACGCCTAGCCTGGCGGGATGGCCGGCCGCCCGACCATCTCGCTGTGCACCATCACCGCCGGCCCGCTGAGCCGGGTGGCGGCGATCCTGTCGTGCTACCGGCCGGTGGTCGACGAGATCGTGGTGGCGGTGAACGGCCGGTTCCGGCGGGAGGAGCTGGCGGTGCTGGACGGGGTGGCCGACGAGGTGGTCCCGGTGGAGATGGGGGCCGACTTCCTGCAGGAGCGGTACCGGGCGTGGCTGTACGGGCGGTGCCACGGGAGCCAGGTGGTGACGGTCGACTCGGACGAGGTGCCGAGCGCCGCCCTGGTGTCGTCGCTGCGGGGGATGGCCGAGCGGCAGGACGTGGTCACCTGGCTGGTCACCTGCCGGTGGAGCTACCCGGACGCCGGCCACTACCTGGACGAGTACCCGTGGGAGCCGTCCTGGAAGATGGTGATGGTGCGCAACGACCCGGCCACCCTGTTCCTGAAGGGTGGCGTCCACGAGGGGGTGATGGCGGTGGAGCCGTTCCGGTACGCCGAGCTGCCGGTGTACCACGTGGCCTGCGTCACCACCCCCCTGGCCGACCGGCAGGCCAAGGTGGCCTTCTACGACGGCCTGGAGGGCCGCCAGCTGCTGGAGGACGGGCGGGGGGTGAGCGAGGTGTTCTACCTGCCCGAGCAGGCCAGCCGGCACGCCCCGGCAGCCCTGCCGGCCGAGGACGCCGCCCTGGTGGAGCGGGTGCTGGCCGCCGACGTGTCGGCCGACCGGGTGCTCGAGCGCCAGCAGGCCGCCCCGGGCGAGCCGATGCTCGAGGGGACGGTCGGCTACGGCGACGTGCTGGCCTGCCTCCCCGACGGGCCGATCGGGGAGGGGGGCCATGCCGCCCGGCTGGAGTGGCGGCTCGGTCGGAGCCCCCACCGCCACCTGGACGGGCTGCGGGCCGGGGAGGTCCGGCCGGCCATGGTGTCGCTGTCCAACCTCGGCCAGGCCACCTGGCGGCGGGCCCTGCGCAACCGGGTGGGGCTGTCCTACCGGTTCTTCGCCGCCGACCCGGACGGCGGCCGTGGCCGGCTGGTCCTGGAGGGAGGCCGGGCCCCCCTCCCGAGCGACGTCCGCCCAGGGGACACCGTCCTGGTGCCCATCGACGTGACCGCCCCGTCCGAGCCGGCCACCTACCGCTGCGTGGTCGACCTGGTCGAGGAGGGGGTCCGCTGGTTCGAGCACGGCCTCGACCTCCTCGTCGACGTCGCCCCGGCCGGCACCGCCCCCGGGAGGGCTGCCCGGGCCGACCCGTTTGACGGGAGCTGACCGTCGGGTAGGTTCGGGTCATGGCATGTGCTGGCAACAGGGTTCGCAGGAAGCTCCGCCACCGGCTGACCGTCGGGGCCGTCGTCACGGCCGGGATCGCCGGGCTGGGGCTCGCCCCGGTCGGCCTGGCCGTGGCGGCCACCCCGGGGAGCGGGACGGCGGCCAACCCGGTGTCGGCCGCCACCGCCGCCCTGTCGGGGAGCGAGCGCTTCACGATGGAGCTGTCCGTTGTCGCCGCTGCTCCGGGCACCACTGCTCCGGGCACCACCCGGACCTCGTTCGGGCTCACCGCCAGCGGTGTCCTCGACAACCCGGCCGGCACCTCCCACGGCGTCGGCCAGACCCCCGGGCTGGCTGCCGCCGACCTGCACCTGCACGTGGCCACCCTGGGCACCTTCGACCTGCGCGAGCTGGGCGGGGTCCTCTACGTCCACCTGCCGCCCACCCTTGCCGCCAAGATCCCCGGCATCGCCGCCAAGCCGTGGCTGGCGGTCGACCTGGCGGCCCTCCGCACCAAGCTGGGCGCCTCGGCCGGCCCGCCGTCGTCGGTCGCCACCATGCCCGGCAACGTCCTCACCGCCCTCGGCCAGGTTGCCACCGTCACCAAGGTGGGTACGGCCACCATCCGTAGCACCCCCACCACCGAGTACGTCGCCGACCTCCAGCTCGCCAAGCTCGCCGCCGTCGACCCGGCCCTGTCGGCCGCCCAGGTGGCCAAGCTCGAGGCGGCCCTCCCCAACGGCACCCTGCCGATCGCCGTCTGGCTCGACGCCGAGGGCCGGGTCCGCCAGGTCCACCTCCGCCTCGTCCTCCCCGTCCCGATCCCCGCCACCCCCGCCACCGGCACCACCTCGGGCGCCACCGGCTCCGGCACCACCTCGGGCGCCTCGGGCACCGGCACGGCCGGCACCGGCCCCGGCGGCGGCGCCGGCACCCCGGTGACGCCGACCGGCACGGTGACGGTGTCGTACACCATGGACCTGTTCGACTACGGCCCGGCGGCCACCTTCTCGGTGCCGCCTCCCGGGCAGGTGCAGGACGTGACGAAGGAGCTCGAGGCGGTGCTGGCGGCCAGGGCGAGCGCCGGCGGGTCGGCGTCGGCCGGCGGGCTGCTCGGCGGCGGCCTCGGGGTGAGCGGCAGCTCGACCGGGACCAGCTCGACCGGGTCTTCGAGCGGCGGCTGAGCCGGGGCAGCGGGACGCTGGGGCGACGGGGCGGGGGCGGGACCCGGGCGTAGACTCGACCGGCGATGGCCGACGTCGAAGGGCACGAGCCGACCGCCTCCGAGCTGCCGGCGTCGGAGGTGCCGGCGTCCGAGCTACCGGCGGCGGGCCGGCGGTCGCCGTCGCCGTTCCTGCTGGGTGGTCTGGTGGTGGCCCTGGTGGCGGCCGTGGCGTTCGTGGCGGTGGCGCTGACCCACCGGGCGAGCTCGCAGGGGCCGGTGGTGACGACGCTGCGACCGAGCGGGATCCCGGCCAGCGTGTCGACGCCGACGGCCAACCTGATGGCGCTCAGCCCGGTCCAGCCGGTGGTGGCGCCCGGGTTCCACCTCACCGACCAGCTCGGCCGGCCGACCAGCCTGGCGCAGTTCCGGGGGAAGGCGGTGGTGCTCGAGTTCATGGACCCGCACTGCGTCGACATCTGCCCGATCGTGTCGCAGGAGTTCGTCGATGCCTCCCACGACCTCGGGAGGACCGGCCGGCACGTGGTGTTCCTGGCGATCAACGTCAACCGGTACCACGCCAGCCCGGCCGCCATGCTGGCGTTCTCCCGGCAGCACGACCTGGTGTCGATCCCGTCCTGGCGGTTCGTGACCGGCAGCTACGCGGCGCTCAGCCGGTCGTGGAAGGACTACAACGTCCAGGTCGAGGCGCCCAACCCGAACGCCGACATCATCCACACGTCGGTGGTCTACTTCATCAGCCCGTCGGGCCAGGAGCGGTACCTGGCCATGCCCCAGGTCGACCACCGCGGCAAGAGCAACGTCGCCTACCTTCCGGCCAACCAGATCAGCCAGTGGGGCAAGGGCATCAGCGACGTCGCCCGCAGCATGCTCCCGGCGAGCGCCCGCTAGCCCCCCGCCCGCTACCTGCCCGCCGGCTACCCGCCTGGCGGCCTGCCGCCGCCGGCCGCCACGGCGAGGTCGTCGGCGTCCAGCTCGACCGGGGTCCCGGCGGTGACGAGGGCGGCGAACCCGCCGTCGGGGGTCATGGTGGTCACGGCGTACAGCCGGCCGGGCCCGGTGTTGACGATCCGGTGGACCGACCGCGCCGGCAGCACCAGCAGGTCGCCGGCGGCCACCGGGGTGGCGAGGCCGTCGCAGTAGGCAACGCCGGACCCGGCCACGAAGAAGAAGGTCTCGACCGACCCGGCGTGCGAGTTGGGCGGCTGGGCCCCGCCCGGGTCCCACACCTCGAAGAAGACGCTGGCGCCGTACTGGTCGTCCGGCGGTCGCAGCACGGCCAGCCGGACCGTGTCCCCCGGGGAGATCCGGTAGGCGGCGGCCGAGGCCACCGTATGGCGCTCGGCCGGCCGGTCGGCCCCCATCAGCCGGCCGCCACCGGAGCCGCCACCCCGGCCGCCACTGGGGTGGCCACTGGGGTGGCCACCGGGGCCGCCGTCCGGGCGAGGGCCGCCACGAGATCGGCCCCGTCGGCGACGAAGCCGTAGCACTGGGCCACGTTGTACCGGGTGGCCTCGACGCAGAAGGAGGGCGAGGTGGTGGCGCAGCAGTCGTCGAGCAGCACGCAGTCGTAGCCGAGGCCGGCGGCGTCGCACAGGGTGGCGTAGACGCACTGGTCGACGTTGACCCCGGCGAACAGCAGGGTGGTGACGTCGAGGTTGCGGAGGACGGCGTCCAGCTCGGTGTCGAAGAAGCCGCTCATCCGGTACTTGTCCACCCACAGGTCGCCGGGGGCCGGGACGAGCGGCTCGACGAGCCCGGCCGACGGGCTGGCCCGCTCGAGGACCCGGCCGGCCCCGCCGGGCAGCGGGTCGCCGAGACCGAGCTGGCGGCCGTCCGGGCTGTAGACGTGGGCCACCCCCGGCGGCACGTTGGCGCGGTCGGGGCGGTTGCCCCAGTTGCACCACACCACCGGCACCCCGGCCGGCCGGACGGCGTCGACCAGGCGGGCCACGTCGGTGGCCACCGCCTTGTTGGCGGCGGCGTCCACCCCGACGACGCTCGTGAGCCAGCCGTCCGGGCTGCAGAAGTCTCGCTGCAGGTCGACCACCACGAGGGCGCACCGTTCGAGGTCGACCACGAGCGACTGCGGCCGGGCGGGCAGCGCCAGCGGGCGGGGCGCCGGGCGGCGCCGGACGAGGTCGGCGCAGTGGTCGTCCACGTGCCAGGCGTTGCGGGGCGGTCCGAGCGGGCGCATGGCGGCAGGGTAGCCACGGCGCCTGGCCGGTGGCACCAGCCGGTGGCACGGGAGGCGCAAGTTCACCGGCGTGAAACATTTGCCGGCCGGGGACCGTGGTCGAATGGCCGCCGTGAACGCTGCGGTGGAGGTGCGGGCCGACCAGTCGACGGTGCGCTTCGGCCGCCTGCCCGGCGCCGGGGCGACACCGGTGGCGGTGGTCGGGGACGGGGCGGTGGTGGCGATCGACACGGTCTCCCACGAGGGCCTGCTCGCCGACCAGGGCGGCGACCCGGTGGCCTTCTTCGCCCGCTACGGCATCGCCGCCTCCGAGGTGCCGGCCGACGCCGTCGCCCTGGCGGCGGCCGGCCTGACCCGCGACCCGGACCGGGACGGCCCGCACGTCGTCGTGGGCCCGATCGCCGTCGCCGGGGCCCGGCCGGGCGACGTGCTGTCGGTCGAGACCCTCTCCCTCGAGCGGCGCTGCCGGTTCGGGGTCGTCAGCAACCGGCACGGCCGGGGCGTCCTCGCCGGCGAGCTGCCCCGCCCCGAGCCGGCCGCCCCGGCCGGAGCGGCCCCGGCGGTGGTGTGCCGGCTGGCCACCGTCGACCCCGACGGCCGGACCGGCCGGCTGTGGGCCCCGGACGGGGTGTCGGTGCCGTTCCGGCTGCGCGAGTTCCTGGGCCTCGTCGGGGTGGCCCCCGCCGACGACCGGGAGCGGTCGTCCGGACCGCCCGGCCCGTACGGGGGCAACCTGGACGTGCGCCATCTGGGGGTGGGCAGCACCCTCCACCTGCCGGTGCAGGCCGACGGGGCCCTCCTGTACGCCGGTGACCCCCACTTCGCCCAGGGCAACGGCGAGGTGGCCCTGACCGCCTTCGAGGCCCCGTTGCGGGCCGTCGTCCGGCTCCACCTGCAGACCGGCCCGTCGGCACGCCGGCTGGCCGCCCAGCTGGCCCACCCGTGGGGGGAGACGGCCACCCACCACCTGGCGATCGGCCTCGGGGCGACCCTCGACGAGGCGATGGCGGCGGCGGTCCGCCACGCCCTCGCCCTCGTGCGGGCCCACCGCGCGCTCGACGAGGCGACGGCGCTCGCCTACCTTTCGGCAGCGGCCGACTTCGAGGTGTCCCAGGCGGTGAACGGGGTGCGCGGGGTGCACTGCCGCATCCGACGAGCCGACCTCGAGGGAGCCTGATGGCCGACCATGCCCTGCCGAGCGACCCCGCCGGCGCCTTCGTCGTCGGCCCCGCCCTGCTCGCCGGGGGCCGCCCTGGCGGACCGCTCGAGGGGCGCCGGTTCGCCGTGAAGGACCTGGTCGACGTCGCCGGCACCCGCACCGGGGCGGGCAACCCCGACTTCCTGGCCGACGCCCCGGTGGCCGAGCGGTCGGCCCCGGTGGTCGAGGCGCTCGTCGAGGCCGGCGCCTCGCTGTGGGGCAAGACGGTCACCGACGAGCTGGCCTTCTCGTTGTCCGGCACCAACGTCCACTACGGCACCCCCCGCAACGCCGCCGCCCCCGGCCGAATCCCGGGCGGCTCGTCGGCCGGCTCGGCCGCCGCCGTCGCCGCCGGCCTGGTCGAGCTGTCCGTCGGCACCGACACGGCCGGCTCGGTGCGCGTCCCGGCCAGCTACTGCGGCCTGTTCGGCCTGCGCCCGACCCACGGTCGCATCGACGACACCGGCGTCCAGCCGCTGGCCCCCAGCTTCGACACCGTCGGCATCTTCGCCGCCGACCCGGCCGTCCTGGCCGCCGCCTGGACCGCCCTCCGTGCCGGGGCCCCCGGTCCGGCCGCCACGTCGGTCGGGGCCAGCGAGCGGGCCGCCGACCTGTCCGCCTTCGTCCCCCCGCCCACCCCCGCCCGCCGGTTGGTCGTCGCCGACGACCTGCTCGCCCTGGCCGACCCCGACGCCGTCCCCCTGCTGGTGGCGGCCGCCGAGCGCCTCGCCGAGTCGGTCGGCGCCGAGCTCGTCCACGGCCAGCTCGCCGGGGCGGCCACCCTCGTCGCCTGGCGGGACGCCTTCCGGGCCATGCAGCTGGTCGAGGCGTGGGCCACCCACGGCGCCTTCGTCGAGCGCCGCCGACCCCGCCTCGGCCCGGGCATCGCCGCCCGCCTCGCCGCCGCAGCTGCCGCCGACCCGGTCGCCGCCGAGGCCGCC
>JAKBAA010000021.1 GCA_021809425.1 Actinomycetes bacterium | reverse complement strand
GCGCGCATGACGGCGACCCGGTCCCCCATCGTCATCGCCTCGGTCTGGTCGTGGGTGACGTACAGGGTGGCCACGCCGAGGCGGCGCTGGATCCGCAGCACCTCGGCGCGCATCTGGACCCGCAGCTTCGCGTCGAGGTTGGACAGGGGCTCGTCCATCAAGAACACCGACGGCTCCCGCACGATGGCCCGCCCCATCGCGACGCGCTGGCGCTGGCCGCCGGACAGCTGGCCCGGCTTTCGCTCGAGCCAGTCGGTGAGCCCGAGCACCTCGGCCGCCGCCTTCACCCGGGCCTTGATCTCCTCCTTCGGGAGCTTGCGCAGCTTGAGGGCGAACCCGATGTTCTCGGCCACGGTCATGTGGGGGTACAGGGCGTAGTTCTGGAAGACCATGGCGATGTCCCGGTCCTTCGGGGAGACGTCGTTCACGACCTTCTCGCCGATGCGTAGGGTCCCGTCGGTGATGTCCTCGAGGCCCGCCACCATGCGGAGCGCCGTCGTCTTGCCGCAGCCCGACGGGCCGACGAGCACCATGAACTCACCCTCGTCCACCTCGAGGTCGAGGCCGTGCAGCGCCTCGAACCCGTTCGGGTAGACCTTCTTCACCTTCTCGAGCGTGATCGGCGCCACGTGCTCCCCCTCCCTCGGCCCGCCCTGCGGCGTGGCGGCTGGCGCACCGCGCCAGGCCCGGTGCGACCGTAGCGCAGGCGCCCGGCAGCGCACACCTGCGCCGGCGCCTCCCTGCCCGTTATTCGTTGAGGCCGGTGATGGCGCCGAGCAGGCTCTCCACCGTGAACTCCGTCGTCGGGGCGTCGCGGACGACGCGGCCGAGGCGCAGCACGATGATGCGGTCGCACACCTCGAGCACGTGCGGGAGGGTGTGCGAGATGAACAGCACGCACAGCCCTTGGCCGCGGGCCGAGGTGATCACCTTCAGCACCTCCCCCGACTGGCGGGCGCCGAGGTGGTTGGTGGGCTCGTCGAGGATGATCACGTGGCGGGCCCAGGCGATCGCCCGACCGATCGCCACCGCCTGGCGCTGGCCGCCCGACAGCTCGGCCACCGTCCGGTTGGTCTCCGGGATGGTGATCCCCACCCGACGCAGCTGCTCGAGCGCCCCTCGCTCCATCGCCCGCTGGTCGAGGAACCCGAGCCGCCCGAGCACCCCCCGGCGACGCGTCTCGCGCCCGAGGAAGACGTTGGAGCCGATCGTCAGGTCCGGGGCGAGGCCCGAGTCCTGGTACAGGGTCTCGATGCCCGCCGCCATCGAGTCGTGCGGCGAGCGCCAGTGGCGCACCACCCCGTCCACCAGGATCTCGCCGCCGTCGGGTGCGTTGACCCCCGAGATCGTCTTGATGAGCGACGACTTGCCCGCCCCGTTGTCGCCGACGAGGCCGATCACCTCGCCGGCGTACGCCTTGAAGCTGACGTCGTCGAGGGCGACCACCGAGCCGTAGCTCAGGTTGATGTTCCGGAGCTCCAGCACCGGCTGCTGCGCCTCGACCGTCGTCACGTCGTCCTCCCCGTGGCACCGCCCCGCCGCCGGAACGTCTGCAGCAGGGCCGCCAGCGCGATCAGGGCACCGACGACCACCTGGATCCACGTCGGCGGCACGTTGATGAAGATCAGGCCATCGCTCACGACGGTGAGGACCGCCGCCCCGAGCATGGTGCCCGACCACCGGCCCACACCGCCGTACAGGGACGCCCCGCCGATGACGACGGCGGCGATCGCCAGCAGGTTCGCCGAGTTGGTCACCCCGGTCGTGGCGGCGCCCGACCCGGAGCGGATGTAGAAGAACATCCCGGTCAGCCCTGCCAGCACCCCGGAGAGCACGTAGACGGAAACGAGGTGCCGCCGCACGCTGATGCCCGCCGCCCTGGCGGCGAACTCGTTCGAGCCGATGGCGAAGTTGTACCGCCCGTAGATGGTCAGGTGGAGGATCAGCCCGAGGCCGATCGACAGGACCAGCACGATGGCGACCAGCCACGTCACGATGCTGACGCCCGTGGCGCTCCAGTAGATGGCGCCCGGGTTGTAGCCGACCGGTGCGCCGTGGGAGATCACGAGCGCCAGCCCGGCCCCGGCGCTGTAGGTGACGAGCGTGGCCACGAAGGGAACCAGCCGGAACACCGTGATCATGAGAGCGCTGAACGCCCCGGCGGCGGCGCCGATGACCGCCGAGATCACGGCGCCGAGCAGCAGCACCAGGGCCGCGTTGACGTGATGGCTCACGAGCGGCTGGATCCACCCGGCGGCCACCACGCCGGTCACCGCCGCCGTCGACCCCACGGCGAGGTCGATGCCGCCCGCCGTGATCACGTAGGTCTCGGCGATGGCGATGAGGATCAGCCCGCTGAAGTCGGTGAGCAGGTTCGAGAACTCACCTACCCGGAAGAACAGCGAGTTGCGCACACCGAAGAACACGATCAGGCCCACGAGGACCACGAACAGGACGAACTGCTGGTTCGTCACCACCCGCCGAAACGGCGAGCGGCCGGCCGGCTTTCGCGCCGGTTGCCCGGCGAGCGCGCCGGCGAGCTCCGAGGACGTGCTCACGTCGCTCCTTGGACTGCCTAGGGACGAGCCGACGGCGCCGGGGCCCGGGCCGGGCGAACCGCCCGGCCCGGGGCCCGTGGGCGCACGATCAGCTGGCGACGTACTGGTACTTGGCCAGGATGCTCTTCGCCGTCTTCGGCGTCAGCGTGATGTTGGCCAGCATCTGCAGGTGGGGCACCGGCTTGCCCTGGAGCGCCTTCACGGCGTACTCCATGATCAGCTGGCCCTCGAGCGTCGGCTGCTGGGAGATGATCGCCGAGAGCGACCCCTGGCCGCCGGCCACCATCGACTGGATGTTCGCCGCGTAGGCGTCGTAGCCGACGATCTTGATGTTGGCCCCGGAAGACCCGGAGGCCTTGACCGCCGCCGTGGCGCCCTCTGCGTCCGTGCCGTCGACGGCGAAGATGCCGGCGAGCTTGTGCGCGGAGATGTCCTGGGCGAACGCCGACTGCGCGACCGACGGCTGCGACTGGCTCACGACGTCGTTCAGCATCGTGATGTGCGGGAACTTGGCCTTGATCTCTGCCTTGAAGCCGGCGACGCGCGCGGCGTCGGTCGACGTGGTGAGCGACGACACCCCGATGGCGACGTTGCACGGCTTGGCCGCCGTGCAGCTCTTCGCGTAGTTCATCGCCTGGGCGAGCGCGTCGGCCGCCGACTTCCCACCCTGGCTGTTGTTGCCGGTCACCCAGGAGGTGATGTTCTTCTGGTACGACGAGCCGGAGTCGACGTTCAGCACCTTGATCCCCTGCTTCACCGCCGAGGCGATGTACGGGTTGAGCGCCTTCGTGTCCGTCGGCGCGATCACCAGCGCGTTCGGCTTCAGCCCCAGCACCTGCTCGACGACCGGGATCTGCGTCGACGGCGAGTAGTCGACCGGGTCACCCTGCCATACGAGGTTGACCCCGAGCTTCTTCGCCTCGGCGGCGGCGCCGACGTACATCGACTGGAAGAACGGGTCCGCCTCGGCGCCGACCACGAACCCCACGGTGTACTTGTGGCTCGCCGCGGCGCCGGCCACGGGGGCCACCCCTCCGGCGAGCGCCAACGACGATCCGGCCAGCACGGAGGCGACCGCGGCCCCCTGGAACACACGCCACGAGCGTGACTTCATCTTTCCCACCCCTTTGATCGGAGCAGCCGCCGCAACGATGTTCGGCGCCGCTCGGAGGGCACGCTAACGGGCCCTGATATCGTTGTCAACGCGCTGTCAAGCCTGCACGGGGCCGGCAATCTCGCCCGACCCGCGCGCCACCAGCCGCCAGGGGGGCGACGCCGTTCGCACGTCGCCGCTGTCGCCGTCGATGCGGGAGAAGAGCAGGTCGGCGGCGCAGCGGCCGATGGCGTCGAGGTCCTGGGCGACGACGGTGACGGGCGGGTCGAGCACGTCGGCGAGGTCGAAGTCGTCGAAGCCGACGAGGGCGACGCGGTGGGAGGCGCCGTGGGCCCGAAGGGCGTAGACGACACCCATCGTGAGGAAGTTCTGGCCGGCGAAGAAGGCGGTCGGCGGATCCCCCCGGTCGAGGAGGTGCCCGGTCGCCTCGCGGGCCGCCTCGACCGAGCGCAGCTCGGTGACGACGAGCGCCGGGTCGACCGGGAGACCGGCGGCCTCGAGGGCGTCGCGGAAGCCGAGCAGTCGCTCGGCGGCGGTCGAGATCCGGCGGAGATCGCCGAGGAAGGCGATCCGACGGTGGCCGTGGGCGATGAGGTGGTCGACGGCGGCGCGGGTGCCGCAGCGCCCGTCCACCACGACGGCATCGGCACGGAGGTGGCGCGGGGGGCGGTCGACGAAGACGAACGGGACCCCGGCCCGCTGCTCGTCGAGCAGGTGGCGGTGGTCGGCGCTGGCCGGGGCGATGATGACGCCGTCGACGCGGTGGCGCGACATCGCCACGAGGAGCTGGCGCTCGCGCTCGGGGTTCTCCTCCAGGCTGGCGGCGAGCACCGACACGCCGCGCTCGCGTGCCGTGCTCTCGATGGCCCGCAGCACGTGCGCCGAGTACGGGTTGGACAGGTCCTCGAGGAGGACGGCGATCGTCGACGACCGCCGGTCGAGCCGGCGCAGCGAGCGGGCGCTCAGGTTCGGCTCGTAGTTGAGGGCGGCGACGGCGTCGCGGACGCGGGTGGACAGCTCCTCCACGACCCCCGGCTCGCCGTTGACGACGCGTGACACCGTCTTCAGCGACACCCCGGCACGCCGGGCCACGTCCTTCATGGTCGCCCGCGCCCTTGCCGCGGGCATCGTCGGCTGGTCGGTCACGGCACTCCTTCGCTCGGCCGGGCCGACACTACACAGGGGCGCCCGACGCCCGTGGCACGGGACGTGAAGGTTCGGGCTAGTCGCCCGGGGTCTCGCCGGCCACCGAGTAGACGACGTTCGTGTTGCGCGTCTTCAGGAAGGCCTCGAGCGTCTCGCCGCGCATCGCCGCGTACACGTCCAGGTTGGACAGCCCGAGGACGGCGGCGAGCTTCTCGAGCATGAAGAAGATGACGCCGTAGTGGATCATCCCCTGCCAGTCCCGGCGGCGGATCAGGTCGCGCTCCTGCTCGGTCAGCCCGGCCGCCTCGAAGCTGGCCTCGGGGTCGGACAGGAACTGCTTGCGGTGCGCCGGCTCCACCATGGCGTGCAGGTACTTGTTGACCCGGTACCCCTTGACGCTACGGGCGAGGTCGAAGGGGTAGGTCCCCGTGAGCGCCTCGGCGCCGGCCAGCTGCTCGGCCATCCGCCGGCGGTGGCGCGCCGCCGCCGCGCCCGGGACCTCGGCGGCCTCGTTCTGCAGCACGAGGGTGCCGATGCCGGTCATCGACGGCAGGTAGTACGAGCTGTGGACCCGTTCGACCCGCTCCGACAGCGCCCCCCGCATGATCAGCCACATGATCACCTCGGCACCCTCGAGGCCGCCGCGGGCGGCGTACTCGGCATGGGTCATCTCGGCGAGCGACGCCGGGTCGTCGGTGATGACGTCGAGGAACCGCTGGTCCCACTCCGGGTCGTTGAACCCGGCACGCTCCCCGTGGACCTGGTGGGACAGCCCGCCGGTCGCCACGACGGCCACGCGGAGGTCCTCGGGGTAGCTCTCGATCGCCCGCCGGAGCGCCTTGCCCAGCTTGAAGCACCGGGCCGCCGAGGGGATCGGGAACTGCAGCACACCGACCTGGAGCGGCACGATCGTCGTCGGCCAGCCGCCGGCGTCGTGGTCGAGCAGCACCGACATCGGCGAGAAGAAGCCGTGATCGAGCGGCTTGTCCTGGAAGAACGACAGGTCGAACTCGTCGGTGACGAGGCTCGAGCCGATGTGGTGGGCGAGCGCCGGGTTGCCCTTGATGGGTGGCAGCGCCCGGGCTCCTCCACCCTCGTCGGCCGGCGCGTACTGCTCGCCGATGCCGAGGGCGAACGCCGAGTAGTGGTCGAAGAAGAAGGAGGTGACGTGGTCGTTGAACACGTACACGATCGCGTCCGGCCGCTCGCGCCGGAACCACTCCTGGACGGGCTCGAACGAGCGGAAGATCGGACCCCAGGCGTCGTCGTCCTGCTTGTGGGTGTCGTAGGCGAACCCGATGGTCGGCGTGTGCGAGGCGGCGATCCCACCGATGATCCGAGCCATGCCCCACTCCTTCGACGATCCGTCCTGCTTCCGGGCAGGAGTATGGCGCATCCAGGCGATCGCCCGCCTCCCGCCACCCCGACGGTCCCGCCACCCCGACGGTCCCGCCACCCAGTCGGACCCGCCACCCGATCGGTCCCGGGCGCCCACCGGGGTCAGCCGGTCGGTGCCGCTCCCCGCGGCGGCCCGCCGCGCAGGCCGTCGGCGATGATCGCGGCGAGCCGCTCCGGCGACGACCCGCCGCTCCCGGCCACCACGCAGGTGCCCCCGATCAGGGCATGGACGTCCTCGACGGTGACGTCGGCGCGGACGGCGCCGCTCGTCTGGGCAGCCGCCAGCAGGCAGGCGAGGCGCCGGTCGAGCCGTTCGGTGAGGTCGGCCTTGAAGGCGAGGGCCTCCTCGCCGCACTCCCCGAAGAGCGCCAGCTCCTCGGCCAGCTCGCGGTGCGACCCGGCCACCGACACCATCCGCTCGACGAACCGGAAGAAGGCCTCCGGGTCGCCCTCGGCCCCGTCGGTGGCGTCGACGATCTCGTCGACGTGGTGCCGCACGATGGCCTCCAGCAGGGCCCGCTTCGTCGGGAAATGCCGGTACACGGTGCCCACCCCGACCCCGGCGCGTGCCGCCACGTCGTCGATCGGGGCGGCCGTTCCCCCCTCGGCGAACACCGTCTCGGCGGCCTCCAGGATGCGGAGCCGGTTGCGGAGGGCGTCCGAGCGCATCGGGCGCTCTTGGGACGGCGGCGTGGGCACGGGGACGGGACCTCGAGGGCAGGCGGCTCGGCACGCGGCGCCGGTCCAGCGCCGCTGGAACCGGAACCTGCGCTCCGATCGTAGCCCTTCACGGCTGGCAACCCCCGGATCGGCCTGCCGACGCGCCCGCTCAGGGCTGCTCGGGCACGACGCCCTCCCAGTGGTCGAGCCGCACGATGTCCGAGAGGGGCCGGCGCGGGGCCGGGCGGAAGCGCTCCTTCGTGAGGTAGCCGAGCGCCACCATTCCGGCATGGCGGAACGTGGACGGGAGGCCGAGCAGCCCGGTGACCTCGTCGGCGAGACGCAGGTGCGAGGTGACGAGGCAGGAGCCGACCCCCCGGAGGCGCGCCGCGAGCTGCAGGCTCCAGACGGCCGGGAGCACCGAGGCATAGGCGCTGGCGAGCCCGTACGGCGACCCGTCGAGCTCGCCCTGGTCCTCGACCCCGGCGACGACCAGCACGGGCACCTCGCCGAGGTGCTCCCAGAAGACGCCCGACGAGGCCAGCTTGCGAGCCGCCCACGCCTCGCCGGCGACCGCCCGCTCGGCGACGGTCGCGGCGAAGTCGGCGTTGGCCCGCCGGTAGCAGTCGCCGATCGCCGCCCGGCGGCCCGGGTCGCGCACGACGACGAAGCGCCAGGTCTCGGCGTCGGCGCCGTTCGGGGCCTGCTGGGCGACGCGCAGGCAGTCGAGCACGACCTCGAGCGGCACGTCCCGGGTGCGGTCGAGGTGGCGGCGGACCGAGCGTGTCGTCGACAGCAGCTCGTGCGGGTCGAGCGTCACCGGGGCATCCGGAGGGCGGTGGCTATGGTGAGCCGATGCAGGTCGTCGTCACGATCGACGTCGAGCACGGCGACCGGCCCGCGCCCGACCCGCTCGGCGCGTTGCGACGGATGCTCGAGGTCCTCGACCACCACGGAGCACCGGCCAGCTTCTTCGTCCAGGGACGCTTCGCCCGCGCCCATCCGGACCTCGTGGCCAGCCTGGCCGAGCGGGACCCGACCCTCGGCACCCACGGGTACGCCCACGTCGACTACCGCCGCCTCACCCCCGACGGCGTCCGGGCCGAGCTGGCCGACGGGGTGCGCGCCCTGTCGGAGGCGGCACCGGGTCACGCCGTGCGCTTCGCCCGGCTGCCGCACGGCTACGGCAACGACGAGCCGGCGGTCCAGGAGGCGCTGCGGGGAGCGTCGCTCGTCAGCGTCGGCTGGGACTTCTCGACCTACGACTGGGACGATCGGCTCACCGTCGGGGCGCGCACGGCGCGGGCGCTCGCTGCGCTGGAGCGCGGCGGGGTCGTGCTGCTCCACTCGTGGCCACCCCGCTCGCCGGACATCCTCGCCGGCCTGCTGGAGGCGGCCGGCCCGGGCGTGGTCTGCTCGCTCGACGACGTCGAGCTGCCCGGCCGCCAGGTGAGCGGCGCCACGATGCACCGGGAGCGGACCGACCTGCCCCGCTGAGGCGCCCCTACTCGCCCTTGGCCAGCTCATCGTGGTCCACCCAGAACTCGCCGCCGAGGGCGGTGACGATGCCGACCGCCACGTTGGCGCCGCTGCCGGCGCAGACGACGGCCTGGGACGGGAAGCCGGCGACGACACCGCAGGCGTAGACCCCCGGCAGGCTCGCCCTGCCCCACCGGTCGACCACGACGTTCGTCTGCACGTACGGCTGGACCGGTGCCACCGTCTCGAGCCCGAGCCCCTCGAGGAACGGCGTCGGGACCTGACCGGCGGCGATGACGAGGTGGTCGCCCTCGACCGTGCCCCGGTCGGCCTCCACGGTGAAGCGGCCGGCGGCGGCCGACACCTTGGCCACACGCCCGTCCACGAACGTGGACCGCCCGAACCCCTCGACCTGGGCGCGGGTGGCCGCCAGCCAGTCCGGGCCGCGCACCGGTGCGACCCCCGGGTAGTTGTGCAGCTCGGCCCGCTTCAGGATGCTCCGGTTCTGGTCGAACACCGTCGAGGCGACCCCGGCCCGGGCAAGGAACAGGGCGCAGGTCATGCCCGAGGCGCCTCCCCCCACGATGAGCACGTGGGCGTCGGCGAGGGCAGCGGGTGCGGAGGCGTCGCTCATCGTGACGGGGTCCCTTTCTCTTGCTCGTCCAGGCACTGCGGGTCCGGCGCTGCGGTTGCGGCGAGCTTGGCCGCACCCACCTCGAGCGCCCGCGCCGGCGGGAGGACGCCGAGGGCAGCGAGGCGCCGGAGCGAGACGGAGATCTTGAGGTCGTGCACCTCGGGCGAGTCGACCGCCCGCGCGACGAGCGCGTCGAGGTCGACCGGCACCTCCCCCGGCGCCACCGGTGCGGGGCCGGCCATGGCGACGACGGCGGCGCAGGCCGTGATGGCGTCGGCCATCGCCTGCCACCAGGAGGCGAGCAACGGGTCGTCCGGCACCCCGCCCAGGTGGTCACGGCCGGTGACCAGCCGGTCGACCTCGACGAGGCCGTGCAGGCCGGTCACCGTGTGGACGGCGATGAACGAGCCCGGGTCGTGCAGCACGAGGCCGGTCGCCGTCTCGGCCAGCTCGGCCACCGACGGCAGGGGTGGCTCCGGCCCGTCACCGAGCAGGGCGCGCTCGCCGGCCACGAGGTCGAGCTGGTCGAACACCGACGTCCCGTCGAGCTCCTCGGGCGTCGGCATGGCGAGCTCGGTCGGGCCGGCCGGACGGACGGGGCGGGCGAACAGCACCTGGCGGCGCACCCGAAGGTAGGCGAGGCCCCGCGTGATCTCGCGGGGGTCGCCGCGCAGCGCCCCGTAGCCGAACCGGATGAGCGGGTGGAACGCCCCGCCGGCGAGGCCGGGACCGAGGGCGAGGACCTGCTCGAACGCCTGGCGACGGTCGGCCGGCCGCGTGGCGAGCAGGCCCTCGCCGACGCCCCCGTAGTGGCGCTCGGCCCACCGGAACATGGGCGGGTCGACGAGCGACGAGGAGAAGGCGGCCGGCAGGCGTTGCTCGACCCGGTCGGTGATCTTGTGGCGGTCGGCCCCGGCGACCTCGAGCGCCTGCACCTCGAGTGGCAGGTGGAACGTGAGCCGCTCCCGGTGCTCGGGCGGCAGGCCCCGCACGAAGGCGGCAAGGTCGGAGCTCGTGTCGAAGAGGCCCTTCACGGGGTGTCTGCTCCTGCGATCCTCAGGGCGACCCGCTCGCACCAGCCGAACACGTCCGGCTCGAACAGCAGCGCCACGAGCGCCTTCCGGTAGTCGTTCCAGCCCCCGTCGCGGCGCCCGGGCGCCCGGGCGCGCAGCCCGGCGAGCTCGCCGGAGAGGGCCGGCCCGAGGAACCAGTCGAGCTCGCCGGCCGGCTCGATGCCGGCGAGGAGCGGCTTCAACAGGAAGTGGGCGACCAGGCGGGCCCGGCCGCGCCGGGCGACGTCGACCCACGGCTCCTCCGGCGGCCAGCTGGTCGCCCCCGGGGCACCGCGGACGGGGAGGAAGGCCGCCTCGTACGAGCGGCCCGCCAGGAACCCGACCGGGTCGGCGGCGATCCGGCGCATCGAGGTGACCACGGCCGGGCCGTCGACCCGGACGACCTCCAGCCCGGCCATCCGGGCGCGCAGGCCGAAGTCCCAGTCGTCGCCGGCCACGACCACCTCGGCGCCGTCGACCCGGTCGGTCGGCTGGTGGTACCAGCCGTTCGCCGCCACGGCGGCGAGCGAGGCGGCGTGGTTGCAGCCACCCAGGTTGACGAGCCCGACGAACCGCTCGTACAGGGACGTGTCGCTCCACATCCAACCGCTCGCCGCCAGCACGTCGTCGTGCAGCGGCACCTCCCCGGCCACCGGGCCGAACAGCGCCGGGCCACCGAGCACGTCGCCGGCCTGCTCGGCGATCGTCGCCGCCCAGCCCGGCAGGAAGCCGTCGTCGAGCGACACGTCGGCGTCGAGCGAGACCACCCACGCGGCGCCCGGGGCGATCCCCCGTCGACCCGCCAGCGCTGCCACGGCACGGGCGCCTGCCGTGCGGGCATGCCCGGGGCCGTGGGCGTCGGTGCGCACGACCACCAGCCGCTCGTCGCCCGGCAGGCCGCCGTCGAAGCCGTCGTTGTCGCCGTCGTCGACCACGACGACGACCGTGTCGGTGGTGCCGCAACCGGCAGAGGACAGCAGCGCCCTCGCCGTGCGCCCGGCGAGGACGCCGTCGCGCCGGGCCGGGACGACGGCGCCGAGCAGCTCCAGGCGGTCGCTCATCGGTCCTCGGCGACGAGCCGGAAGCCGGCGCCGACCCAGGGGCGGTAGACGGCGTGGCGGCGGCGGGTGAGGGCCAGGTCGCGGTGGTGGGCGAACGAGCCGCCACGGGTGACGTGCGGGTCGACCGACCACGTCTCGGTCCGAGGCACCGTCCAGTGGGCGGCCGGGAACGGGGCGTAGATCGACCCGGTCCACTCGTCCACGTTGCCGGCGAGGTCGAGGACCCCGTCCGCCGAGGCGCCGTCCGGCCGGCTGCCCACCGGCTCGGTCCGGCCGACCCCGGCCTCGGCCAGGTTGGCGCAGGCCCGGTCGAACACGTCACCCCACGGGTACCGGTGGTCGTGGGGGCCGCGGGCGACGTGCTCCCACTCGGCCTCGGTCGGCAACCGCACGGCCAGGCCGCAGCGCTCGGCGATCCGCCGCGCTGCCTCCTCGGCCTCGGCGTAGGTCAGGTCGTCGGCCGGGTGGTCGCCACCGGCGGCCACCGGCTTGCGGGCGCCGACGAGCTGCGGCGCCACCTCGCCGAGCTGGCCCCAGGTGACCGGGCAGCGGAGCACCGCCAGGCGCGGCACGTCGACCACGAGGGTGCCGGTCTGCTTGGCGAAGTAGTGCCAGGGCAGCCCGAGGTCGGCGTGGTCACGCCAGGTCGCCTCGACCGCCTCGAACGGCTGGCCGAGCTCGAGCCGGCGACCCTCGACCTCGACGAGATCAAGCTCCACCGACCAGCACCTCCCGGCCACGGGACAAGGCGACGAGCTCGTCGAGGTCGACCGGATCGTGCACGACGAGGTGACCCGAGCGCCACTCGACGGCACGCACCGTCCGGTCCCAGCTCGCCACGACGGCCGTCGTGGCGTCGATGGCGACCATCGCCGAGATGGCCTGGTCGGCCGAGAACAGCACCTCGCCGGCGCGGGCGTCCGGCCCCACGCCGCCCTCGAGGCGCCAGGCGTAGCACGAGAAGTCGTACGACCCGCCGAGGACGACCGTCGTCGCCCCGTCTCCGAGGACCGTGACGGCCTTCATCGACTCGTCCGAGCCGAGCAGCACGGCGGGCGTCGCCCCTGGCCGGCCGACCCGCACGAGGTGGTCCCGGGCAGCCGATGCCACGACCGCTCCAGGAACGGCCAGGCCGGCGGGTGCGACGGGGCCAACGGCGACGGCGTTGACGAGGTTGCCGTGGTGCCACAGGGCGGGGCCCGGGCCGGTCGACGAGAAGGCGCGGACGGCGCCGTCGACGGCGCCCGTGACGGCGAGGTCGGGCGACCACCAGGCGATCGACTTGACCGAGCCCTCGTGGGCGTGGTGGCGGGAGGTCACGGTGATCGACCGGCCGACCTCGAGGAGGGCGACGTCCCCGCCGTAGGTTCCGGCGAGGACCGTCCCGCCGCCGGGCGCCACGGCGAGCGAGGTCACGGGCGCCCCGAGCGACACCCGAGCCGCCACCGCTGCGGCGAGGGGATCGACCCTGCAGACGTCGCCGCCGTAGGTGCTGGCGACGAGGCCGGCGCGGGCGGTCGCCACGGCGAGCACCGGGTCGTCGCCCACCCGCACGACGGTGGCGGCCGGGTCCGGCTCGGTGGCCCCGGCGGGCCGCCGGCCGCCGAGCAGCTGCTCGACGGGCAGCGTCAGGAGGAGCCCGGCGTCGAGCCCGACGAACAGCCGGCCGCCCGCCTGCGCCAGGGCGTTCGGCCCGTACGTGTCGGTGCCCGGCCCCTCGTCGGGGACGAGGCCGTCGAGGGCGAGCAGCTCCGGGGCGCTCCCGAACGAGCCGACTGCCACGAGCCCAGCGGCGGTGTCGACCGAGCGCGGCCACAGGCGCCCACCTGACCGGCGCGCCGACCGGCGGCCGCCTTCGAGGACCAGCACCGAGGCGTCGTAGCTGCCGACGACGATCCGCCCGCTGCCGTCGCTGGCGAAGGCGACCGAGCGGGCGGCCGACGAGCTGACCGGGTGCTCGCCGAGCAGGTCGAGGTCGGGCGACACGATCCGGACCACGCCGTCGTCGCAGGCGAGCGCCGCCCGGCTGCCGTCCGGCGCCCAGGCGCAGCCCTCGATCGAGACGCCGAAGCCGCGGCGCGCCCCGCTCCCGAGGCGGTCGACGGCGGCACAGAACGCCTCGCCGTCCTCGCCAACCGTGAGGACGAGCCCGCCGCTCGACACGGCCACGTCCATGCAGTGCCCGGCATGGGAGGTGACCCGGCCGAGGCAGCGCCCGGTCGGGACGTCCCAGAGGAGCGCCGTCGAGTCCTCCGACACGCTCACCAGCCGGTCCCCGTCGGGCAGCCAGGCCAGCGCGTTGACGTCGTCGGTGTGCCGGGCGAGCATGGCGACGAGCGACGCCTCGCCCCGGGCAGCGTCGACGCGCCAGACGCCGATCGTCTTGTCGGCGCTCGCCGTCGCCAACCGTCCGTCGGCGCTCGGCGACCAGGAGGCGGCGTTGACGAGCCGGCGGTGCACGAGCCGTGCCACCGGCTCCATCGTGGCGCTCCCGACCCGCCAGATCACGACGCTGCCGTCATACGAGGCGCTCGCCAAGGCATCGCCGGCCGGCGAGAAGGCGACGTGGGTCACCGGCGCCTCGTGGCCGGCGGTCGTGGCGCGGAGGGCGATCGGTCGCATGCGGCCTAGCGCAGGTGGGACATGGCGTGGACCTTCTGGCGAAGGTACCCGGCCGCGTGGTCCGGGGCGGCGACCCAGGCCGACTCCCGCTCGACCTCGATGCCTCCCTGCTCGAGGGCCTGCACCTTGATCGGGTTGTTCGTCATCAGGCGGACCCGCCCGAGCCCGAACGAGCGGAGCACCTCGACGGCGCCGGAGAAGTCGCGGTCGTCCACCGGGAGCCCGAGCGCCAGGTTCGCCTCGACCGTGTCCTTCCCGCCGTCTTGGAGGGCGTAGGCGGCAAGCTTTGCCTCGATCCCGATGCCTCGGCCCTCGTGGTCGAGGAAGTACACGACGAGCCCCTTGCCGTCGGCGCCGATGCGGCGGATGGCCTCGTCCAGCTGGTCCCGGCAGTCGCAGCGCGTCGAGCCGAGCGCCTCGCTCGTCAGGCACGCGCTGTGCAGGCGGACGAGCGGACGGTCCCCCGAGGTGACCTCGCCGTGGCGGAGCACGATCATCCGGCTGCCCTCATGGGCGTGCAAGGCGACCTCGAGCGACACCCCTTCCCGCGTCGTCCAGCGGGTCGCCGTCTGCTCCACCAAGCCGCCCTGATCCAGCGCCATCAGCCTCCCCCGAGTGGCGAGACCTTATCCGATAGCTTGACGAAGGGTCGCGCCGGGGCCGGACCGGTAGCGGGCCCGACGGCGGGCCGTGGTCCCTCGAGCGCGCCGGTGCGGCCGGGCGGTCCGGGGTGGGGTCCGGAGCGGTCGACGGGGTGCGCCCGTCCGGCTGGCGCAGTCATCGGCCGCTCCGCAGCGTGCGGTCGAGGATGCCGAGGGTGGCGCGGATCGCCGACTCGGGCACGACCGGGAACCGCTCCCGTGCGGCGCCGGTCACCTTCGACCAGTCGTAGTACGAGGTGACGTTCGTGACCCCACCTTCGCCGGGGGCGAGACGGTAGCCGTAGAAGTGCGGGTACGGGACGTCCGGGCCGAGGTCCCAGGCGATCTCCCGGTCCTGCTCGAAGGCGATGATGTGCACGGTCACGTCGTACTTGCCGAGCGGCACGTCGTTGAGGGCCTCCCGGTCCATGTGGATGACGAAGGTGTCGCCCACCTTCTCGGCCGGCTCGCCGGTGAAGTCCTGCAACATGCCCGACCCGTCGATGGCGACGTGACCCGACGGGCGACGCAGGAGGTCGAAGATGGCCGATGCCGGAGCGTCGATCGGCCTCGTCACCTCGATGCGGTCGGGCAGGGTCACGGTGTCGGGCATGGCGGGCCTCCTCGGGGCAGCGGTGGCCGGGGGCCACCCACGAACGCGGTCGTGCCGCCGAGCATCGCGCACCGGGCCGCCGGGAGACTGGGCCGCCGGGGCGCCGGGCAGCCGGGGCGCCGGGCACGTACCGGACGGCGGCATGGAGGCAGTACCGTCATCTGGTGACCTGTCCGGACGAACGGAGCGCCCCGCCGCTCGAGGAACGCTTGGTGCCGCGGCCCAAGGGGAGTGGGCTCGCGCCGGGGCGAAGGCGGACGGGGCCGGTGGGCGGGCGATGAGCGCGGCGAGCGACGACGAGACGTTTGCGGCGCTCGGGCTGCGAGCAGAGTTGCTGGCCGCCCTCGGGACGCTCGGCTACGAGGAGCCGACGCCGATCCAGCGCGAGGCCATCCCGCACCTTCTCAACGGGCGAGACCTGCTCGGCCAGGCGGCGACCGGGACGGGCAAGACGGCGGCGTTCACGCTGCCGATGCTCCACCGACTGCGGCCGGAGCGCTCGACGACCGCCCCGTTCGCCCTCGTGCTGGTGCCCACCCGCGAGCTGGCGGTGCAGGTGTCCGAGGCGGTCCACCGGTACGGGCGGGACCTCGGCGTACGGGTGCTGCCGATCTACGGCGGCCAGCCGATCCAGCGCCAGGTGAGAACGCTCGAGCGGGGGGTCGACGTGGTCGTGGCGACCCCGGGGCGCATCCTCGACCACCTCGGGCGAAACACGCTCGCCCTGGAAGCCGTCGAGGTGGTCGTGCTGGACGAGGCGGACGAGATGCTCGACATGGGCTTCGCCGAGGACATCGAGTCGATCCTCGACACGCTCCCGGCGGGGCGCCAGACCGTGCTGTTCTCGGCCACGCTCGCCCCGCGCGTCGACAAGATCGCCCGGCGGCACCTGCGCGACCCGATCCGGATCACGACCAGGCGGGAGGCGGCGGCGGCGGGCACGGTGCCGCGGATTCGCCAGCAGGCCTACATCGTGCCGAGGGCGCACAAGCCGGCCGCCCTCGGACGCGTCCTCGACGTCGAGGCCCCCACGGCCGCGATCGTGTTCGGGCGCACCCGCGACGAGGTCGACCAGCTCACCGAGAGCCTGAACGGGCGGGGCTACCGGGCCGAGGCGCTGCACGGCGGGATGAGCCAGGAGCAGCGAGACCGCGCCATGGGCCGGCTGCGGAACGGGACGGCCGACCTCGTCGTGGCGACCGACGTGGCCGCCCGCGGGCTCGACATCAAGCAGCTGACCCATGTCATCAACTACGACGTGCCGGCCTCGCCGGACGCCTACGTCCACCGGATCGGGCGGGTCGGGCGGGCCGGGCGCGAGGGCGTGGCCATCACGCTCGCCGAGCCACGAGAGCACCGGATGCTGTCGACGATCGAGCGGGTGACCAAGCAGCGGATCTCGGTCGAGCAGCTCCCGACGGTCGCCGACCTGCGGGCCCGCCGCCTCGAGCTCACCCGCGCCGCCCTCGAGGAGAGCATCCTCGGGGACGACCTCAGTGGCTTCCGGGTGGTCGTCGAGTCGCTGACCGACGAGCACGACGTGATGGAGGTCGCGCTCGCCGCGGTCAAGCTGGCCCACGAGGCGAGCGGGGCGGCCGCTGCCGAGGAGGACATCCCCGACGTCACCTCGCAGGTGCGGCGGGCCGAGGCGGGACCACGCCCGCCGCGGGAGCGGCGAAGCGGTTCGGTGCCGTCGACCGGCATGACCCGCCTGTTCGTCGGCCTCGGCCGCAGCGCCGGCATCCGCCCACAGGACCTCGTCGGGGCGATCACCGGCGAGTCACCGGTGCGCGGACGGGAGATCGGCGCCATCGAGATCGCCGACCGGTTCTCGCTCGTCGAGGTCCCGGAGGCCGCCGCCGACCAGGTGCTCGCCGCCCTTCGGGCGGGCACGATCAAGGGACGCAAGGCCACCGTCCGACGGGAGCGCGACCGGCCACCACGGGGGAGCTGACCGAGCCGGCCCGTCGAGGTCGTCGAGGGACCTCACGTTCCGGTCCGTCGAGGCGTCTACGGAGGTGATGGCTCGGCGCAGGAGGAGGGCGATGGCGGCCATGGACGATCGGCACCCACCGAGCCGGCGGAACGCCAATCCTCGTCGGGCAGCATCCGCAGGCCCGCGCCGGGGCACGGCGATCTCCCTTCTCGACCTTCTCGACCTCCAACGGCTGGTCCGCACCGCCGGCGAACGACCGGTCCCGAGGCGGCGCGGTCGGACGGCGGCGCCCGTGCGCCACGCCGTCTCGGTGGTCCGCGCAGGGAGCCGGCTCGCTCCGGGCATCCTCTTCCGCGAGGCCGCCTGATGGACCCACCAACGAGGACGTACCGGTTGGTCGGCGCCGACGGACGGCACGATGCCAGCCCCACGAAGGGAGCGACGGGCGGCAACAGCGGCACGAGGATCTTCGGGCGCCTGGACTGCCCCGCCGCCCTGCGGGCGATCGAGCGGGGCGGCTACGTCCGCCAACGCGTCTTCTTCGCCGATCCCGAGACCGCCGCCCAGGCCGGCTACCGGCCCTGTGCGGTGTGCATGCCCGACCGCTACCGGGCGTGGAAGGACGGGGACAGGCCGGACGGCAGTACCGTTGGCCGATGCCCGGGCCGGGTGGGGAGAGGGAGAACGGCAGCGGGCTGAAGGCCGGGCTGTGGGAGGAGCTGCTCACCGGCGAGCTGCGCGGCCGGCTGGACCGGACCGAGCTGATCCCGGAGGTGGCCGACCTGGCCGATGGCGAGGCGGCCGACCGCCTTTCGAGGCACCTGGCAGCGGTGGTCGCCCGGGTGATCCTCGACCTTCCCGAGGAGCAACAAGCCGCTGCCGGCGCACGCCTGGTCGCCGAGCTGCTCCACCGGCTGGGCCGGGAGCACGACGAGCCGGGCGGGCGCGTTCTCCATGCGCTGTGGGAGCGGCTGCCCACGGGCGAGCCCCGGCGGCTCCGACGTCCGCTCACGCCGGTGCTCGACACCACCGTGCTCACCAACGCCCATGGCGAGCCGTCGCTGGCCCACGAGCTGCGCGCCGAGATCGAGAGCGCCAACGCCATCGACATGGTCGTGGCGTTCATCCGCCGTTCGGGGGTCCGGCCGCTCGCCGCCGAGCTCCGCCGCCACACCAGCGCCGGGAAGCGGCTGCGGGTGCTGACGACCACCTACACCGGGAGCACCGAGGCGCTGGCACTCGACGACCTCGCCGCGCTCGGCGCCGAGGTCCGAGTGTCCTACGAGACCGGCGCGACGCGCCTGCATGCCAAGTCGTGGATCTTCCAACGGGCGCCATCGACCACGACGGCATACCTCGGGTCGTCCAACCTGACCCGCACCGCCCAGCAGACCGGGCTCGAGTGGAACGTCCGCGTGTCGGCGGCCCGCAACCCCGACGTCATCGACAAGCTACGGCTGGTGGTGGACAGCTACTGGGAGAACGGCGACTTCGTCCCCTATGACCGGGCCGAGTTCGTTCGGCGGACCTCCGAAGGAGCGGGCACGAGGTTCTCCCTGCACCTCTCCCCCGCCGGCATCGAGCTCCGCCCGTACCAGGACACCCTGCTCGAGCGCATCGAGGTCGCGAGGGGCCAGGGCCATCACCGCAACCTTCTCGTGGCCGCCACCGGCACGGGGAAGACGGTGATGGCAGCCGTCGACTACCGACGGCTGCGACGGCGGCTCCCGCGGGCCCGGCTGCTGTTCGTCGCCCACCGAGAGGAGCTCCTGAGGCAGAGCCGGGCCACCTTCGCCCACGCCGTCGGCGAGGGGGGCTTCGGCGAGCTGTGGGTGGGTGGCCGGCGGCCCGTCCACTTCGAGCACGTCTTCGCCTCCATCCAGAGCTTGTCGGCGGCAGACCTGGCCGACCTTCCCGACGACCACTTCGACGTGGTGGTCGTCGACGAGTTCCACCACGCCCACGCGCCGACCTACCGCCGCCTGCTCGACCACCTCCGGCCGACCGAGCTGCTCGGCCTGACGGCCACCCCCGAGCGAAGCGACGGCACAGCTGTCGCCGTTGCGTTCTTCGGTGGACGGATCGCCGCCGAGCTGCGCTTGTGGGACGCCGTCGACAGCGGCTACCTCGTCCCCTTCGCTTACTACGGCGTCCACGACGGCACCGACTTGGGCAACGTCCCCTGGCGGCGGGGCCGGGGGTACGAGCCTGCGGCGCTCACCAGCCTGTACACGGCAGATCATGCCTGGGTGCGCCTCGTGATCGCCGAGGTGCTCCGCACCGTCTCGGACGTCCACCGGATGCGGGCGCTCGGCTTCTGCGTGACGGTCGCCCACGCCCGCTGGATGGCCGACCGGTTCAACGAGGCCGGCATCCGAGCAGTCGCCATCTCGGGCGACACCGACGTCGCAGCGCGGCGGTCGGCGCTGCGCGACCTCGCCTCGGGCAACCTGTCGGTGGTCTTCGCCGTGGACCTGCTCAACGAAGGCATCGACGTCCCCGAGGTGGACACCCTCCTGATGCTCCGGCCGACCGAGAGCGGCACGCTGTTCCTCCAGCAGCTGGGACGCGGCCTTCGAAGGGCGGACGGCAAGGCGGTGTGCACGGTCCTCGACTTCGTCGGCAACCAGCGTCGCGAGTTCCGCTACGACCGCAAGTACCGGGCGATGCTCGGCGGGATCAGCCGGACCCGGGCGCAGCGGGCGATCGAGGGCGGGTTCCCCTTCCTGCCCGCCGGCTGCTCGGCCGACCTCGACCCCGTCGCCCAACAGGTGGTCCTCCGCTCGATCCGCGAGTCCCTGCCGTCGACCTGGCCGGCCCGGGTAGCGGACCTCCGCTCGCTCGGCGACGTCGACCTGGCCACGTTCCTCGACGAGACGGGCCTCGACCTGGAAGACGTCTACGCCACCGGTCGCTCCTGGACGGCGCTGCGCGCGGCGGCCGGGCTTGCGGTGCCGGGCGGCGGCGAGGACGACGCCGCCCTCCTGCGCGCGGTCGGGCGGCTCGGCCACGTGGACGATCCGGACCGGATCGCCGCCTACCGCTCGCTGCTCGAGGGCGCTGCGCCACCGGACCTCGCGTCGCTCGCGCCACGCGATCGGCGGCTGGCCCGCATGTTGTTCGGGTCGCTCTCGACCATGCCGGCCGCCTCCCCGCTCGAAGCAGGCCTGACGCAGGTATGGGCGCACCCGCAGGTGCGCGCCGAGGCGCGGGAGCTGCTCGGCCTGCTCGCGGCGCGCCTGAGCCACCTCGGCGCCGACCTGGGCCCGGCACTCGTCGACGTGCCACTGCGGGTCCACGCCCGCTACACCCGGATCGAGGTGCTCGCCGCCCTCGGCGCCGGTGCCGGCGGCCTTGCCCCGCCGGCGTGGCAGAGCGGCGTGTGGCACGAGGCGTCGGTGCCGGCCGACGTGCTTGCGTTCACCCTCGACAAGTCACGAGGCGGCTTCTCTCCCACCACCCGTTATCGGGACGCCGCCCTCTCCCCGGAGCTCGTCCGCTGGGAGAGCCAGACGGCCACCTCGGTACAGCGCGTTCGCTGCGGCCGTCGCGTGACAGGCGTGGCGGCGGACCGGCGCGCCGCCTGCACCGGCACCGGCACCGTGGATCAGCACCGTGCACCGGGCGCCCCCGGTCAGGAGGGGTCGTGGCCGAGCAGCAGCGACCGCCGGCGGTACTCGTAGAGGCCGTCGAACACGACGGCCCCGATCCTGACGAGGTCGGGGTCGTCGAGGATGAACGACAGGCCCCGCGTCACGGCGTCGAGGCCCGGCGCCTCTGGGGCGTCGAAGCGCGAGTCGGCCAGATCGGCCTCGTGGACGATCCTCGCGACGTCCCACAGTACGGGGTCGTCCAGCCGGTAGTGGCGCAGCATCGTCTCGAAGGTGCAGTCGGGCCCGTGGTGGGAGAGCTCCACCCCGGGGATGTCGAACGCGATCGCCTGGGTCGGAAGCGCCGAGCGGTCCTCGACGAAGGCGAACTCCGCCTCGACATCGACGAACCGGCGGATGAGCCAGGCGCAGGCGACGCGATCGATATGGCAGTTGGCCCGGGTCACCCAGCGCATCAGGCGCGCTCGGGCCCGGTGGAGGCCGATCCCGTAGGGCTCGGCGCTTGCCGCCTGCCCGGATGGGAGGCGAGCGCCTCGATCGCTCGCACAGCCCGGTCGCGCGCCGGCGGCGCGACGTAGTCGCGCTGCCGGACCTGCTCCAGCTGCCTGCGGAGCCTCGACAGCTCTCGCTCGCGCGCCACGCCGGTGGCCCTCGCCGCCTCGCCGGCCTCGCCGACGAGCGCCTCGTACTCGGTCGTCCGCTCGTCGCCCATTCGCTCCAGCAGCAGCGACGAGGCCTCGGTCGTGGTCGAACGGCAGGTCCAGACGCTGGCTTCGCCGCCCACCTCGGCGATGCCGGCCGCCAGCCACTCCAGCTGCTCCTCGGTGCGCTCGGTGTGCGGGAGCATCGCCACACCGTCCACGAGCCGGACGGCTCCCAGCTGGCGAAGTCGACGCCACAGCCCGATGCGAGGCGTCGAAGGCTCTCGGGGGAGGTGGTAGACGAGCATCACCCACGAGCGCTCGCCGGCCATTCGCCGAGCCTAGCTTGGTCCTTGTCCGCCGGTGCAACCATGGTTACATTACGAAGACCGTCGACCCGCGGCGGCACAGGGGAGGACGGCAGGCGTGGGATTGGCAGGGATCGCGGCGCGCGGCCGCTCCGGGCAGGGCGGGGACCTCCGCCGGATCCTCGTCGCCCGAGGTGCTCGGGGGCTGGCCTCGGGGTACTTCGCCGTGATCCTCGGCGTCGAGCTGCACCGCCAGGGACGTTCGGGCATCGAGGTGGGCCTCGTCCTCGGGGCCGTCCTCGGCGGTGCGACGTTCGCCTTGCTGGGGGTGCGGCGCTGGGCCGACGGCGCCGGCCGGCGGCGCTGCTACCTCACCGGCTACCTTGCCCAGTCGGCGGCCGGCCTGGCCCTCGTCCTCTCCCCGTGGTGGTGGTTGCTCGTCCTCGTCGGCCTTACCGGAGCCCTGTCGGGCGAGATCAACGACTCGGGCCCCTTCGGCGCGCTGGAGCAGGTCATGCTCACCGCTACCGTCGCCGAGGGGCGTCGGCTGCGCACGTTCAGCCACTACGGGGCGGTCGGAACGGCGGCAGGTGCGCTGGGTGCGCTCGGTGCCGGTCTGCTCCAGCTGGCCGGTCCGGGCGCGACCGGCCAGTCGAGCTTCCTGCCGATCGTCCTGCTCGCCCTGGTCGGGGCGGGATGCGCCTGGGGGCTGTCCGGCCGGGTCGAGCACGTCGCGGTCGACCTCACGGGCGGCTCGCCCGCGGCGGTCGCCGCCGACCGGCCCAGTGACGGTAGGACCCGGCGGGTGGTGCACCGCCTCTCGGCGCTGTTCGCCCTCGACTCGTTCGGCGCCGGCTTCACGGTGCAAGCATTCGTCGCCTACTGGCTGGCCGCCCGCTTCGACGCGAGCACCCTGTCGATCGGGGCGATCTTCCTCGGGCTCGGCGTGCTCCAGACGGTCTCGATGGTGGTGGCCGGTCGCCTGGGCGAGCGGTTCGGGCTGCTGAGGACGATGGTGTTCACGCATCTGCCCTCGAACGGGTTCCTCGCCGCCATCGCCTTCGCCCCGAGCCTGCCGGTCGCTGCCGCGCTGCTTTGCCTCCGCGCCTGCTTGTCCCAGATGGACGTCCCGACGCGCAACGCCTACGTGATGGCCCTCGTCCCGGCCGGCGACCGGACACAGGCCGCCAGCACGACCGGCCTGGCCCGGCTGCTGGCCCGCCCGCTCGGCCCCCTGCTCGCGGGCGCCGCGCAGAGCCTGTCCCTCGGCGCGCCCTTTCTCATCTCCGGGGTGCTGAAGGGCGTCTACGACGTCGGCCTCTGGATGTGGTTCCGCCGCGTGCCACTTCCCGAACGGGACGACCGCGCGGCGGTCCCTGCCGGACCAGCCGGGCCGGCCCGGCAGGCCGCCACATGAGCGAGGAGCCGCCCCTGGGCGGTGGTGGCATTGGGCCGCGCTCGGCGGCGATGGCTTGCAGCGTGGCGGCGAACGCTGCGTCGAGGTCGAAGGTCATGGCGCCGGGTCTCCTGGAGGGGGCAGCAGCTCTGTCCGATAGCGGGGTGCCAGCTCCTTCGCTCTGGCGAGGAACCTCTGCTGTGCCTCGCCGTGCAGCGGAGCCGCTGCCTCGGTGCGGCGTGCGACCGGCTGGCCGACGAGGGCGAAGAACTCGTCCTGGCCGGCCGGTGCGCACAGGCACAGCAGACGCGAGGCGTCGCCGCCGACGTTGGCGAAGCCGTGCGGTGCGTTCGCCGGCACGTTGATCGTCTCGCCGGCGTTCGCCACGATCGTCTCGTCGCGGAAGGTCACCTCCACCGTGCCTTCGAGGACGGTGAACATCTCCTCGAAGTCGTGGCGGTGCACGGGCGGTCCTCCACCCGGCGGCACGTGCATGTCGATGAGCGTGTACTTGCCAGCCGTGTCGTCGCCGGACACGAGGATCGTGTATGTGTCGCCCACCAGGCCGATGTGGGGCAGGCCATCGTCGAGGTCCGGGCGGGCGACGGTGAGCTTGCGGGATAGGTCGTCGGGCGGGATCGCCATGCTACCTCTCACTCTGAGCGAGCTCAGCTAAGTGGACGATTGTCTCCGTTTCGGAGTGTACCGAGCGCACGGACGCGGTTCAATGGACGCGTGCCCGGCACCAGTTCCCCGGAGAGCCGCTCACGAGAGCAGCGCCGCGATGCGGCGCGCAACGAGGAGCGCCTGCTGAGGGCCGCCACCGTGGCGGTGCACCGCGACGGCCTCGGGGTGCCGATGGGCCGCATCGCCGCCGAGGCCGGTGTCGGGGTGGGCACGCTGTACCGGCACTTCCCGACCCGCGAGGCCCTGCTCGCCGAGCTCACCCACCGCTCGTTCGTGCGGGTCCTCGCCAATGCCCTCGCCGCGGAACGGGCCGGAGCGGACCCCGTCGGATGCCTGCGCCTGTTCGTCGAGGCTGCGATCAGCCAACGCAACGAGCTGGTCCTGCCCCTGCACGGCGGGCCCCCGCTCACGTCGCGGGCCACCCGCGCCGTGCGCACCGAGGTGCACCGTGCCATCCGGCGGATCCTCGACCGCGGGGTCGGAGCCGGCGTGATCAGCCATGACATCACCCCGGGCGACATCGTCGCCTTCGGCTCGATGCTCGCCCAGCCCCGCCCACCCGACCGGCACTGGGATGCGACCTGCCGGCGCCTGCTCGACCGCTACCTCCGAGGCATCGCCGCCGACGCGCCGCAGCGCTCCGCTCGCCACCTGCGACGGCAGCCGCAGGAGACCGACGTGGGGACGGGTGTGCTCGACGGCGAACGAGCCGCTGGCCGAGCCGCGCGATCGCGCCCGTCCCGAGCGACCGGAGCGTTTCCGTAGCGCCGGCTCGACGGGCGATCTCGACGAGCCCCTCGTCCTTCGCCCTGCGGCCGGATCCGGGCCGGCGAGGGAGCGTTGCTCCGCGAGCTTCGCCTTGCCGCTCCTGTCGATGGGCCGACCGCGTTCGGGTCCCGGTTCGTGGAGCAGGGTAGCCACCTGGCGGCACCTGCCGTCACGGCGTCCCCGGCATACACTTCCGGCCATCACGCGAGCTCGTTCACACCAGCCGGCACGGGCCGACTTCCGAGCCCGGGTCGAGGAGACCGTCGCCCGGCTGAAGCCGGGCGAGGTGTGCTCCTACGGCGACATCGCTGCCGACGCCGGATCTCCGGGGGCGGCCCGGGCGGTCGGGGCGGTGCTGGCGTCGAGCCACGGGTTGCCGTGGTGGCGGGTGACCTACGCCGACGGTCGGCTGGCGTCCGGCCACGAGGCTGACCAGGCCCGCCGCCTTGCCGCCGAGGGCGTCCCCCTCGAGGGGCAACGGGTCCGGATGCCGGCGGCGCGCGACGAGGTGACGGGTCGCGAACGGGACACGGCAGCCCGGACCGGCCGGCACCGCCACGTCCGGGCCGCTGAGCCCTGAGCCGCTGAGCGCTGAGCCGCTGAGCCGCTGAGCCGCTGAGCCGCTGAGCCCTGAACCGCTAGGCATCCGAGAGGCGGAAGGCCATTCGAAGGATGTTGACGTCGCTGTGGCGGCGCAGGGCATTGGCGAGGATGATGCCCCGCTGGTTCTGGAGGAGCTGGTGGCGCCACTTCTTCGGCTCGACCTCGGGGATGAGGACGAGGAGCTGCGTGTGGCGGAGCCGGTCGAGATCGTCCAGGTAGGCGACCATCGGCTTGGTGACCGACCGACTGCTCGTGCGGAGGACCGTGAGCGGGATCCCGTTGTCCCAACGGTCCCAGCCGGCTCGGAGCGAAGCCGCCCGTTCATCGTCGAACTGCACGCTGACCGCTACGACCTCGTCGCCCAGCGAGAGCGCCGTGGTGAGCGCAGCGGCGGTCATCCGGGAGACCGCGGTGACGGCCACGACCACGAGGCTCCGCTCGCCGGCCGGGGCGGGAGGGAGCGTGCCGAGGCCGATCTCGGCGGCGACATCACGGTAGTAGGCGTCGATACGTGAGAAGAGCAGCATCAACGCAGGGATGGCGATCACCACCACCCAGGCGCCGGCGGCGAATTTGGTGACGACGAAGATGATGGTCGCCACCGCGGTCATCGCTGCCCCGACGCCGTTGAGACCGGCCCGGGCCCACCAGTGCCTCGGCCGGTCGTGGTGCCAGTGGCGCACGAGGCCGGTCTGGGAGAGGGTGAAGCCGGTGAACACCCCGATGGCGAAGAGCGGGATGAGGGCGTTGGTGTTGGCGTCGACCGCGACGAGCAGCACCCCGGCCAGCACGGCCAGGGCCACCACCCCGTAGCGGTAGACGGGCCGATCGCCTCGCAGGCCGAAGACATGGGGCAGCAGGTTGTCCCGGGCGAGCAGGCTGGCGAGCACCGGCAGGCCCCCGAAGGAGGTGTTGGCGGCGATGGCCAGGATGGCGGTGGTCGAGAGGTCGACCACGTAGTACATGGCCCCCCGTCCGACCGATGCCCCGGTGATCTGGCTGAGGACCGTCTGGGAGGCCTCGGGGGCGATGTGGAAGCGGACCGTGAGCACGGACAGGCCGAGCAGCATCGTGCCGAGGATCCCCCCGAGGAGCAACTCGGTGCGCATCGCCCGGCGCACCTTGGGCGCCCGGAAGATGGGCACGTCGTTGGCGATGGCCTCCACCCCGGTCAGGGCGCTGCAGCCTGCCGCGAACGCCTTCAGGATGAGCAGCACGCCCACGGCGGCGGCGGCCGTGGGGACCGCCACGTGGATCCCCGCCGCCGGAACGGGTCGTGAACGGAGCAGCCCGGCGACGATCACCACGTAGATCCCGGCGACGAACACCGCCGTCGGCAGGAGCAGCGCCCGTGCGCTGGTGGCCAACCCCCGTAGGTTGAGGGCGGTCAGCACACCGAGCACACCGAGGGCGATCGGGAGGCTGTCGGGGGTGAGGCTCGGGAACGCCGAGACCAAGGCGGCAACTCCCGCGGCGATCGACACCGCCACGGTGAGCACGTAGTCGACGATGAGCGCCGCCCCGGCCAGCAGGCTCGCCCGGCGGCCGAGATTGGCCTTGGACACGGCGTAGCAGCCGCCCCCGTCGGGGTAGGCCCGGATCACCTGGCGGTACGAGAACACAAGGATCACGAGCAGCGCCACGATCGCCACGGTGATCGGCTCGATCTTGGCCAGGGCGCCGGACCCGGCGCTCGCCAGCACCACCAGCATCGCCTCGGGCCCGTAGGCCACGGAGCTGATCGCGTCGAGCGAGAGGGCAGGGATCCCCTGGAGGCTCGTGATCTCCTCTGCGTGCTCGGCATCGGTTCCGTCGCCGCGCTCGCCCCCCATCGCGCCCTCCCTGCCCGGCCGGGAATCTCCGGATCGGTCCCTGTGCTCCATCGGCTCCCCGCCCTCCGGCCGGGCCCGTCGGCCCGTCTCTTGGGCTCACTCGACCCTCCGGTTGCGATGCACCCGGCCCGCTCCGGACGGTCGGTGCCCAACTGCGGCGCGACATCCGCGCGTCTCCCCGTCTCGCCGGCCTCCCGCGAGCTCGATCTGGCGGAGCGACGAGACTGGGCACACTGTCCGACCTACCCGAGGAGGCATTCTCGATGCCTGTCCACTCGATCTACGACTACGTCCCCCACCACCGAACCAAGGAGAAGCTGGACCAACCGCCACGACCGGTGAGGGTGAGCGACCAGCTCCCCCACGACAACCCGGTCGCCCGGTTCAACTCGTGGTTCGCCGTCAAGGTAACCAACGGAGTCGGCACCATGTGGTGCGCCTACGCCTTCGCCGCGCTGGCCTTGGTGAGCTTCCCCGCGGCCGTCAGCTCGCACAACGCCGTCACGCTCGTGTCCTGGGTGTCACAGACCTTCCTCCAGCTGGTCCTCCTCTCGGTGATCATCGTCGGCCAGAACGTGCTCGCCGCCGCCGCCGACAAGCGCGCCGAGGCCACCTACACCGACGCCGACGCGGTGCTCCACGAGGTCGTCAAGCTCCAGGAGCACCTCCTTGCCCAGGACAGGGTGCTCCAACAGCTCCTCGGCGGCGCCACCTCGTCGGCTACGTCGTGAGCACGTCCGCGGTGGGATGGACCGTGCGCCCACGTTGGCCTTGCCGTGACCAGCTGGCCCGGTCACGTGAACGACGGACTTGCCGGCCGTCACGAAGGGGTGGCTTCGGCGCTCGCCTCTAGCGGAAGTGCGCCGGTCCGGCAGGCCAGCCGCAGCATATGGTGATTTGACAACGTAGATAATCATCGATTGATATTTCCGTCAACTATGCGGCTTCCTCTGTCGGCACTTCGACGACGCGCGGACCCAGTTGCCGTCGCCCGTCCCGAGGCATGCTCGGCGACGGTGCAGGATGCGGCCGGGCGGCATCGCGGCTCGCTGCAGCTTCGCCATGTCGATGCCGGGTCGTGCAACGGCTGCGAGCTCGAGATCGCCTCGATGTCCTCGCCGGTCTACGACGCCGAGCGGTTCGGGATCCGCCTCGAGGCCTCCCCTCGCCACGTCGACGGGCTGCTCGTAACCGGACCGGTCACCCGCAACATGGCCGACCCGCTCCGCAAGACCTGGGAGGCCGTGCCGCGACCCCGGGTCGTGGTCGCCGTCGGTGACTGCGCTCGCGACTGCGGCGTGTTCGTCGGCGCCTACGGCGTCGAGGGCGCAGTCGCCGACGTCGTGCCGGTCGACCTCGAGATCCCCGGCTGCCCGCCGGACCCGGCAACGATCATCTCGGCGTTGCGGGGCCTGGCCGGCACGTGACCGCGGACCTGCTCGTCGCCACCACGCTGATCGGGCTGGCTGCTGCGGCAGCCGGGGCGGCCGCACCCGAGCGGCTCCGTACCCCGCTCGTCTCGGCGCTGACCGCCGCCGCCTGCGGGTGTGGGTTGGCGATGGCGCTCGGCGTGCTCAGCAGCGGCCGAGCCGCCGTGGTGCACACCGGACGGCTGTTGCCACTCGGCGGGCTCTCGCTCGCCCTCGACCGCTTCGGCGCCCTGTTCGTGGCCGTCTCGGCGGTGGTGGCGGTCTGCGCCATGGTCTTCCGGCTCGGCTACGACGGCCACGGGCTCTCCAGCCGGACGGCCTCCTGCGTCCTGCCGCTGTTCGTCACCGCCCTCCTGCTGGTCCCCGCCGCCGCCAACGTCACCACGTTCTTGTTCGTCTGGGAGCTGATGGCCGTCAGCTCGCTGCTGCTGGTGCTCGTCGACCACCGGCGTCGGCCCGAGGTGGCCGTGGCCGGCCAGTGGTACGCAGTGATGACCCAGCTCGGCGCCGCCGCGCTCCTCGCCGGGTTGGTCCTGTTGGCGACCCACGCCGGCAGCCAGTCGTTCGCCGCCATCACCGCACGGTCGGCCGGCCTGCCGGCCTGGGTGCGCAGCCTCGCCTTCGTGCTGGCCGTGGTCGGCTTCGGCTCGAAGGCCGGGATGGTGCCGTTGCACGTCTGGCTGCCGCGAGCCCACCCCGAAGCCCCCGGTCCGGTCTCCGCCCTCATGTCGGCGGCGATGGTGAACCTCGGCATCTACGGCATCGTCCGGGTGGGTGACGGGCTGCTCGGGGGCGGCCCGGCATGGTGGTGGCTGCTGGTCATGGGGCTCGGCGCGCTGTCGGCGCTGTTCGGCTCGCTGCACGCGGCCACGAGCACCGATCTGAAGCGGCTGTTGGCCTATTCGACGACCGACAACATGGGGCTCGTGCTGCTCGGGGTCGGCGTCTCCGGCCTGTTCGCCTCGACCGGTCACCCGTCGCTGGCGCTCGTGGCGCTCGTGGCAGCGCTGCTGCACGTGGTCTTCCACGCCGTGTTCAAGGGGTCCCTGTTCCTGTCGGCCGGCGCTATCCAGCAAGCGACCGGCACGAGGGACCTCGATCGGCTCGGGGGGTTGCTCCAGCGCCTGCCGGTCACCGGCTCGCTGTTCTTGGTGGGAGCGGGTGCGATCGCCGCCCTGCCGCCGCTGTGCGGGTTCGTGAGCGAGTGGCTGCTGCTCCAAGCCCTCCTGCACGGTCTTCCCTCGTCCGACCCGTGGCTGGCGATCGTGCTTCCCGTCGGGGTCGGGGTGCTCGCCCTCACCGGTGGCCTGACCGCCCTGACCTTCGTCAAGGCGGCCGGGATCGGGCTGCTGGGCCAGCCCCGTGGCGCACCGGCGGCGGAGGCGAGCGAGGTCCGCCCGTCGATGTGGGTCGGCGGCGGCGTCCTGGCCACGCTGTGCCTCGTGCTCGGGGTGGCCCCCCTGCTCGTCCTCCCGAGCGTGCTCGAGGCCGCCCGGACCGTCACCGGCAGCCAGCTCCCGGACCCACTGGTCCGCGGTTGGCAGTTCGGGCTCCTCGGGGCGCGCGGCGCGCTCGCCCCCGGCCTGCTGGCCATCGGGCTGCTCGTGGCGGTCGTGCTCGTGGCCGGGACCCGGTGGGCCTTGCAGCGTGCGGCGGTACGGCGGACCGAGGCGTGGGGGTGCGGGAGGGAGCTGCAGACGGCCCGGATGCAGTACACCGCCACCTCGTTCGGGGAGCCGCTCACCCGGGTGTTCGAGGACGTCTTGACCCCGGCCCACGATCTCGACGTCAGTCACGTCGCCGAGTCCCGGTATTACGTCGAGGCGGCCACGTTCCACACGTCGCTCGACGACGCCTTCGAGCGGCACGGCTACCGCCACGCGGCGTCGGGCCTGGCGTGGTGGGGAGGCGTCGCCCGCCGGGTCCCCAACGGCAGCGTGCACCGCTACCTGGCCTTCGGCCTGGTCGCCCTGGTCGTGGTGCTGGTGGTCCTCGGATGACCGGAGCCTGGCCGGTGGGGGCGGTGGCGGCGATCTCGGTTCTCCAGGTGCTCGGCGTCGTGGTCGGCGGGCCACTCCTCGTCGGGTTGATGCGCAAGGTGCGTTGCCGCTTGGAGGGCCGGGTCGGGCCGCCCGTCCACCAGCCGTTGCTCGACCTGCGCAAGCTGGCCCGCCGGGAACGCACCCGACCCGACCAGGCCAGCTGGATCTTCTCTGCCGTGCCCGTCGTCCTCGTCGCGACGACGCTCGTGATCGCCCTGGTCGCCCCGCTGCTCGCCACCGACCCTGCATTCGGCTGGTCCGCCGACCTCTTCGCCCTCGTCTACCTCCTGTTGGTCGGCTCGGTCGCCCTCGCCCTGGGCGCCCTCGACACCGGCACCGCCTTCGGGGGCATGGGGGCCAGCCGGGCCATGACCATCGGGGCGTTGTCCGAGCCGGCGCTCCTCGTCGCCGTGCTCGCCCTCTCGGTCCCCGCCCACTCCTCCAACGTGCCCACCATCGTCGCCCGCTCGCTCACCCATCCCGCCTGGCTGGCCACCCCCCAACGCTTGCTCTCCCTGGTGGCGTTCCTGATCGTGATCGTGGCCGAGAGCGGCCGGCTCCCCGTCGACAACCCGAGCACCCACCTCGAGCTGACGATGATCCACGAGGCGATGGTCCTCGAGTACGCCGGCGCGGACCTGGCCCTCGTCAAGCTGGGCGAGTCCATGCGCCTGGCCGTCCTGCTGGCCCTCTTCGCCGACCTGTTCGTCCCCTGGGGGGTGGCCACCGGTCCCGGCATCGGGCACGTCGTGGTCGCGGTGGTGGCCATCGCGGCGAAGGTGGCGGCCCTCGGTGTCGCGTTGGCCGTCTTCGAGGTCGCCGTGGCCAAGCTTCGCCTCTTCCGGGTGCCGGAGCTGCTGGCCGGGGCGTTCGTGCTGGCCGTGCTGGCCGTGGTCTCCGCCTTGGTGGTCCCGTGACCAGCACGTACGCCACCGCCCTCACTCTGGCGGCGGGCGCCGTGCTCATCTGCGCGGTCGTCGTGCTGTGGGTGCGCTCGGTGCGCTCCGTGCTCGCCGTGGTGGCCACCCAGGGTGTCGCCCTCGGCTGCGTCGCCATGACCCTCGGCCTCCACGTGGGAGACGCCGGCTTGGTGGCCACCGCAGGCGTCGAGCTCGCCGTCAAGGGCATCGCCATCCCGATGCTCATCGGCAGGGCAGCCGGGGACGCCCCCGACAGGGAGCGCCGGCCCCTCGTCAACGTTCCCGCCTCGCTCGTCGCCTCCGCGGCGCTCATCGTGGTGGCGTTTGCCGCCGCCCGCGGGGTCGCCACCTTCGTGGGTGCGACGGGCGGTGGCCTCGTCCCCGTCGGCGTCGCGACCCTGCTGGTCGGCTTCCTGGTCCTCGTCTCGCGGCGGCGCCCCGTCTTCCAGGTGGTGGGCCTTCTCCTCGTCGACAACGGTGTCGCCCTGGTGGCGTTCCTTTGCACCGCCGGTGTCCCGTTCCTCATCGAGCTCGGCGTCTCCCTCGACGCGCTCTTGGGCGTCGTCGTCCTGATGGTGCTCGCCCAGCGCCTCCGGTCCGAGTTCGGCGATCTCGACCTCGACGAGCTGCGGGAGCTGCACGACTGATGGTGCTCGACATGATCCTCGCCCTCCCGCTGCTCGGTGGCGCCACCGTCGCGTCGTGCCGGCACCGGGCAGCGGGCTGGGCGGCCGTGGCGACGAACGGCGCCATGCTGGCCCTCGGGGTGTGGCTCGCCGTGCACGTGGTCCGGAGCGGTCCGCTGACCGGAGCCGACGGGGTGCTGCGAGCCGACGCGCTCAGCGCGTTCATGGTGGTGGTCGTCGGGGCGATCACCGTGCTGGCGTCATGGCTCGGGGTGCGGACCATGGCGCTCGAGGTGGCCGACGGACGGTGCACCCCGCGTCGTGCCACCGCCTACGGGGTGCTCGTCCAGGTCTTCGTGGCCGCCATGCTGCTCGCCGTCTTGGCCGCCAACGTCGGCGTGCTGTGGGTGGCCGTCGAGGCGACCACCATCGTGACCGTCTTCCTCGTCGGGCACCGCCAGACGAGGGGCGCCCTGGAGGCCTCGTGGAAGTACCTGGTGATCTGCTCGGTCGGGATCGCGTTGGCGTTCTTCGGCACCGTGCTCGTCTACCTCTGCGCGCTGCACGCCGGAGGCCATTCGTCGAGCGCTCTCGACTGGACCTCGCTCGTGTCCCGCGCCCGGCACCTCGACCCGCCCGTCCTCCGGCTCGGCTTCGCCCTGATCGTGCTCGGCTACGGCACCAAGGTCGGCCTGGTGCCGCTCCACAGCTGGCTGCCCGACGCCCATAGCCAGGCCCCTGCACCCGTCTCCGCCCTCATGTCCGGCGTGCTGCTCACCGTGGCCTTCTACGCCATCTTGCGCTTCAAGGCGGTCACCGACGCCGCCCTCGGCCCCGGCTTCTCCCGCACGCTGCTCGTCGTCGTGGCGCTCTCGTCCCTGGCCGTCGCCGCCTCGCTCCTGCTCACCCAGCGCGACTACAAGCGAATGCTGGCCTACCACAGCATCGAGCACATGGGCCTCATCGCCCTCGGCGCCGCGGCGGGCATCCCGCTCGCCATCGCCGCCGTCCTGCTCCACATCTTGGGCCATGGTCTTGCCAAGAGCGTCCTGTTCCTCACCTCGGGCGAGATCATGGCCGCCGAGGGCACCAGCCGGATCGACGGCGTCCACGCCCTCCTCGCCCGACGACCCACCCTCGGGGGGGTGTTCGGGGTCGGTCTGGTCGCCCTGCTGGGGCTCCCACCGTTCAGCCTGTTCTCCAGCGAGCTGCTCATGGCGCGCGCCGAGTTCCAAGTCGGGCTCGGCTGGGCCGCCGTCTGTGCGCTGGCCGTCATGGTGGTCATCTTCGTCGCCGTCACCGGCCACGCTCGCCACATGCTCCTCGGCGCGCCGAGCACCACCGACGCCTCGGCGTCGCCCCCCGCATGGGTGGCCGCGCCGCTCGTCGTCGGCCTCGTCGCCTGTGGGCTGATCGGGGTGCTCGCATGGCCACTGTCCGGCCTCCTCCAGGCGGCAGCCCGCGTGGTGACGCCGTGACCCCGTCGGTGGGGCACGCGCGATCCGGCCGGTCGGCGCCGGCGAGCATCGTTGCCCCTGACGACCTCGTCGACGCCGCCCAGGCGCTCTTCGCCGACGGCATGCGCCTCGCGCTGGTATCGGGCCACGACGACGGCGGGTCGCTGCGCGCCACCTACCTGTTCACCTCCGGTCCCCCTGACACTCGCGTGGAGCTGCACGTCCCCCTCGACCACAACCGACCGCACGTGCCGACCTTGGCTGCGCTCTCGTTCCCGGCGAGCCGGTTCGAACGCGAGCTGGCCGACCTGTTCGGCATCGAGCCGCTCGGCCACCCGCAGCTCCGCCGGCTGGTGCTGCACCAGCATTGGCCCGCCGGCTGGCACCCGATGCGCCAGGGATCGGGCGATCCCCCCGAGATGGTCACCGGTGCCGGGTCGTTCCCCTTCGTGCCGGTCGACGGCCCCGGCGTCTACGAGATCCCCGTCGGACCGGTGCACGCCGGGCTCATCGAGCCCGGCCACTTCCGCTTCTGGGTCGTCGGCGAGACGATCCTTCGCATGAAGGCACGGCTGTGGTTCGTCCACAAGGGCATCGAACGGCTCTTCGAGGGCAAGGACGTCGCCGCCGGGCTCGAGATCGCCGAGCGGATCTCGGGCGACACGGCCGTCGGCCATGCCCTCGCCTACTGCCAGGCGGTCGAGGCCGCCTGCGCAATGCCAGTGTCCGACCATGCCCACGTCCTGCGCGCCGTCCTCTTGGAGCTCGAGCGCCTCTACAACCATGTCGCCGACATCGGAGCGCTCTGCAACGACGTCGGGTTCGGGATCGCCCACGCCTGGGCGCTGTCGCTTCGCGAACGGCTGCTGCAGCTCAACCGGGAGGTCACCGGTCACCGGCTGCTGCGCAACGGTGTCGTGCCCGGCGGCGCCCGCGTCGACCGCCTTCCCCGCCCGGCCGAGCTCGCCGAGGTCTCGCACCGCTTCGAGGAGCTGGTCGAGCTGGCGAGCTCGAATGCGCTCGTCATGGAGCGCTTCGCCGGGACGGCCGTCCTCGACGAGGCGCACGCCCGCGCCCTCGGGGTTGTCGGCGTCGTCGCGCGAGCAGCCGGCGTGGCCTTCGACGCTCGCCGCTCCCATCCCTTCATCGACCTGGGCCCGCTGCTGTCGCCGGCGCGCCGGGCCTCAGGCGACGTCCTGGGCCGCTACCTGGTGCGCATCGACGAGGTCCGCTCCTCCCTCGCGATCCTCGCCGACCTCGTCCCCCGCGCCGGCGACCTCCACGCCGTCGGATCCTCCGAGACCACTGCCACCGACGGGCCGGGGAGCGCCGGGGTCGGCATCTGCGAAGGGTGGCGGGGGGTCGTCGTCCACCGCGTGGAGGTCGACGGGCGCCGGCGCCTGCGCCGGGTCAAGGTCGTGGACCCCTCGTTCCTCAACTGGCCCGCCCTGTCCGTCGCGCTCGCCGACACGATCGTCCCGGACTTCCCCCTGGCCAACAAGAGCTTCAACCTCTCCTACGCCGGCAACGATCTGTGAGCACCCGGCAGATGCCAGATTCATCAGTTCATGTAACGTTGAGGTAGGCCGGTCAGCTGTCCGCCGATGGGCGCCGAGCCCGCGCCCGATGCCGTAACGAGAGCGCCAATCCGTCCCCGAGGAACCGCTGAGCATGACGACGCCGATCTACAAAGTCAAGGCCGAGTTCTTCAAGACCCTCGGCCACCCGGCCCGAATCCGGATCCTGGAGGTCCTGCGCGTCGGCGAGCGACCCGTCAGCGAGCTGATCCCCGAGGTCGGCATCGAACCCTCGCACCTTTCCCAGCAGCTCGGCCTCATGCGTCGAGCCAACCTCATCCAATCTCGCAAGGTCGGCTCGAACGTGTACTACTCCGTCGGCGAGCCCATGCTGTTCGAGCTCCTCGAGGTGGCCAAGCGCATCATCACCGCCTCCCTTGCAGAGACCCAAGAGCTGCTCGAACAGATGCAAGCATCCGGCTCCGGCGGGCAATAGGAGCGGACCGGTGGCCGAGCAGGGGACGCGCCGCCACACCGAGATGGGCGTCGGCCACGTCACGCACGTCGGCCACGCCGAAGCGCTGGCGATCCAGCGCCGGCATGGTGCCTGCGGCGATCGCCTTGGAGCCCGGGTAGGGCGGGAGTCGGGCCGGCGACATGATGCACCTCCTCCACCCCGCCGCGGCGCTCACCCACCCGTCGTCGTCTTGCCCCCGTGGCGGCCGCGGGCGGTCATGGTCGCCGGCGACGCCGAGGCCCTCACCGAGGCCAAAGGCGCTGGCGGCGAGCCGCTCGGGGCGATCATCCGCATCCACCCCGTCGAGGTCGTCAGCCGGCGGCTCGACACCACCACATCGCCCCCCCCCGAGCACTTCCCATCGCGAAAGGAGACCGGCCATGCTCACCAGCACCAAGGCGCAGCTGGTCCCTTCTACGCGGCCTCACCGCAGCCGGCATCGCCACCGTCGCCGCAAACCAGACTCGGTGCAATGGTCACTTCGGCGGCCTCACCACTGCCCAGCTGTTCAAGCCGCAGTTCCAAGACATCGAGAAGGTGGCTGTCTTCGCCCGGATCTTCGACCACCTCATCATGAGCCGGACCGGTACCCCGCCTGCTCCGTTGTTCATCGGGAACGGGCTCTCGGACCCGACCGGTGACGGCGTCATGGTCGCCAAGGATGTCCAGGAGCTTGCGTACACCTACTGCCAACGGGGGGTACCCGTCGAGCTCCACATCTACAGTGGGCTCGACCACCAGCAGACCGGTCCGCCCTTCCTCGACCAGGCGCAGGCATTCCTCGACCAACGCTTCGCGCACCGGCCCATCCAGAACGGATGCGGCGAGATCGGCCCCAGTGACTCCATAGCCCCCGTGCCGGCACCCGCACCGTGACCACACGAGCCACGGCGATCGCACTCGCGCAACGCTACGACCGTCGCCCGCAAGCGGAGCCATCTCGGTCCGAGAAGGCGATGGAGGCTGTCCACCCGCCAAACAGCGCAGGGGCCAAGTGCAATCACGAGGGCTTGGCCAGGGCCAAGCGGATCTCGGATCGTTCGTTGATCAGCCCAGGCATACGCCCGGCGATCCGTTGCCGCCGTCACGACACCCTCACCTGGAGCGCCCGCCATGTCCGACGGACGGAACGGCTGACCGGCACGTCTCGCGGTAGTCGGTCCAGTGGAGTCGGTCGCTGGGACTTCCTGGATGTCGTCGTGGCCGCTCAGCGGATCGCTCGACGAGCGAGCTCAGGCTGAGGGTTGGCGCCGTTGCGGCCGTTCGGCAGCAGCGGATACCGCGTCGCCGACGGCGATCACGCCTTGTCCGAGGATGTCTGCTCGCAGGCCGCCGCGATGCACCAAGGGCCGGATGACCGGCCGACCCGCGTAGCGGGCGAAGACCCGGCAGGGCTCGCAGAGCCGCACGCCCCGGCAGCGCACGGCGCCGATGCTGAAGTCGCGGCCAACGAGGGGGTTGAGGTCGATCCCCCGGGTGACGACGTTGCGCCGGTGCTCGTTGGCCAGTAGTGGCGGGTCGAAAGACTCGCATACCTCTGCCTCGATGAGGGTGAGGGCGCTGCCAGGCAGCCAAGAGGGGAAGGTTCCCGTCCCGGTCACGTGCCGATCACCGTCGAGGCCCAGGCCGGGCAGAGCGAGGACCCGTCGGAGCGGACGGGCTGGATCCCCGGCGGTTGAGGCCACCCAGATGCTCTCGACTGCTCCCGCCGCGGCGGACAGGGGAGGCTCCGGGGGACGCACCAGAGCCACATCGCCTGGCGCGATGACGTAGCCGTCGATGATCATGAAGCCGTCCCGTTGTGCAGCCCCGGCAGGGTCGTAGACCACACCAGAGGGCACCCCGTACATCACGACGAATCGAACTTCCTCGTTCTCGGCGGACTGGACCCGCGCCACCCACGGGCCTGGCCATGAGAACGTGGCGGCATCCGCAACCGGCACCAGACCGAGGCCCATCCCTCCCAGCCAGCGCGAGACGGCCCAGCCGGTGGCCGGGTCCTGCCCCGGTGCCGGCTGGGGAACCTCCTCGAGCGACAGCTCCAGGATGGTCGCCACGCAAGCGGCGAAGGTGGACGCCTCCGGCGACTTCTGGGCGTCGCCCAGAGCGACTTCCTTCATCGCCCGATTCTCCCACAGCAACGCTGCCCGACCGGAAGTTCGCAACCCCTCGACCGTGCGGCGCGGGCTTGCCGGCCCGAGCCCCGCCGACGAACCGGCCCAGCCGCTCATGCGTCACGCACCACGCGCCAGACGACGCCAAACCCTGCCGAAGCCAGCCCCGGGCCGGCCACCAGGAAGCTCACAGGCGGTTCACCGGCGGGCCCGCGACCTCGCCGAGCAGCTCCATGCCCCAGCTCCTCAGCGCCCTCGCCAAGCACTTCGACACCGTCCACGAGCCGTCCACGTCGCCCTACGACATCCAGCTCAACACGGCGAGCACACCGTTCAACAAACTTGAAGGCCCGTCAGGCCGTCCACGACGCCATCGACTGCAAGGTCCTCGACGCCAAGCTGTTCAACGACCAGAGCTCGTGCGGGCAGTCCTTCGAGGCGCCGGCCGGGCTGTTCACGAGAAGCGCGTCCTCGGTTCCCTCTCAACGACGCGGCCAACTCGACCGTGGCCAAGGCCCACCACACCTACTATGACGCGGCGGCCGAGCTCATCGCCCGGACCGCCTGGGGGCCGTTCCTGTTCGCCTTCGACGGCGAGAACGTCGACGTCCACAACGCCGGCGCGCCCGGGCTGTCGACCCCGCTGCCGGTGGTTTCGGTGGACCCGACCATCCTCTGGCAGTACGGGTACAACAACAAGTAGCCCGCATCGAGGGTCGGGCGCGCCGGGTGCGGTGCACCGTGCCCGGCGCGCCGGCCTAGCGGCCGCTCGCTGTGTCGTCCGGCCGCCCCGCCCGGTGCGTCACGGGCCCGCCGCCTCTCCTGCCCGGTAAGCCCGGGCCAACGGGGCGCATCGGGCGGCGCCTGCCCTTCGGGCGCCTCAGGCCTCGGCGGGCGCTTGGTTGGTGACGCCCGGCCGCAGCCGGTCCAGGAGCGCCGACGCCGGGCACCAGCCGGTCGCGACGAAGAGCAGCTGGTTGGCCCCGACGCCGGCAGGGAGCAGCGCGAACCAATGGCTGACGCCGGCTGCGAGCGCCGTGCCGGCAAGGGTGAAGGTGCCGGCCAGGAGGAACAGGATGCGGCTCTTGGGCCACCCCGACGGGCCAGCGTCGGGATCGGCGGTCGTCGAGCAGGACCTCAGGCCAGCGCGTGTCGGCGTCATCCTCACACCGTAGCACACCCCTAGGGGTATCCCTGACGCACGGCCGGCTCCGTCTCGGCTGCGCCGCGTGGTGCTCTTCTCCGCCAGTACGACGAAACGAGCCCGCCGAGTGTCAGGGCGAGCGTCGGCCGGCCTTGCACTCCGAGGCCCTGGCTCGTCGACTTGGTGAGAACAGGTGCGAGCCGACGGAGGCACGTGGACGATGAGCGAACGATCCGGGCCAGGGGGCAGCGAGCCTGGTCCGAGCCTGAGCGCGATCACGAGCGAGCGCCGCGGGCTGGTCAATCTCGCCTACCGGCCGCTGGGCTCGACGGCCGACGCGCAGGACGCGGCGCAGGAGACCTACGCCCGTTGGTACGCCATGCCCGCCCAGCAGCAGGACGCCATCGCATCTCCGGGCGCCTGGCTGACCACTGTCGCCAGCCGCATCTGCCTCGATCTGCTCGGCTCGGCGCGGGCGAGGCGGGAACGCTACCGGGGCGAATGGATCCCCGAGCCGCCCCCCGACCCTGGCGAACGGCCAGGTGGGCAAGTGGGGCGCACCGCGCTCGACCCTGCGGAACGGGTAACCCTGGACGAGTCGGTCGCCATGGCCTTCCTGGTCGTGCTCGAGTCGATGACCCCCGCCGAGCGGGTGGCGTTCATCCTGCACGACGTGTTCTGCTACCCCTAAAGCGAGGTGGCGGAGATCACCGGCCGCTCGCCGGGCGCCTGCCGCCAGCTGGCCGCCTCAGCGCGGCGCCGCACGCGCGCCGCTCGGGCTCTCGGAGGCATCGACGACCCGCCAGCCCAGCAGCCCGTCGTCGTCAGGAACTTCAAGCGGGCATGGGAAGCCGCGGACATCGGTGCGCTCATCGGCCTCCTCGGGGTTCGGCGAAACGATCCCGACCGATCCCGAAGGTTCCTCCTTTCATTGCGCCCCAGTGCGGGCTTCGCGGCCTTCCAGCAGCTCACGGCGTCGCCGGCTCGCGCCCAGGGTTGTCCACAGCCCAAGCCCCGTGCGCTCGCGCTCCAGCAGCCCGAAGGTTCGAAGTGTGAACAGGGTGAGCACCTCGTACGGCTCGCATCGCCGACGACTGGGCTCGCCTAGCGCCAGGGTTCCTCAGCCTGCATCGGCACCTCATAGCATCGAATCGTGGCATTCGACAGGATCTCTGTTGATCACGCCGTGATGGGCGACGCACCTTGCATTCGCGGCACCCGGATCCCCGTGGCCACGATCGTGGCGTCGCTCTTGGATGGGATGACGCTTGACGAGCTCCTCGAAGACTTCCACCAGCTGACCGACGTGGACATCGCGGAGGCGCTGGACTACGCCGCAAGTGCCGGCGGGGAGAGCGAGGCGCCGCCTCGCCCTATGGAGTGACGCTCCGCATCGACGCTGTCCCGGCTCGCCGATCAGGCGAACGCAGCCGACCGCCACGACCTGAGGCGTCCCACACACCTTTTCCCAGGTAGGTCCCCTCAACTACCGCCCAGGGGCCGCCGTTAGACCCCGGAGGAGCGGGCCGACCGCTTGACCGGACCCAGCTGGTCATCGGCTCTCGCAGCCAAACAGGGGGACGGGAAGACGAGACAGGCCGCGGTGTCATCGCCAGGGGAACTCAAGTGGCTCGACCGCACCAGGTACGCCGGCAGCTGCCATTGCTGTCACATCCACCTGCCGTCGGGCACCTCGGCATGGTGGTCGCCGAGGACCCACGCGCTCCTCTGTGCTGCGTGCGGCCCTTCCCGACCCGCGTCGAAGCGCACCGCCGAGGTTGCTCCCGCACCGAGCGCCGAGGACGGCGAGCTCCAGCAGCGCTGGCAGCGCCTCGTCGCCTACCTGCGGGCGTGCGTCGCCACCGAGGCGGCCGGTGACCTCGCGTGCTACGAGGAACGCTCGCGCTGGAGCGTGCTCCCCCTTCACGAAGAGCGCCTCGTCTGCGGCACCGGCGACCTCCTCCCCCTCGGCGACGACCTGCAGTCGCGCTTTTCGCGTCTGCGGCCCGGCGAGACCCTCCGCTACGGGTGGCCGGTGCTCCTGCGAGCAGATCGGACGGGACGGCTCCGGGTCGTGCCGGTGCTCGTCACGGACTTGAGCCCGCCCGAGGAGGGCGCGACCTGCACCGGCCCTTCGGACGACGAGCCCTCCCTGAACCCGGGTCTTCTCGCCGGCGAGCTGCTCGAGGCGGAGACGGCCGAGCAGCTCTCCTCCATCGTCGCCGACGGCCTGCCTTTCGGTGACGCCGGGGCGATGTCGAGCCTCACGTCGGCGCTGGCCACGGTCCTCGACGCGTGCGCGCCACCGGTCGACCCCCGTTCGCTCCGACGCACGCTTCCTTGCGCTCCCGGGATCCACAACGTCGCCCTCGTCGTGCAGAGCCAGAGCCCGGCGATGACGAAGGGCCTCCTCGAGGAGCTGGCCGCGCTCGAGCATCGAAGCGACTGGCGAGGGACCGCCGCTGCCCATCTCCTCGGCTGGCACCCGCTCCCACCACCCTTTGGCGCGCCGCGCCCGGCGGCCTCTCCCCTGCCGCTCAACGGCTCCCAAGAGCGCGTCGTCGACGAGCTGCGGACCGCACCGCTCACGGTCGTGACGGGTCCGCCCGGCACCGGCAAGAGCCAGGTGGTCGTCGCGGCGGTGGCCAACGCCTGGCTCGACGGTGAGACCGTGCTCGTCGCCTCCACGAACAACGCCGCGGTCGACGTGGCGACCGAGCGCGCCAGCGCGGTCGCCCGCCCGCTCCTTGTCCGCACGGGGAACAAGGCCTTCCGTGACGCGCTCCCGGAGACGATCGGCGCGCTCCTCGCCGAGGCAAAGGCGGCGACGCATGACGAGACGGCCGCCCGGCGCGACCTCGCCCTCGCCGCGACGGGTCGCCGGGCGCTGCTCGACCTGCTCGAGCGGCGCCAGGCGCTCGTCGCAGCCCTCACCGGGTTCTCCCGTGCGTGCGAGGACGCGGCCGAGCGTTCCTGGGGCGACCGCGTGCCGCCGGAGCGCGCGCCCGGCCCCGATGCGCTGCTCGTCATGGCGCGCCGTGCCGCCGAGGCCCGCCTGCTTGCTGGCTGGCGCCGACGGCGCCTGCTGCAGCGAGTCGGCGCACTGCCGACGGCGAGCGTCCACGACCTCGTCGCCTGGGCAGCGGCCGAGCGCTCCCTTCGCGACGGCGCATCGGAGATCGCCGAGCTCGATGGACACATCGGCGACGAAGCGATGGCGCTGTCGGACACGGAGGCGGCGTGGGTCGCTGCCAGCAGGAGCGCTATCGCGGCGACCTGCGCCTCCACCCTCGCCCGACACGCAGGCGTCGTCTCGCAGCTCGACACGGCACGCGGCGGCGGACCGGGGCTCTCGCGGCTCGTCGCTGCAGCGCTACGCGGGGTGCGAGGCTGGTCGTGCACCGCCCTCGCCGCGAAGCCGAACTTCCCGCTCGTCCCGGGCCTGTTCGACCTCGTGATCGTCGACGAGGCGAGCCAGTGCAGCCTCGCCGCGGTGCTCCCCCTCGCCTACCGGGCGAAGCGCCTCGCCGTCGTCGGCGACCCGAACCAGCTGCGGCCGATCGTCGGCCTCGACGAACACAGCTTGAACCGCCTCGCCGACGTGCACGGCCTTGTCCGCCACGAGCTACGGGCCACCGGCCAGGACTACGGGAGCGGCTCTGCGTACCTCGCCTTCGAGGCCGTCGTCGGCCCCGAGCGGGTCTGCCTTCTCGAGGAGCACTACCGCTGCCACCCCCAGATCGCCCGATGGTTCAACACCGCTTTCTACGGCGACCGCCTCGAGGTGCTGACCGACGTGGCCTCCCTTCCTCCTGGTGCGCGTGGCCTCTCCTGGATCGACGTCGAGGGGACCGCCGAGCGCGGCCAATACGGCAGCGCGTCGAACCGCTCCGAGGCCGAGCACGTCGTCGCGCTGCTCGGGACGCTCCTCGACGAGGAGGTCTCTGTCGCCGTCGTCAGCCCCTTCGCCCTCCAGGCCGCCTTGATCGACGAGCTGGCGGTAAGGAGATACGGGCGCGAGCGACTCGGTGCGGCCGGCTTCACCTGTGGTGCGGCGCATCGCCTCCAAGGCGACGAGCGAGACGTGGTCGTCTTCTCGACCGTGATCGCCCCCGGCATCTCCGAGCGCAGCGCGCGCTGGGTCGAACGTGAGCGGAACCTCGTGAACGTCGCCGCCAGCAGGGCCCGGCGCTCGCTCGTCGTCGTCGGACACCCGAGCGCAGCCACCGACTTCCAGGTGCCGACGCTCGCCTCGCTACGTCGGACCGCGTTCGAGGGCGTCGAGCCCGAAGCAGCGCCGTGGCGCATCGACAGCGTCGCCGAGGAGCGCCTCGTCGCTGCGTTGCACGAGGCGGAGTTCGTACCGCACCTCAAGGTGAACGTGGAGGGCTACGTCCTCGACATGGCCCTCCTCCTCGAGGACCGGCGCATCGACATCGAGGTGGACGGGGACGAGCACCTCGATGCTCGAGGTCGATCGCGTCGTCGTGACCTCGCCCGTGACCGGGTCCTTGCAGGCCTTGGCTGGCAGGTGCTGCGAGTGCCCGCATGGAGATGTCATCGCGAGGTAGGCGTGGTCGCCGCTGAGGTTGCCGCCGCCGTGGCTCGCCCAGCCGTTGCTCACGGGCCTCGCGTGCACTGCTAAAGGCCTCTCGACCGTGCACCGAGTGTTCCTGAGTTCTGTGGGCGCAGGTCAGGCCAGGTCGATCGTGTGCGCAGTCGCTCCCCGTGCACCGAACCCCTCCGAGTTGTGGTCCAAGTTGTAGTCCAAGACGATTCGCATCCAGGGGCGGCCGAGGCCGAGGACCTGGGCAGGCCTCGCTCGCCCGACCGCGAGGGGCCGTTCGGCGAAGTGAGCGCCTCAAGGACGACCGGCGTTCCGGCGTGGTGTTCGGCGGTCGAGGCCGTCGCGATAAGGATGCCGACTCGGTTCGCCCGCTCGCGGATCCGCGATCGGCTGCAAGACCGCTTCACCGCCGGCATCGTCCTCCACACTGGACCACGAGCGTTCGATCTCGATGACCGCATCCGCGCGCCGTGCCCATCTGCGCCCTGTGGGGCTGACGAACCCAGACACGGGGGAGCTCAGCGCGACTGCGGTGATCTCCAGGCCCTTGACCGGTCTGACTCCGAGACCTTTGATCAGGGCAGCCGCATGGGCATGCACTGAGCATGCGTATGCAACGCGTGGCCCGACCCGCGCCTGGGTCGCGAAACCGCAGCGTACGGGCCGCTCGCGCTCGCGCCACCTTGCATAGGCTGCATGCGCAAGGGCTGACTAGGTCCCCACAAACTGTCCCCAGAAACACAGAAGCCGCCGACCAAACATGCTGGTCAGCGGCCTGTGCATACGCAACGAGGCGCGAAAAGCGCCCGTACTTGGTGGCGGGGGTTCACGAGCATTGTGCGACCGTCGGGTTTCAGACCCGACGAAACCGCTGGTCACGGCGTCTGCCCTATGCAGCCGCCTGGGCGCTGCACTACTCAGA
>JAKBAA010000106.1 GCA_021809425.1 Actinomycetes bacterium | reverse complement strand
CCCTCCGCACCGAGCTCGGCCGGCTCCCCGCCTACGACCCCCGCCGCTGCGGCGAGCCCCTCGGCACCTGGTGACCCCGGCCCGGTCCCCCCGACCACCGGCCCCGGCGGGGCCTGCTCGGCCCCCCGCCGGGCCGCTCGAGCTGCCAACCGATACGACGCAGGGGCGGGGGGCCCACCAGCGCCCCCCGCCCCTGCCGACAGCCTCCTAGGCCTAGCTCTGGCCCGCTCTGGCTAGCTCTGGCGGACCTGGGTCACCACCCCGGTGACGGCGTCCACCCCCACCTTCTCCTTGGCCGACCCGTTCCGCACGAACACCCAGTACCAGCGCCACTTGCCCCCGTTGAGGCTGACCTTGTAGGCGCTGCCCCCGCCTGCGGCCGTCACGGCGCTCGCCTCGGCGGTGGCCGGCGAGACCACGGTGGCGTCCCGGTAGCTCAGCCCGCTCCCCGAGGCGGCCGTCACGGTGCCCGCCGAGCTCGTGGCGTCCACCCACACGTTCGCCGTGCCCTTCCGCTTTCCGTTCGACCCGAGCTGCAGCTTGACCTGGTAGTAGTCCTTCGGGCCGCTCGACTTGACCTGCTCGTGCTTGACGCCCAGCACCTGGAGCCCCTGGCCCGTGGCGAAGCTCGTGGCGTCGCTCGCCGCCTCGCTGGCCGTGATCTGCGGGCTGTCCGTCGAGGACGACCCGCCCGTCCCCGTCGAGCCGGCCGTCCCGGCCGAGCCCGTCGAGCCGCCTGAGCCGGTCGATCCGTCCGACCCGCCCGTCCCGTCGGAGCCGGTCGACCCGCCTGAGCCCGTCGACCCGCCCGTCCCGCCCGTCCCGTTGGAGCCGGTCGACCCGCCCGTCCCCGTCGATCCGCTGGAGCCCGTCGGTCCGCCGGACCCGGTGGACGGGTTCTGGCTCTCGGCACGGGTCTGCCACCAGACGGCGTCGCCATAGGGCGTCTGGTCGTTCCGGTAGACGTGGATGCTGTAGATGCCCTTGCTCGTCTGCATCCGCACGTCGAACACCCGGTGGGTGGCCGAGCCGCCGTGGGTCTCGGTATCGGCCTCGACGGCCAGCACCTTGGCGCCGCCGCCGTCGTTGGTGTTGGCATAGGTGACGGCGTTCGTGCACTCGTCGCCGGCCACAGCGCAGGTGGTGGTGCCGTGGGTCGGGGCCGTGCTCGAGGCCAGGGCAGCTGGCGCCCCGGCGACGGTGGCGCCGCCGGCGAGCGCCAGGGCGCCGATGGTCGGGGCGAGGGCGCGCCCGGCGCGCCTGGCGCGCCTCGAGGCCGCCCCGGCGGCCCCGGCCATCCCTGCGCCCCGTGCGGTCCCTGCGGTCGTCGTGCTCACGTTCGCCTGGTCCATCGGCTTCCCTTCGTCTGGCCCGACGCCTGCCACCTCAGCCGACTGCCGAGCTCGTGCTCTGCCTATCGTCAGCGTGGCGTCGATCCTTAAGGCCACGATGTGCCGGACATGAGACTTCGCTCATCGGCCCCTCCTCCTGCCCGGTCGGGCCCAGGGCGCAGGGCGGGACGCAGCCCAGGGCGCAGTGCGGGACGCAGCCCAGGGCGCAGGGCGGGACGCAGCCCAGGGCGCAGGGCGGGACGCAGGGCGGGGCGCAGCTCCGGACGGCTCGCGCAGGCGGTAGCCGGCGCCGCGGACCGTGTGGATGGGGCGGGGGAGGCCCGGCTGGTTGAGCTTGCGGCGGAGGTAGCCCACGTAGACGTCGACGGCGTTCGTGCCGGGGTCGAGCTCGTAGTGCCAGACCCGGGACAGGATGTGCGGGCGGGTGAGCAGCTGGTCGGGATGGCGCATGAACAGCTCCAACAGGGCCCACTCCTTCGGGGCCAGCTCGAAACGACGGCCGGCCCGCCAGGCCAGCCTGGTCAGGATGCCGCCCCGGTCGACCGGGTGGCGCCGCCGCCTGCCCGGGGCGGCCCGGCACGACGGGCGCGCTCGAACAGCTCGGCCATGAGCACCCGGACGGCCACCGCCAGGTAGGCGGCGCCCCCCGCACGGACGGTCGTCGGCTGCGCCGAGGTGGCCGGGTGGCGGAGCATGCAGCCCGCCCCGTCGCCTGCCCTCCCGCTCCTGAACGCCCGCTGAGCCCCCGCACCCACCCCGGCCGGCCCGTCGCCGCCGGCCGAGCGCCACCCCGCCTGCCCCTCACCTGGGCCGATCGGCCGCCGCCCCGCCCCGCCGCCCCGCCCGCCCCGTCCATGGGTCCGGCTCGCCGCTCCCACACTCTCTGCCCGCCCTCAGCAAGCCTCCGGCTCGGTCACGGCGGGCCGGCCCAATCTGACCTTGTCGCCGGAACGACCGGCTCGAACGAAGGAAGAAGGTGATGGCGATGGTGGTCCTGTTCCTCACGATCCCCCTGATGGTCCTCGGTGTGGCGGCGGCGGTGGCCCCCCTCCTGGTCGCCATGGCTCGTGACCGTCGCGCTGCCTCCAGCCCGGTCGCCACGGCGGTCGCCACGGCATCCGCCCCCCACCACCCCCACCGCCCGGCCGCCCCCACCGGGGCTGCCGTCGTCGACGGCCAGGCTGCTCCGGCCGGGCGCCCCCGGGTGCTCGCCGGCGTCTGACCCCCCTGCTCCCGGCTCCCCGTCTGCCCACGGGGCCAGCCGGTCCGCGGCCCGCCCGGGACCCCCTCGGGCGGGCCGTGGCGCGTCCGAGGGGCCACCGCCCGGCCCTCGTCCACCGCCGCTCCACCGGCGGCCCCTCCTCGCCGGTGTCCATAGCGATCACCTTTCCCTAACGTTACGCTATGGTTACGTTCAGGAGGGGTCGGGAAGATGCTGGACATGGCGACGCGCACGGCCGCCCACCCGCTGCGCCCGGCTCCGCCCGACCGCCCGCGGCTTGACCGCCCCGCTGCAGGCAGCCCGCCGGTGGCGGCCAGCCCCACGGTGGGCGCTCCGGTGTGCGCCCCGGTGGGCAGCCCCGCGGTGGCGGCCCCGGTGACGGGCAGCCTCGCCGCAGGCGCCCCCCGCCGCCGCCTCGGCTACCGCCCGGCCTTCGACGGGGTCCGCGGCATCGCCTGGCTGGTGGTGTTCGCCGCCCACGCCGGCCTGCTCCGGCCGTTCGCCGCCGGCCAGGTGGCCATGTTCGTCTTCTTCGCCCTGAGCGGCTTCCTCATCACCGAGCTCCTCCTCGAGGAGCGCCAGGCCCACGGCTCGGTCTCGCTGCGTCGCTTCTTCGCCCGCCGCGCCCTCCGGCTGCTGCCCGCCCTCGGCCTGTTCCTGGCCGGCTGGCTGGCCGTCGTCCTCGTGGCCGGCGGCCACGCCGGCTGGACCAGCACCGTCCCGAGCCGCCATCCGGCCAGCTCCGGAACGTCGCCGCTGGTCGGCCTCGAAGGGGTGGCCGCCGCCGCCGGCTACCTCACCAACTGGCTCACCATCGCCCACGGCTTCACCGGGTACGTCCCGCTCGGCCACCTCTGGTCGCTCGCCGTCGAGGAGCAGTTCTACCTGCTCTGGGCCCCCCTGGCCGTCCTCCTCCTCGCCTTCGGTGGTCGCCGCCTGGCCGGCTGGGCCGCTGCCGCCCTGGCCACCGGCTCGTTCCTCGACGTCGCCCTCCTCCACGGCGGCCACGGCATCTCGCTGGCCGTCGACATGGGCACCGACACCCGCGCCGGCGCCTTCCTCGCCGGGGCCGCCCTCGCCGCCTGGTGGTCCGCCGGCCACCCCGCCCTCGACGCCCTCGCCGGCCGCCTCCGCCCGGCCGCCCTCACCGCCGTCCTCGCCGTCCTCGCCTTCGCCGCCTGGTCGTTCGACCACCCCCGCCCGACCGCCCTCTTCGTCGCCACCTGGGTCGCCATCTCCCTCGCCTCCGGCCTCCTCGTCCTCTGCCTCCTCGGCCCGCCCGCCCCAGACCGCCGCTCCTTCCTCTCCGGGCCCCTCCTCACCTACCTCGGCCGCCGCTCCTACGCCCTCTACCTGTGGCACTACGTCTGGCTCACCTGGTTCCACGACCTCGGCCGCCCCGGCGTCCTCCTCGCTCTCGCCGCCTCCCTCGCAAGCGCCGAGCTCTCCTGGCGGCTCGTCGAGCGCCCCGCCCTCGCCTGCAAGGCCCGCTTCGCCGTCCGGCCCCCGGTCGCCGGTGCTGGTGCCGGTGCCGGTGCCGGTGCCGGTGCTGGCGCCGTTGCCGTCGCCTTTGCCGGCGCCCCTGCCGGCGCCCCTGGCGTGTTCGGCGTCGCCGTCGCGCGCCCGGTCGCCGCCGCCTCAGCCGGCCGCCGGGGTCCCTTGGAGCGTGTGCCGGAAGAAGGCCACCACCGCCGCTGACAGCCACCGCCGCGACGGGTCCTCCCCGGGCGTCCTCAGCCCGTGGGTGCCCCCCCGAACCAGCACCAGCCGGGCGCTGTCACCGGCCGCTCGCAGGGCCCGCACGAACGCCACCGACTGCGACGGCGGCACCAGCTGGTCGGCCGTCCCCTGCAGCACCAGGAACGGCGGGTCCCCCGGCGCCACGTGGTCGATCGGGCTCGCCGCCGCCCGTACCGACCGGTCCGGACCGAACACCGTCGCCAGGATCTCCCGCAGCAGCCGCCCCCACCCGGGCGCCGTCAGGTCGGTCGGGCCGAACCCGTCCACCACCGCCTCCGGGACCGCCGACTGCCCGGCCCACTGCCGGCCGGCCCACGCCTGGGCGTTCCCGTCCGTCCCGAGCAGGGCCACCAGCTGCCCCCCGGCGCTCGTCCCCCAGGCGCCCACCCGGTCCGGCTCCACCCGCAGCTCGGTGGCGTGCGCCCGCAGGAACCGCACGGCGCATGCGACGTCCTCGATCTGGGCCGGCCACCGGGCCGCCGGCGCCAGCCGGTAGCTCACCGAGGCGACGGCGAACCCCGCCGCCACCAGCTCCCGCACCGTCCGCGACCGGGCCGCCGACGTGATCCGGTGCCCGATCTCCCACCCGCCCCCGTGCACCTCCACCACCACCGGCGCCGCTCCCGCCGTCGCCGGCTCGAACAGCGTCAGCTCCAGCCCCTTCCCACCTGCCCGGCAGTAGGTCAGCTGGGTCGTCGACCCGGGCGCCGGCCCGCCAACCCGCGGCCGGGCCACCTGCCGCCCGGCCGCCTGCCGCCCGGCCACCGGCGGCGTGGCCGCACCGGCCGGCCGGGCCGGGCCGGCCACCGCCGCCACCCCGGCTCCCGCCGCCGTGGCGGCGATCGCCGCCACCACTGCCGTCACCCTTCCGACCCCGGCCACCTGCCGTCCCGCCGCCCGGCTGCGCCGCCGCCCCGCCGGGCGGTCGCCGTCCCGGCCCCCGTCACTGCCCTCGCCCCGGCCCCCGTCACTGCCCCCGTCACTGCCCTCGCCCCGGCCCCCGCCGTCGCTTGCCGCCCGGCCCCGGCTCCGGGTCCGGCTGGAGCGCCGGCGCCGGCGCCGGCGGCCGGCGACGATCCCGGCGGCGGCCAGCCCCACGGCGGCCAGCCCGGCCACCATCAGGCCGATGCTGAACGCCACCGGCCAGTACGACAGGGTGACCGTGTGCCGCCCGGCCGGCACCGCCGCCGTCAGCCACAGCCCGCTGCGCACCGACAGGGCCAGTGGCCGCCCGTCCAGGCTGGCGTGCCACCCCGGCACCGCCGTCACCGCCACCACCAGCCGCCCCGCCTCCTTGGCGTCGACGGCGATCCGCCAGCTCGACGGCGACGGCTGGCTGGACGGCGCCACCGCCCGCCCCACCCTGCCGCCGGGCCGCCGCCACGTCACCACCGCCCGCCCCGACCCGGGGACGGCGAACACCCCTTCCCCGTCCACCACCGCCACCTCGCGTGTCCCCGCCGGACCGGCCGCCCCGGGCGGCTCCAGCACGTCCGACACCCCGAACCGCCGGGCCAGCGCCACCGTGGTCATCGCCGGGCAGAACAGGGCCGGCGGCGTCTTCACCTGGGTCGACCCCCCCGTCAGCCGCCCGTACGCCACCGTGTACGCCTTCGGCACGATCGGGTCGAACCCGGCCAGCTCCACCAGCCGGTAGGCGGCGTTGTCGTTCGGCAGCACCCCCACCGGCGGGAAGGCGTTGGTGGCGCACGACCCCATCCCGACCAGCGACGTCCCCGCCAGCCGCTCCAGCCGACGGATCCCCCTGTTGGTGGCGAACGGGTGCGACGTCGACGACCAGATCCCGGCACCGCCCTGCACCAAGAGCGCCCCGGCCATCCCGAACAGCGCCACCCCTCCCGCCGCCACCCGCCAGCGGTGCCGCCCCGCCCGCTCCTTCCGGGCGTGCCGCCCCACCCGGCCGGCCTGCCCACCGAGCGCCGCCACCACCGCCAGCACCGCCACCCCGGCAGCCGGCAGGGCGAACCCGCCCGCCCGCGCCGACTGCTGGGCCGCCGACAGGTGGTCCACCCCCATCGCCAGCCGCACCCCGAGCACCGCCAGCGTCACCGCCGCCCCGCCCGTCGCCCACCGCAGCACCCGCCATCCGAGCCGCCCCTCGCCCGGTCGGTCCCCCCCGGCCGTCCGTCCCCCGGCCAGCACCGCCATGCCGCACCCGGCCAGCATGGCCAGCCCGAAGTCCACCACCGTCGTCGCCAGCACCAGCCGGAACACCCGCACGTCGGGGATCTGTCGGGCCAGGTCGGCCACCGGCGACACGAACAGGGCCGCCAGCACCAGCCCCGTCACCGCCGCCAGCCCCGCCACCGCCGCATCCCGCCGGGCCCGCACCAGCCCGACCACCGCCAGCACCGCCGGGATGGTCCCCACGTACAGCATCGACACGTACAGGTTGTCCGGCCCCACGATCTGGGTCGGTGCGGTCGGCGTCCCGTCCCACGCCGTGAACAGCAGGTGGGTCAGGTCGTACAGCGGCAGCCCCTGCACCAACGGTCCGGTCGACCGGGCCGAGGCGAGCGCCAGCTGCACCCCCGGCAGGTACACCGGCGCTGCCAGCGCCACCCCTGCCACCACCCCGGCCGCCTCGTCCCCGACCACCCGCCGCCACGACCCCCCCGCCCGGGCCGCCCCCACGGCCAGCGCCACCACCACCACCGCCACCGACACCACCACCACCAGCGCCAGCTGCGGCTCCCCCCCGTACAGGGCCAGCGCCACCGTCACCGCCACCAGCGCCACGTCCCGCACCCGGTGCCGCCCCCTCGCCAGCGACACCACCGCCGCCACGATCCATCCCAGGAAGCAGCACACCCCCGCCTCGTACGCCCCCAGCCAGATCGTGAACGCCCCCGACAGCTCGAACACCACCCCGGCCAACGCCGACGGCCACCGCCCCAGCCCGAGCACCCGCCCCAGCACGTACGCCCCGCTCCCCCCGATCACCAGCCGGCTCACGATCGCCGCGTCGTGGGCCACCGACAGCGGGAACAGGTACGACACCACCACCGGCAGGCTGAACGGGGCCGACTGGAAGTCGAACGCCAGCGGCAGCCCCATCAGCCCGTACGGGTTCCACAGCGGCAGGTGCCCCCCGTGCACCTGCTGCCACGCCAGGTTCTGCCAGGCGATGAACTCCTCCAGCTCGTCGCTCCCGATCCAGTTGTGCACCGTCGCGTTGGCGTGCGCCGTCAGCCCGCTCGTCGACAGGATGTCGTACGGCCCCAGCGCCGACCCGTGGGCCAGCGCCGGCCCCAGGTAGACGGCCGCCGCCACCACCAGCAGCACGAGCGGTGGCACCTCGACAAGGGCCCGCCGCCAGCGCATCGCCGAAGGCTTGCGGACCGGCGCCGGCCCGTCAACGCGGCACCGCCGATCGCCCGTCGCAGCCCGTCGCTACCGTTGCCTCGATGAGCGCCCCTTCCGGCGGGATCCCCTGCGCCTACTGCGGCGGCCGCCACGAGCGGGCGAGCGACGTCCGCGTCTGCTGGGCCCGCAACGGCGACCCCGGCCTCGAGGCGGCGGGAGGGGGCTTCGACGACGGCGACCGGGACGACCGGGACGACCGGGTCGACCTCACGGACGGCGGCGACCCAGGCGGCGGCCCCGACGGCGAGGCCGACGGGCCGGGCCACCGGTCGGGGGGCGGTGCCCGGGCCGGCCGGGTCGGGCCGCTCCCGACGGCGGCCGGGCCGGTGCTCGGCCGGAGCGTCCTCGTCGCCCCCGGCGCCCCGGCCCCGGCCGGCTGGGAGCGGTGCGACCGGCTCGGGGCCGACGCCTCCCTCGACGACCTGGAGGCGGCCTGGCGGGACCGGCGGCCGGTGGTGGTCGAGCTCGACCCGGACGTGTCGGCCGACGGGCCGACCGGCGACGGCGAGGTGGAGGGGCGGCCGGTCTGGTCGCTCGACCCCGGGTTCGCCTTCCCCGGCGAGCGCCGGCGGCACGCCCTGTTCGCCAACGCCGTCGACGCCCGCACCGGCACCCCCACCTGGCCGCTCGCCGCCCTGGCCGTCGCCCTCGGGGCCCGCCCCGCCCCGGACCCGGCGGCGGCCGACGTGGTGCTGGCCGACGGCACCCCCGCCCGCTGCGACGGCGGCCCGCTCACCTGGCACGGCCCGCTCGACGGCGCCGCCGTGGTGGCCCGCACCGCCCTGCTCGCCGGCTCGCTGGTGCCGTTCGGCCCCAACGACCTCGAGGCCGAGCTGGCCGACGACCAGCGTGCCGCCGTCCGCCACGAGGGGGGCGCCGCCCGCATCATCGCCCCGGCCGGCTCCGGCAAGACCCGGGTGCTCACCGAGCGCGCCCGCCACCTGCTGCGCCGCTGGCAGCTCCCCGGCCGGGCCGTCACCCTGGTCGCCTTCAACCGGCGGGCCGCCGACGAGATGCGCCAGCGCACCACCGACCTCCCGGCCCTCCAGGTCCGCACCCTCAACGCCCTCGGCCTCGGCATCCTCCAGGCCGGCCCCGCCGGCCCCGCCGGCCCCGCCGGCCGGGGCGGCGGGGCGGCCCGCACCATCGACGAGCGTGACGTCCGCACCATCCTCGACCGCCTCGTCGACCTTCCCCGCCGGGCCAACACCGACCCGGCGGCCACCTGGATCGAGGCGCTCTCCTCGGTCCGGCTCGGCCTGCGCTCGCCCGAGCAGGTCGAGGCCGACCTGGCCGGCGACGTCGACGGGCTGCCCCGGGTGTTCGACGCCTACCGCCGCCTGCTCGCCGACGAGCGGCTGGTCGACTTCGACGACCAGGTGTACGGCGCCCTCGAGCTCCTCCTCCAGGACCCGGCCGCCCGCCAGCGCGCCCGGGCCTCCTGCCGGGTCCTGCTGGTCGACGAGTTCCAGGACCTCACCCCGGCCCACCTCCTCCTCGTCCGCCTCCTCGCCGGCCCGGACGGCGCCGTGTTCGGGGTGGGCGACGACGACCAGACCATCTACGGCTACACCGGCGCCTCCCCCGAGTGGCTGGTCGACTACCGCCGCTACTTCCCCTCCGCCGGCCACCACGCCCTCGAGGTCAACTACCGCTGCCCCCCGGCCGTCGTCGCCGCCGCCCGCACCCTGCTCACCCACAACGACCTGCGGGTCGACAAGCGCATCGTCCCGGCCCCCCACCGTCCCGACCAGCCCGGCGCCCTCCAGGTGGTCGACGGCGGCGACCTTCCCCTCGAGGCCACCGTCGCCGCCGTCGAGCGCCACCTCGCCGCCGGGGTCGCCCCGGCCGACCTCGCCGTGCTCGCCCGGGTCAACGTCGCCCTCGTCCCCGTCCAGGTCGCCCTCGTCACCCGCGGCCACCCGGTCGAGGCAGCCGTCGACGTCGGCTTCCTCTCCCGCGGCGCCGTCCAGGCGGCCCTGGCCTGGCTCCGCCTCGCCATCACCGGCCCCGACCGCCTCGCCGGCACCGACGTCGCCGCCGCCGCCCGCCGCCCCTCCCGGGCCCTCTCGCCCCGCCTGGTCGAGTGGATGGCCGAGCAGCGCAGCGTCGCCGGCCTCCGCCGCCTCGCCGGCCGCCTCGCCGAGCGTGACGGCCTCAAGGTCGACCGGTTCGTCACCGACCTCGACCAGCTCCGGGCGGTCGCCGCCCGCGGCACCACCGCCCAGGTCCTCCTCGCCGTCCGCGACAGCGTCGGCCTCGACGCCGCCATGCAGCTCCTCGAGCGCTCCCGCCGCCGCCTCGAGGGGTCCGCCCAGACCGACGACCTCGACGCCCTCGTCGCCCTCGCCACCCTCGAGCCCGACCCCTCCCGCTTCGAGCCGTTCCTCCGCGCCGCCCTCGCCCCCCGCCGCCCCGCCGCCGCCGGCACCGACGCTGCGGCCGCCAGCCCCGCCGGGGTCACCCTGGCCACCATCCACCGGGTCAAGGGCCGCGAGTGGCCCCACGTCGTCCTCCACGGCTGCACCGCCGGCCTCCTCCCGCACCGGCTCGCCTCCGATCTCGAGGAGGAGCGCCGGGTCTTCCACAGATCGG
>JAKBAA010000105.1 GCA_021809425.1 Actinomycetes bacterium | reverse complement strand
GCGCCGGCGTCGCCCGGGGCGCCGGTGGCGCCCGCCCCCGAGCCCCCCCCGGCCCCCCCGACCGGGGCCGGCGTGCGCTTCAGCGCCGACGAGCTGGCGGCCGCCGTCGACGCCGAGGCGAGCCTCGTCGACGAGCTGATCTCCTACGGCCTCCTGAGCGCCCGGACGGTCGCCGGGGTGGCCGTGTACGACGAGGACGACCTGGCGCTCGCCCGGATCGCCGCGGGCCTGCGCCGCTTCGGCATCGAGGCGCGCCACCTGCGCAGCTTCAAGCACGCCGCCGAGCGCGAGGCGAGCCTGTACGGCCAGGTGGTCACGCCGTTGCTCCGCCAGCGCAACCCGGCGGCGCACGAGCGCGCCGAGCGTGACCTCCAGGAGCTTGCCGAGCTGGGCGGGGCGCTCCGCTCGGTGTTCCTGAAGAGCGTGCTGCGCGAGCTCACGGGCGGCTGATCCGGCGCCCCGGGCGCCGAGCCGACGACCAGGCGACTCCGGGCACGGGGTCTCCCTGCTGCCCGCGCGCCCGCCTTCCCGCGCCCGCGCGCGTGGACAGGAAGGGGGCGGAACGGGGTATGTTGCTCTCGTGCTGGAGGTGCGGCTGAGCGCAGTGCAGGTGGACCTCCAGTCGAACAACCCGGTCATCCTCCTGCAGGAGAAGGACGGGGGCCGATCCCTGCCGATCTTCATCGGGGCGGCCGAGGCAACGGCGATCGCCTACGCCCTCCAGCAGGTGGCCGTGCCGCGCCCGCTCACCCACGACCTGATGAAGGAGCTGCTCGACGCCCTCGGGGTCACCGTGGTGCGCGTCGTCGTCACCGAGGTGCGCCAGGAGACGTACTACGCCGAGATCCACCTGGAGCACGGTGGAAAGCCGATCCGGGTGTCGTCCCGGCCGTCGGACGCCGTCGCCCTGGCGGCGCGGACCGGGTCGCCGCTGTTCGTCGAGGACGAGCTGATGGCGCTCGCCGGGGTCACCATCGAGCCGGGCGCCGACGACGAGGAGGAGTCCGAGGAGCTGGTCGACCAGTTCCGAGAATTCCTCGACGAGGTCCGCCCGGAGGACTTCTCCCCCTGACCGGGGCCACGTTGACGCGCCACCGGGCGGTGTCTAGCCTCACATCGGCGTAGTTACGCTCGTGTGGTCGTGGCCGGGTGCACCGGCCCGGCGCAGCCGCGACGGCGGCGGGAGGCGACGATGACGGTGGAACGAGGCTTCAGGGGCCCGCAGGTGTGCGCGATCGTCGGGATCACGTATCGCCAGCTCGACTACTGGGCACGCACCGGGCTGCTCCGTCCGTCGCTCGCCGACGCCAAGGGGAGCGGCTCGCAGCGGCTGTACTCCTACCGCGACCTGCTCGAGCTGAAGGTGATCAAGCAGCTGCTCGACGCCGGCCTCAAGCTGCAGCAGGCGCGGCGGGCGATCGCCTGCCTTCGCGACTCGGGCGAGGACCTTGCGAGCGCCAGCCTGGTGCTGGCGGGCGAGGGGAGCGTGCTGGCCCGGACCGGCGACGAGATCGTCGACCTGCTGCGTGGCGGTCAGGGCGTGTTCAACATCGTCCCGCTCGCCGGAGTGGTCGGCGAGATCGACGCGGCGATCCTCGAGGTGGGCCCGATGCGCGGCGGCGAGCCTGCAGCGGCACCGGCTCGGCTGGCCGAGGGGAGCTAGCGGCCCGCAGCGGTCCGGGGCGGACGGCGCCGCTGCCGGCGGCGGACGCCGGGGGGAGCGGCGGTCAGCTGGCCTCGGCCACGATCGCCGTGCGCGTCCCGGTCGTCTCGTCGGCGAGCAGGCGGCGCAGCGTCTGGAGGGCGCTCGCCTCGATCTGGCAGACCCGAGAGTTGCTCACGCCGAGCATCGCCCCGATCTGCTTCTGGGTGAGCCCACCGAGCAGGTGCAAGGTGACGGCGGCGCGCTGACGCTCGGGCAGGCGGGTGACCGCCTGGCGGAGGGCGGCGAGCTGCTCCTCGTGGAGCAGGCGTGACTCCGGGTCGACGTCGTCGTCGGCAGGGATGAGGTCGACCAGACGGAGCTCCTCCCCCTGGCCGTCGCTGGCGACGGCGTGCTGGAGGTGGAGCAGCTGCGAGGACTGCACCTCGGCGAGCAGGTCGGCGGTGGCGAGGCCCTCGGCACCCATCTGCTCGATGACCTCCGAGGTCGCCGGCACCCGGCCGAGCTCGCTCGAGAGGGCGTCCACGGTCGAGCGGTACGAGATGACCCGGCGGCGCACCGTGCGCGGGAGCCAGTCGAGCCGGCGGAGCTCGTCGAAGATGGCGCCGCGCACCCGCTTCATGGCGTAGTGGGCGAACCGGCTGGTGTCCGATCCCTCCTGCCAGCGGTCGATGGCCTCGACCAGGCCGAGCACGCCGAACCCGTGGAGGTCGTCGGTCTCCCAGTAGTTACGCACGTTGGCCGGAAGGCGTGACACGACCCGACCGACGAGCGGCTCGTAGGCGAGGAGCAGGTCGTTCCTGGCGGCGATCGCCCGGCCGGCGAAGAAGGCTGCCCACAGCTCGGCGGCGGCACCGGGGTCGACGATCTCGGCGATGTCGCCGCGACCCGAGGTGGCGGGGACGGTGCCGACCCGGGAGCCCGTCGCGGGCACGGGTCGGGTCGGCTGGGGCAGCGGGCGCATGGCGGAGGCTCCTTGGCGGTCCGGCGGCGTTCGCCCCCGTCACCGTCCCTCAACTACGTTCTGTGAGGAACTCACCACGCTCTGTGGCGACGGTGTCACCGTAACCGTACGCGTCCCATCCGTCAACCACAATTGCGCGTGGTGACCACGTACAGTGGTGACATAGTCAATGAGCTGCGGTGATGGGCATGATTGACCGCCGGCGAGCGCCGCATCGCTCGACGGCCATGCCACGGTGGGTGGCGATGCGTCGCCAGGCGTGGCGGAACGGCAGGCGGCCGGCGCCCTGCGGGTGGCGCCGCTCCTCACTGCGGGCGGTCGACGGTCGCACCCGGACGGTGCCGTAGCGGCAGGGGAGCCGGTCGCCTGCGAGCGGCCGGACGAGCGTCACCTGGCGCAGGCGACCGCTGATCGACGGAGGGCGCGCACGAGGACCGGGGCCAGCTCGCCGAGCGGCACGGTGGCTGCTGCCAGCCCCTCGCGGGCGACCGCGCCCGGCATGCCCCAGACGACCGAGCTGGCCTCGTCCTGGACGAGCACCGTGCCGCCGGCCTCGTGGATGTGGCGGCACCCGGCCAGGCCGTCGTGGCCCATCCCGGTGAGCACGAGGGCGAGGGTGCCGGAACCCCAGGTCTCGGCGGCGCTGCGGAACAGGACGTCGGCGGATGGCTTGCACGAGCGCTCCGGCGGCCCGTCGTTCGCCGTGCACACGACGGCGCCGTCCGAGGTGCGGCGCACGGCCAGGTGGATGCCACCGGGTGCGAGGTAGACGGTGCCCGGCTCGACCGGGGTGCCGGGCACCGCCTCCACCACGTGGAGTGGCGAGCGCGCGTCGAGACGCTCGGCGAGGAGGCGGGTGAAGAGCGGCGGCATGTGCTGGACGACGAGCACCGGCACCGGGAGCCCGGCCGGGAGCCAGGGGAGGATCTCGGTGAGGGCGTGCGGGCCGCCGGTCGACGACGCCACGACGAGCGCCTCCGGCGGGCCGCCGCGGCGCGCGACGAGCGGCGTGATCGGGGCGACGGTGCCGGGATCGGTTGCGACCGGGCGAGCCGGCGGGGTGCGCCGGTCCGGGCGCCGGAGGGCGGCGCATGCCCGCAGGACCGGCACGAGCGCCTCGGCCACCGTGGCGACGGCCGCCTCGGGTCCGGTGCTCGTCGGCTTGGCCACGTAGTCGGTGGCGCCACGGGCGAGCGCCTCGAGCGTCGCCGTGGCGCCGCGGTGGGTGAGGGTGGAGAACATGACCACCGGCAGGTGCGGCCAGCGTGCCCGGATCCGCTCGAGCGTCGCCAGCCCGTCGAGCACCGGCATCTCGATGTCGAGCACGACGACGTCGGGAAGGCCCAGCGCCAACCGCTCGAGGGCGGTGGCGCCGTCCTTCGCCGTGCCGGCGACGGCGAGGTCGGGGGCGGTTGCGATGGCGTCGCAGACGAGCCTCCGCACGACCGCCGAGTCGTCGACCACGAGCACGGCCGCCGGCAGGGTGCGCACGGGGATGCTCACGGCGCCAGCCGCCGCCCGCCGGCCGGCCGGCTCCCGGCCGGCTCCCGGCCGCTGCCAGGGTCATGCGGCTCGACCGGCTCGTTCACGAGCCGGTGTCCTCGTCCGCCAGGTGGGCCCGCAGCTGGCGGATGGCGGCGGCACGGATCTGGCAGACGCGGCTCTCGGTCACGCCGAGCAGCCGCCCGATCTCGGCCAGGGTCATCCCCTCGCCGAAGCTGAGCTGGGTGACGGTCTGCTGTCGGTCCGACAGGGTGCGCACCCCTTCGCTGACGGCACGAACCTGCTCGCGCTCGACGACGAGCGCGTCGGGCTCGGCCGACGGGTCGCTCGGCTCGCGCCCGGGGACGGCCTCCGAGCCGGAGATGCGCTGGTCGAGCGAGGCGATCTCGGCACCGGCGATCCGGGCCTTGCTGGAGCGCAGCGCACCGAGCCCGATGCCGAGGGCGTTGGCCTCCTCCTCCTCGGTCGGGGCGCGGCCGTACTCGATGCTCAGGTAGGAGAGGTTGTCGTTGATCTCGCGCGACCGGCGCCGGACGCTGCGCGGCGCCCAGTCGGCGGCGCGCAGCCCGTCGTAGATGGCGCCCCGGATGCGATGGGCAGCGAAGGTGGTGAACTGGGCCCCGCGGCCGAACTCGAAGCGGTCGATGGCGTCGAGCAGGCCTTCGGACCCGTAGCCTTCGAGGTCGCCGAGCTCGACGCGGTCCGAGAGGGAGGCCCCGAGGCGCCGGGCGACGTGCTGGACGAGGGGGTAGTAGGCGGCGACGAGCGCCTCCCGGGCGGCGCGGTCGCGCGCGTCGCGATGGCGCCGCCAGAGCTCTTCGAGCTGGCGGTCGCGGTCGTCGTCGCTCGAGGGTGACGGCGCGCTGGCCAGGTTCGTCGACATACGCTCGTTCCTTCGTTCGCTGTCGCGTGCTGTTGCGGGCCGGGTCGTCGCGGCACCGCTGTCACGGGTCGTTACGGACGGCGGAGGGGGGCGCTTGAGGGGATTTCGCCACTCAAGGAGCCAGCGGGCGGCGCCGATAAGAGTCGGTGCCCGGCGTGAAGCGCTCGCTGGGCGAGGAGCGAGCGATGCAGTCCAGCCCCCTTGACCCCGGCATGCCGGCAGGTGCCAACGGCAGTGGTGCGACGGCGGTGGCATTGCCGGCGCGGCTCGCACGTGGCGTGGCGCCCCTCGTGGGCAGCTCCCGTCCCGTGGATGTCGCAAAGGTGCGCAGCGTTCCGGCACGGTGCCCGGGCCGGTTGGTGATGGTGGCCGGGAGGCGCAGGTGAACGTGCTCGTCGTCGACGACAGCCGGGCGATGCGGATGATCGTGAGCCGCACCCTTCGCGAGGTGGAGCTGGTCGACGGGATCAGCGAGGCAGAGAGCGCCGAGGCGGCGATCGAGGTGCTCGGGAGCACCCCGGTCGACCTCGTCGTGTGCGACTGGAACATGGAGGGAATGACCGGGCTCGAGCTGCTCGAGGCGCTGCGCGCCGCCGGGTGGACGACCCCGTTCGGCTTCGTGACCTCCGAGTCGAGCGACGCCGTCGTCGATGCCGCCCGGGCCACCGGCGCGGCGTTCCTCGTCGCCAAGCCGTTCCAGCCCGAGGAGCTGCGCGCCCGGGTGGAGGCGGTGCTGTCCGGGTCCGCCTCGGTCACCGACGCCGTGCACAACGGCGAGGACGACCGGCTGGCAGCGCTGCGGCAGCTGCTCACCGGCCTGCTGCGGCGGCCGGTCGAGGCGGTTGCCGTCGAGGAAGGGCCGCCCCGCCAGTCGGCGCGCTGGCTGGCCCGCTACGTCGACCCGGCCGGTGCCGAGGTGGCGCTGTGCGTGGTCGAGATGCCGCTGGCGCTCGCCGCCGGCGCGGCGCTGTCGATGATGCCGATGTCGGAGGGCACGGTGTGGGCGGCGTCCGGTGCCCTGCCCGACGCCCTCGCCGAGAACCTCCACGAGGTGACGAACGTCGTCGCAAAGCTGGTCCACGTCGACGGCGTCCGCTGCGTGCTGTCCGGGCTCGACGGGTTCGCCCCGGGTGAGCAGCTGCCCGAGATCGAGGCGATCCGTGCCGCTCGGGCCCACGAGAGCTTCGAGGTGACCGTCGACGGCTACGGCGGCGGCCGCCTGTCGCTCGTCACCCTCTGAGGAGGTCCCCATGGAGGCACGTCAGCACGAGGAGCGCCGACGGCCCCGGTTCGCCGCCCTCGGCGTCCGGCGGCGGCAGCCGGCGACGACGCGCGACGCGACGACCGGGCTCATGAACGGTGCGGCCTTCGAGGTCGTCGCCACCCACGCCCTCGGGCGGGCGGCGCGTCTCGGCGCTCCGAGCGTGCTCGTCTGCTTCGCCGTCCCGGTGCCGGCCGAGGAGAGCGAGCTCGGCATGCACCGCCGCCTGCGCGAGACGGCCCGCCGCCTCGTCGAGGCGACGCGCGGCGAGGACGTCCTCGGGCGGACCGGGCCGCGCGAGCTGTGCGCCCTGCTGCCGGGCGTCGACGAGGACGACGCCGGCCTCGTCGCCGAGCGCCTGGCGGCGCTCGAGGTGGCGGTCGGCGTGGCGGCTGGATCGGCAGCGACGTGCGACGTTCGCGCCCTTCTTGCCGACGCGAGGGCCGAGGTGTCACGCTCGCTCAAGCTGGCCGAGTAGGCGCCGATAGACCTTCGGGCGGGCACGGATGCCCCCTGAAGGAGCGGACGATGATCGTTCTTCATAACCTCCACGGTGAGCCCATCGCGATCAATGGCGGGCTCATCGAGCGGGTCGAGGGCGACACCGAGACCCACGTCACCCTCACCAACGGTACGAGCTACATCGTGTCGGAGTCGCTCGAGGAAGTCGTGGCGTGTCAGCGCGAGGACCGGGCCGAGGTGCAGGCCGCCGCCATCCGGCGGCTCACGGGGGAGGCCCCGCCGCCGACCCCGGCGTCGAGCGAGCCGGCCTCGCTGCGACTCGTGGCGCCCCTCACGAAGGACGACGGGGGTGAGCGGCGGTGAAGGACACCTGGACGTCGATGGCGATCGGCGGGGCGCTCGCCAGCGTCCTCGTGGCGATGGTGCTCGACGGGAGCAGCCCGGCGGTGCTGATCAAGCCGGCCCCGCTGATCCTGGTGTTCGGCGGGACGTTCTTCGCCGGCACCGCCGGCTACCTCAAGTCGGACCTGAAGCGGGTGAAGCCGATCCTGCTGCGGGCCACGAAGGGCGACGCCTTCGACATGGAGATCGCCATCCAGGAGATGGCCCGGCTTGCCGGCGTGGCGAAGAGCCAGGGGATCATGGCGCTCGACAAGGAGACGTCGTCGATCGTCGACCCGTTCCTCCGGCGTGGGGTCGAGCTGGCGGTCGACGGCGTCAACTCCGAGGAGATCCTGGAGGTGCTCGAGAACGACATCCAGGCGACGCGCGAGCGCCACCGGATGGGCGCCAAGGTGTTCGCCGACATGGGCGGGTTCGCGCCGACGATGGGCATCATCGGCACCGTCATGGGCCTCGTGCACGTCCTCGGCAACCTGTCCAACCCGCAGAGCCTCGGTCCGGCCATCGGGTCGGCGTTCACCGCCACCCTGTGGGGCGTGCTCAGCGCCAACGTGTTCTGGCTGCCCATCTCGAACAAGCTGAAGCGCTCGAGCGAGGTGGAGGTGCAGATCAAGCAGATGGAGCTCGAGGGGCTCCTCGCCATCCAGTCGGGGGCCAGCTCGCGCTTCGTCCGGACCCGGATGGAGTCGTTCCTCGCGCCGGAGGTGCGCAACAAGCCGGACGAGAAGGGCGCGGCGGCATGAGCGGGGGCGTGACCGCCCCTGGGGCGGTGCGCCGCCGGCGGCACCACCACGGCGAGGCGCACGGCGAGGAGAACGGCGAGCGCTGGCTGCTCACCTACGCCGACATGATCACGCTGCTGCTCGCCCTGTTCGTCGTGCTGTTCGCCATGAGCTCGATCAGCGTGAAGAAGTTCATGGAGCTGCGCATCGGACTCACCCAGGCGTTCAACCCGTCGGCGATCTCGACGGGCGGCTCGCAGGGTCTCCTCCAGCAGACGAGCCTCGTGCCGCAGACCTCGACGGCCGCCTCCCAGATCGGCACCGCGTCCGGCTCGGCGACCGCCGCCGCAAGCGCCGCCCAGCTCGACCGGATCGCCCAGCAGATCTCGTCGGCGCTCGCCGCGAAGCACCTGTCGGCTGCTGCCTCGGTCAGCTACTCGCGCCGCGGCGTCATCGTGCAGGTGCTGGCCGACAAGGCGTTCTTCGCCACCGACTCCGCCGAGCTCGGCCCGGTCGGCAACGCCGTCGTCGACACCATCGCCTCGGTGGTGCTGCACCAGCCGAACAACCTGGTCGTCGAGGGCTACACCGACAACGTGCCGATCACCGGCGGCCCGTACACCTCGAACTGGGAGCTGTCGGCCGTCCGGGCGGCCAACGTCGCCAACCGGCTGAACGTCGTCGACGGGGTCGCCCAGACCCGGCTGTCGGCGCAGGGCTACGGCCAGACCCACCCGATCGTGCCGAACGACACGGCCGCCCAGCGGGCCGAGAACCGCCGGGTCGACGTGGTCATCCTCGCCACCCACGCCGGCTAGGCCGGACGACCGACCGGAGCAAAGGAGCAAGATCGATGGCACCGAACGCCACCGCACCGTCGACCCCGGCCGCCGAGGCCGCCGCCGCACGCCTGGCCGGGATGTCGCCGCCGCGACCCGCCGAGGCCCCGGCGGCCCCGGCCGCCCCGGCATCGCGAAAGGAGCAGCGGGCGGCGAAGAAGGCGGCGAAGGGGGGCGCCAAGAAGAAGCTGCCGATCAAGCCGATCCTGGGTGTCGTGCTGCTGCTGCTCGTCGGCTACGTCGTGAAGGGCAAGGTCATCAAGCCCCACTACGGTCCCGGCCAGAAGGTGCCGAACGGCCAGATCGTCGCGATCGACCAGGTCACGACCAACCTCGCGGACGGCCACCTCGCCCAGGTGACCGTCGAGCTGCAGCTGACCAAGCCGGGGAGCACGAAGCTCGTCACCCTGGACGACCCCGAGCTCGTGAACGCGGTCGTCACCGATCTCGGCCAGGACACCTACGGCCAGCTCCTCGCCCCGGCCGGCCGGGCAGCCCTGAAGCTCGAGCTGCTCCACCAGTTCCAGCAGATCCTCGGGCCGGCCGAAGGGGCCCAGCAGGTGTCGGCCGTCTACTTCACCGGGTTCGTGCTCCAGTAGCGGGCGCGGCCGGCGGGTTGCCCGCACAACCTCAAGCGGGCCCGTCCGGCTGCCGTTGGAGGGTGCATGGAAGTAGCCCGCGACGAGAACCTGGAGGCGCTCGCCGGCGCGGTCGCCGCCGAGAGCGACGCGCTCGGCCAGCTGCGGTTCAAGTTCGAGGTGCAGCAGGTGATGCTGTCGGGCGGTCGCTCCGCCTACCTCGACGAGACGACGCGTGAGCTGGAGGCGGCGATCGCCGCCGTCCAGCACGCCGACGCCATCTTCCGCCAGCGCCTGTCGAGCGCCGCCGTCGACCCGCTCGGGCTGTCGCCCGAGTCGACCCTGCGCGAGGTCGCGGCCGCCGCCGGCGAGCCGTGGCGCTACATCTTCGAGCAGGGCCGCGCCGACCTGCGCCGCGCCGTCGAGGCGATCGGCCGGCTCCGTACCGAGAACCGCAAGCTGCTCGCTCGCGGCTACCTGGCGACGAGCGAGGCGCTCGCCCTGCTCGGGGTCGACACGGCCGGCATGTCCTATGACGCCTCGGGCGCCCCGCAACGCGGTCGCGCGGCCGCCACCATCTTGAACAGGAGGGCGTGAGATGGCAAGCACCGGCCTCGAGATCGCCGCGTCGGCGATCAACGCGGCGACGACCGAGATCGCCGTCACGTCCGAGAACATCGCCAATGCCCAGACCCCCGGCTACGCCACCCAGCGCGCCGTGCTGTCGCCGCAGCCGGGCGGCAACATGTACGGGATCGGCGACGGCGTGGCGGTCACCTCGGTGGCGCAGGTCACGAACGCCCTGCTGTCGGCGAACAACCTGCAGGCGCAGGGGGCGCTCCAGAGCCTGACGGCATCCCAGCAGGTGCTCACCGGCATCCAGAACATCTTCCCGCTCGGCCAGTCGTCGGCGGCGACCTCGTCCTCGTCGACCGGCAGCTCCAACACGAGCATCGCCGGCCAGCTCGCCAACTTCTGGTCGTCCTGGGATGCCATCGTCCAGAACCCGTCCGGGTCGGCGGCGCGTACC
>JAKBAA010000020.1 GCA_021809425.1 Actinomycetes bacterium | reverse complement strand
GGCGGCAGGCGTGCCGCGGGAGGGGCGCCGGCTGGATAAGGTCGATACGTGGCCGACCAGGCGACGTTCGTCGACGACACGATGGGGTTCATGCCTTCGCTGTACAGCGCGGCGCTGCGCATGACGCGCAACCCGGCCGACGCCGAGGACCTGGTGCAGGAGACGTACCTGAAGGCGTACCGGGCGTACGCCTCGTTCCAGCAGGGGACGAACCTGAAGGCGTGGCTGTACCGGATCCTGACGAACTCGTACATCAACACCTATCGCGCCCGCCGGCGACGCCCGGAGGAGTCCGACGTGGAGGACGTGGAGGACCTGTACCTGTTCCACCGGCTGAGCGCGCTCGAGCTGTCGTCGTCGGGTCGAAGCGCCGAGGAGGAGGCGCTCGAGCGGTTCACCGACGACGAGGTGAAGGCGGCGATCGAGTCGCTGCCGGAGGCGTTCCGCATCGCCGTGCTGCTGGCCGACGTGGAGGGGTTCTCCTACAAGGAGATCGCCGAGATCACCGAGGTGCCGATCGGCACGGTGATGAGCAGGATCCACCGGGGAAGGCGAGCGCTGCAGAAGGCGTTGGGCAGCTATGGGCTGGAGCGGGGCCTCGTCGAGGCGCACCCCAGCTGAGCGGCACGGACGCAAGGAGGACGACAGGATGGGCGAGGACGGGGTCGTCGCCAGCGACGGGGGGCTCGGGGGGTCCTCGCAGGTCGGCGGGGCTGCGGGAGCGGCGCCGGCGGACTGCGAGGAGACGGTCCGCCGTCTCTACTACTTCCTCGACGGCGCCCTCACGGCCGAGCGGCGGACGGCCATCCGGTCCCACCTGGACAGCTGCGGGGACTGCTTCGAGGCGCTCGGGTTCGAGACCGAGCTGCGCCGGGTGATCGCCGACCACTGCCGGGAGCACGTGCCGACGGCGCTGAAGGACCGGATCGCCGACGCCATCCGGCGTGAGGCGGACGGGGCGGATGGCGCAGGCGGTCCGGGCGGCCGGCCGACGGCCGGCGCCGAGCAGGCCTAGGTGGCGCACGCGGAGGGCCGTGCCGGCCGTGCCGGCCGTCGGGGGCCGGTGGCATGGGACGTGGCGCTCGGGGTGGCGCGCCAGACGGTGCGGGTCGTGGGCGACCCGGTCGGGGACGACGAGCTGGCGGCGCTGCAGCACGAGCTGGACGAGGTGACGGCGGAGGCCGAGCGGCTGGTCGAGGCGGCGTCCGGGCTGCACCCGGTGGGCGGGCCGACGCGGGCGAAGGTGGTGAGCCGGAGCGGGTGGGCCGAGGCGAACGTGGGGTCGTTCGAGCGGCTGCTGCAGCCGCTCGGGGAGCGGTTGGCGCACCGGTCGCGACGGGCGCTGACGCCGGCGAGCGCCGTGGCGGCCGGGGTGGAGGTGGGCGTCCTTCTCGGCTGGCTGTCGGGGCGGGTGCTCGGACAGTACGACCTGCTGCCCGGCGAGGGGGACGGGCCGGACGCGGTGGACGCGGTGTACTACGTGGCGCCGAACATCTTGGCGCTCGAACGGCTCCATGGCTTCCCGCCTCGGCAGTTCCGGCTGTGGATCGCCCTGCACGAGGTGACGCACCGGCTGCAGTTCACCGGGGTGAGCTGGATGCGGGCGCACTTCCTCGGGATCGTGGAGCGCGGCACCGACCTGGCCACGCCGGACCTCGGGGCGCTGCTCGCCAGCCTGCGACGGGCGGCGCTTGCGGTGCGGGAGGGCCGCAACCCGCTCGCCGAGGGGGGCATCGTGGGGCTGCTGGCGAGCTCGGAGCAGCTGACCACCCTGCAGGAGGCGCAGGCGCTGATGAGCCTGCTGGAGGGGCATAGCGACGTGGTGATGTCGATGGCCGCCGCCGAGCAGATCCCCGAGGCGCACCGGTTCGCCGAGACGCTGCACGAGCGGCGCAGCTCGGCGAGCGGGCTCACCCGGTTCGTCCAGCAGCTGATCGGGCTGGAGCAGAAGATGCTCCAGTACGCCGAGGGGGAGCGGTTCGTCGAGGCGGTGCTCGCAGCAGGTGGCGACGAGCTGCTCGGGCGGATCTGGGCCGGCCCGGAGATGCTGCCGACGCTCGACGAGGTGCGATCGCCAGGGCGCTGGGTGGCGCGGGTCACCGGGCGGGCGGTGGCGACGGCTTGACCCCCGGGCGGCCGGCGTCGGGCGGCCGGCGGGGTGCGGCGCTGCCGCTGCGGTCGAGCCTGGTCCCGGTGCTGCTGGCGCGGTGCAGGTTCCCGCCGGCGGGGACGCCGTTCGCCTGCGCCGTGTCGGGAGGGCCGGACTCGCTCGCCCTGCTGGTGCTGGCCGTGGCGGCCGGGTGCGCGGCGACCGCCTACCACGTCGACCACGGGCTCCGGGAGGGGTCGGCTGGCGAGGCCGCGGTCGTGGCGGCGGCCGCCGAGGCGCTCGGGGCGGGGTTCGTGGCGCTGTCGGCACCGTGCCCGCCCGGGCCGAACCTCGAGGCACGGGCGCGAGCGGCGCGCTTCTCGGTGCTGCCGGTGCCCGTCGCGACGGGTCACACGGCGGACGACCAGGCCGAGACGATCCTGCTCAACCTGCTGCGTGGGGCAGGGCTCGACGGGCTGGCACCGCTGACCGACGGCGAGCGCCATCCGATCGTCGGGGTGCGCCGGGAGGAGACCCGCTCGCTCGTGACGGCGCTCGGGCTGGCGGTGGTCGAGGACCCGACCAACCAGTCGCTCGAGCTGCGGCGCAACCGGGTGCGCCACGAGCTGCTGCCGCTGTGCGCTTCGATCGCCGAGCGCGACGTCGTGGCGGTGCTGGCCCGCCAGGCGGGCGTGCTGTCGGGCGACGCCCGCTACCTGGACGAGCTGGCAGGTGCGGTCGACCCCACCGACGCCCGGGCACTGACGGCAGCCCCGTTGCCGCTCGCCCGCCGGGCAGTGCGCCGGTGGCTGCGCACCATGCTCCCCGGCGGCCAGCCGCCCGACGGGGCGACGGTGGGGCGGGTGCTGGCGGTGGCTGCCGGGGAGGTGCTCGCCTGCGAGGTGCCGGGGGGCACCCGCATCGAGCGGCACCGGGGCTGCTTGCAGGCGGTGCCGGCCGTCCCGGTGCCGCCGGTCGGTCCGCCCGGGCCTCTCGGGAGCGATGCCGCGCCCGTGTAAGGTCTCGCCGATGACGAGCGGCGCGACGGGCGGCGGCGGGCATCCCGCCGACGGTCTGCTGCCTGGCCGCGTGGTCATCTCGGAGACGGAGCTGCAGGCCAAGGTGGCCGAGCTGGGTGGACGGATCACGGCCGACTACGCCGGGCGCATCCCGCTGCTGGTCGGGGTGCTGAAGGGCGCCCTCATGTTCATGGCCGACCTCGCTCGCAGCATCGAGCTGCCGCTCGAGATGGACTTCATGGCGGTGTCGTCGTACGGGACGGCCACGAAGACGAGCGGGGTGGTCCGGATCGTGAAGGACCTCGACGCCGACCTGACCGGCCGTCACGTGCTGATCGTCGAGGACATCGTGGACAGCGGGCTGACCCTGTCGTACCTGCGCAAGGGCCTGCTGGCTCGCGGCCCGGCGTCGCTCGAGATCTGCGCCCTGCTCGTGAAGGAGGGCCAGCAGCGGGTGAACCTGTCGGTGCCCTACGTCGGCTTCGAGATCCCGCCGAGCTTCGTCGTCGGGTACGGCCTCGACGTGGCCGAGCGGTTCCGCAACCTGCGTGGCATCCACGAGGTCGCCGGGGTGGCGGGCCAGTGAGCGCCGGGGTGGCGGGCCAGTGAGCGCCGGGGTGGGAGAGCCGGAGGGCGAGCGGCGACCGTGGCCGGGCGTGGACGTGGCGCGTGCGGCGGCGGCGGTCGAGGAGCTGTTGCGGGCCATCGGCGAGGACCCCACCCGGGAGGGGCTGCAGGCGACGCCGACCCGTGTGGCGTCGATGTACGCCGAGCTGCTGTCGGGCATGGCCGGAGGGGCCGAGCAGCTGCTGGGGGTGACGTTCTCGGCGGACCACGACGAGATGGTGATGGTGCGGGACATCCCGTTCGCCTCGCTGTGCGAGCACCACCTGGTGCCGTTCATCGGCCGGGCGCACATCGCCTACATCCCGAGCCAGGACGGCAAGATCACCGGCCTGTCCAAGCTGGCGCGCCTCGTCGACGTGTACGCCCGGCGGCTGCAGGTGCAGGAGCGGTTGACGACCGAGATCGTGGAGGCGCTCGAGCGCGAGCTGATGCCGCGCGGGGCGCTCGTCGTGGTGGAGGCGGAGCACCTGTGCATGTCGATGCGGGGGGTGCGAAAGTCGGGCACGCTGACGGTGACGTCGGCGGTTCGGGGGCTGTTCCGGACCAAGCCGGCGACGCGAGCGGAGGCGATGGCGTTCATCCACAACCGCCGATGAGCGGGAGCGGGCAGGAGGGAGCGGCCTGGGCGCCCGGGCCGAAGCCCCGGCGGGCGACCTAGGCTGGCGGCTCGTGCGACCCCTCGTGATGGGCGTCCTCAACGTCACCCCTGATTCGTTCTCGGACGGTGGCCGCTACCTCGACCGTGACGCGGCGGTGGCACGCGGGCTGGAGCTGATCGCCGAGGGCGCCGACGTGGTCGATGTCGGCGGCGAGTCCACCCGGCCGGGGGCGGAGCCGGTCGACGAGGCGGAGGAGCTCCGCCGGGTGCTCCCGGTGGTGGAGGCGTTGGCGGGCCGGACGAGGGTGTCGATCGACACGATGAAGCCGGCGGTCGCCGAGGCGGCGGTGGCGCGGGGGGCATGGCTCGTCAACGACGTGGCGTGCGGGCTGCGCGACGTCGCCGCCGCGACGGGGGCGGCGCTCGTCGTGATGCACCTGCGGGGGACGCCGCAGGACATGCAGCGCTTCGCCGTGTACGACGACGTGGTCGCCGAGGTGCACCGGTTCCTGGCCGACCGGGCGCGCGAGGCGAGGGAGGCCGGGGTCGGCCGGGTGTACGTCGACCCGGGCATCGGGTTCGCGAAGACCGGCGAGCACAACATTGCCCTGCTGGCTGCCCTGCCAGCGCTGGTGGCCGGGGAGTTCCCGGTGCTGGTCGGGACGAGTCGGAAGCGCTTCCTCGGGACGCTCGGCCGGCCGGCGGGGGCGCCGCCGCTCCCGGTCGACGACCGCCGTGAGGCGTCGCTGGCGACGGCGGCATGGGCGATGGCGGCGGGGGCGGCCATCGTGCGCGTCCACGACGTGCGCCCGGCTGCACAGGCGGCGATCCTCGTCGGCGACACGGCCCCGGACCGCGCCCTCGAGGCAGCCTCGTGAGAGGCCGCTGGGCAGCGGGCATCGAGCCGAGGAACTTCGCCTGGATCCTGAAGGAACGGCTTGCCGTCAGCGAGCGGCCGGGCGGGTTCGCCTCGCACCACCGGCGGGTCCGCCGCCAGGAGGAGATCCTCTGGCTGCACGCCCAAGGCTTCACCCGTGTCGTCTCGCTGCTTCCGTCGACGCACAACCTGCACGCCTACGACGAGCTGCAGATCCCGTCGGCCCACTACGCCGTGCCGGCCCACGGCGACGCCCGCCCGGTGCTCGAAGAGCTGTACGTGGCGCTGTTCGACTGGCTGCACGATGGGGAGCGGGTGCTGCTGCACATGGACGAGCTCGGCGAGCAGCTCGCCGGGGTGGTTGCCGGCTTCCTGCTCTGGAGCGGGCTGCTCCCGGGGCCACCGCAGGCGGTGTCGGTCGTCGAGCAGCTGCTCCGGCGGCAGATGGGCCACGCCGGTCGGCTGCTCGTGGCGACGGCCGTCGACCTCCCGGTGCGCGACGGGGCGCAGCCCGGACGCCGGTCCGACACGCTCGACGCCGCCCAGCCGGCCGTGTTGGCCCCGCCCCGCCCCGCCCCGGTCGGCGCCCCGCACCCCTCGGGTGCAGGGCCGGTGCACCTGGCCACCCCGGTGCCCGGACGCCCCCGGCAGGGCGGCCATGGCAGCCCCACGTTGGTGTCGCTCGCGGCGCCGCGCGACGAGCCGGCGGCGGAGACCGCGACCGTCGAGCCGGGGCCGACGAGCGCCGGCGAGGTGGCACTTCCCCCCACGCCCTCCGGCGTGGCCGGGGCCGCCAACCTTCTTCCGCCCGCTCCGGCCGCCTCCCACCGCGAGGGCGGGGCGGCCGTCGCCGCGTCGGGCGACACGGCGGCACGGGCCGCAGCGGCGCAGGAGCCGGCGGAACGTGCCCTGCCGGTGAAGCCCCCCGCCCCGAAGCCCCCCGCCCCGAAGCTCCCGCATTCGGCGAAGGGCCCGGCGGCGAAGGGCCCGGCCGGCGAGGCCTCGCTGTCACCGAAGGGCGCTGCCGGGAAGGGCGCGCCCCCGAAGGCTGCGGCCACGAAGGGCGCTGCCGGGAAGGGCGCGCCCCCGAAGGCTGCGGCCACGAAGGGCGCTGCCGAGACGCGCGCTCCCGCAACGGGTACGCCGCCGCCGCTGAGCCCCGGCTCGACCTCGGCAAAGGGTCACGGGGCAAAGGGTCACGGGGCGAAGGGTCACGCGGCCAAGGGCACGGCGACGAAGGGGGCACCCCTGACCTCCGGTCCGGCCACGTCCGGGCCGGCCAAGGCGCCCGCGGCAAGGTCGACGGCGGCGAAGGCGCCGGCGGCGACGCCTGCTGAAGCGGCAAAGGAGCCGGCAGCGAGGGCGACGCCGGCGAAGGCTGCGCCGGCCTCGGCGGCCACGGTGCCGGGCAGGTCGACGAAGGCGGCGGCGGAGGGTTCGGCGCCGGCCAAGGTGCTGCCGGCAAAGGTGCCCGCCAAGGTGCCGGCGGCGAAGGAGCCGGCGGTGAGGGGGCCGGCGGCGAAGGAGAAGGTGTCGGGAAAGGCCCGGCCGGCGGCGTCGGGCGGCGAGAGGTTGGGCCGGTGAGCGGCACGATCGAGGTGCGCGGCCTGCGGGTGATGGGGACGCACGGGGCGCTGGCGCACGAGCGGGAGGCGGCGCAGCCGTTCGAGCTCGACCTGTCGATCGAGACGAGCTTCGAGGCGGCGGCGGAGAGCGACGCGCTGGAGGACGCGCTCGACTACGGGCCGGTCGTGGCGTCGGCGGCGGGGGTGGTGGCAGAGGAGCGGTTCACGCTGCTGGAGGCGCTGGCGGAGGCGGTGGCGACGGCCGTGCTGGCGGATGGGCGGGTGCGGTCGGTCGAGGTGGCGTTGCGCAAGGTGCGGCCGCCGCTGCCGGTGGATGTGGCGACGGTCGGGGTGCGCATCCGCCGCAGTCGGTTCGAGGGTGGGCGTGGCTGAGCAGGGAGCGGCGTCGAGGGGGCAGGTGCCGGGCGGGCGGGTGCCGGTACGGGTGCCGGGGCGGCTGCGGGTGCACCTCGGGCTCGGGAGCAACCTGGGCGAGCGGTGGGGGGAGCTGCAGCGGGCGGTGACGGCGCTGCGGGCGCTGGGCGAGGACGTGGTGGTGTCGCCGGTGTACGAGTCGGCGCCGGTGGGCGGGCCGGACGGGCAGGGGGCGTACCTGAACGCGGTGGTGCGGCTGCAGCTGAGCGGGACGCCGTTGGAGGTGCTGGACGTGGCGCGCTCGCTGGAGGAAGCGGCCGGGAGGACCCGCGAGGTGCGGTGGGGGCCGCGGACGCTGGACGTCGACGTGCTGTTCATCGAGGCGGAGCGGGTGGACAACGGGGCGCTGGCGCCGGTGACGGTGGCGACGGCGGAGCTCGTGGTGCCGCACCCGCGGTGGTCGGAGCGGGCGTTCGTGCTGGCGCCGCTCGAGGACCTGAGCCCCGAGCTGGTCGAGCCGGGCTGGCGGGACCGGCTGGGAGCGGCCGCTGGCCCGGACGCGGTGCGGCGTGTCGGCGAGCTCGTGGCGGGCGGGCGCTAGGCGGTGCTCGAGGTCGTCGAGGACGCGGCGGCCCTGGCGGGGGCGCTCGCCCGTGTCGGTGAGCGGGGAGCGGTGCAGCTGGTGCCGACGATGGGGGCGCTCCACGCCGGGCACGAGGCGCTGGTCGGGGCGGCGGCGGCTGGCGGGCCGGTGGTGGTGTCGGTGTTCGTGAACCCGCTCCAGTTCGACGATCCTGCGGATCTCGCCGCCTACCCGCGCCAGCTCGAGGCGGACCTGGAGCGGGCAGAGGCGGCAGGGGCGGCGCTGTGCTTCGCCCCGAGCGTCGAGGCGATGTACCCGGCAGGGCGGCCGCAGGTCCACGTGGAGCCGGGCCCGCTCGGTGCGGTGCTCGAGGGGGCGAGCCGGCCGGGGCACTTCGCCGGGGTGGCGACGGTGGTGACGAAGCTGTTGGCTGCGGTGCGGCCGGCCCGGGCGCTGTTCGGGGAGAAGGACTACCAGCAGCTGGTGCTGGTGCGGCGACTGGTGGCGGACCTGTCGTTCCCGGTGGAGGTGGTCGGCGTGCCGACCGTGCGTGAGGCGGACGGGCTGGCGCTGTCGAGCCGCAACGGGCGGCTTTCGCCGTCCGAGCGGGCGGCGGCGCCGGCGCTGTACGGGGCGCTCGTCGCCGGGCGTGACGTGCTGGTGGCCGGCGGGGCGCCGTCGGTCGCCGAGGCGGCGATGGCCGCCCGGCTGGCGGAGGAGGGGCAGGTGGTGACCGACTACGCGGTGGTCCGGGCGGCGGCCGACCTGGGGGAGGTGTCGGACCAGGCGGTCGCTGGCGAGCTGCGGCTGCTCGTGGCGGCCCGGGTCGGCTCGGTCCGCCTGCTCGACAATCTGGGCGTCGCGCGGTGAGCGGCACGAACGGAGCGGACCGACGCGCCTACGACGCCGTGGTGGTCGGTAGTGGGGTGGCCGGGTGCGTGGCAGCCCTGCGGCTGGCCGGTGCCGGGGGTCGGGTGGCGCTCGTGACGAAGGACGAGCTGGTCGCGTCGACGACCGCCTGGGCCCAGGGAGGGGTGGCGGCGGCCCTGCCGGGAACGGGGGACCGGCCGGAGGACCACCTGGCGGACACGCTGCGGGCCGGCGCCGGCCTGTGCGACCGGTCGGCGGCGACGGTGCTGGTGGAGGGGGCGGCCGAGGCGGTCGCCGAGCTGGTGGCGGTGGGGGCCCGGCTCGACCGGGGGGTCGACGGAGTGCTCGAGCGGTCGCGCGAGGGTGGCCACGGGACGGCCCGGGTGGTGCATGCCGGCGGGGTGGCGACCGGGGCGGAGATCGTCCGGGCGCTCGTGGCGGCGGTGGAGGCGAGCACGGTGGAGGTGCGGCCGGGATGGCTGGCCGGCCGGCTGGAGGTGCGGTCGGGGCGGTGCACCGGCGTGGTGGCGGCCGCCGCCGGGCCGGGCGGGCCGACGGTGGTCGAGGCGCCGGCGGTGGTGCTGGCGACGGGCGGGTCGGGCCAGCTGTTCTCGCTGACGACCAACCCGGAGGGGGCGACGGGGGACGGGGTGGCCCTCGCGCTGTCGGCCGGCGTGCCGGTGGCGGACCTCGAGCTGGTCCAGTTCCACCCGACGGCGCTGGCCGTGCCGGCGAGCCCGCGGCCGCTGCTGTCGGAGGCGCTGCGCGGCGACGGGGCGCTGCTCGTGGCGGCCGACGGGCGGCGCTTCGTCGACGAGCTGCTGCCACGCGACATCGTCGCCCGTGCGGTCGCCCGCCAGATGGCGGCGGACGGGGCCGACCACGTCTTCCTGGACGCCCGGCCGATCAGCGGGTTCAACCGGCGGTTCCCTTCGCTCGCCGCCGCCCTGGCGGAGGTCGGGCTGGACGCGGAGCGCGACCTCCTGCCGGTGGCGCCTGCGGCCCACTTCGCCTGCGGGGGCATCCTGACCGACCTCGACGGGGCGACGGCCCTGCCGGGGTGCTACGCGGTCGGGGAGGTTGCCTGCAGCGGGGTGCACGGGGCCAACCGGCTGGCGTCCAACTCGCTGCTCGAGGGGATCGTGTTCGGTCGACGGGCAGCAGACGCCATCGTCAGGGGGGCGGGCGGGCCGTCCCGGACGGGGGCGCTTGGCGGGCTGCTCGGCTCGACGGATGCCTCGACGGTGCCGGTGCGGCTGGTCGGTGCGGGCGGGCGGGCTGCGGGACCGGTCGAGGGCCGTGCCGGGCCACCCGCCGCCGTGGGGGCGGGCGGGGCGCGGACGCCGGCAGGGCTGGCGGAGCAGCTGGCGACGATCCGGGCGTCGGTGCGGGCGGCGATGACGGCGGGTGCCGGGGTCGAGCGCGACGCTGCCGGGCTGGAGGCGCTGTCGTGTCGGCTGGCGACGGCGGCCGGTGCGCTCGGGGCGCTCGGCCCCGGCGGGGGCCGGCCTGCGGCCGAGGTGGCGAACCTGGTGCGGGTCGGCCGGGCGGTGGCGGCACTGGCGCTGGCCCGCCAGGAGAGCCGTGGGGGCCACTTCCGGCGGGACCATCCGGAGGCGAGCGAGGCGTGGCGGTGCCGGTTGGCGATCGCCGGGACGGGAGAGGAGGGGGTAGGTGGAGCACCGTGACGACGTGCGGCCGCCGATGCTGGCGGTGCGGGCGGTGGTCGAGCGGGCGCTCGCCGAGGACCTGCTGCCCCTCGGCGACCTGACGGCCGGGCTGCTGCCGGCCGGGGCGCAGGGGGCGGCGGCGTTCGTGCCGCGCCGACCGGGCGTGCTGGCCGGGACCGACTGCGTGGTGGAGGTGTGCGCGGCGGTCGACCCGTCCCTCGAGGTGCGCCTGGAGCGGCAGGACGGCGACGAGGTGGCCGCCGGGGAGGTCGTGGCGCGGGTTGTAGGGCCGTTCCGGTCGCTGCTGAGCGCCGAGCGCAGCGCCCTCAACCTGTTGTGCCACCTGTCGGGGGTGGCCACGCTGACCCGGCGGTATGTGGCAGCCGCCGCCGCCGCCAACCCGGCGGCGCGGGTCTGGGACACCCGGAAGACGACGCCCGGGCTGCGCGCCCTCGAGAAGGCGGCCGTGCGGGCCGGCGGGGCGGTCAACCACCGGGGCAGCCTGTCGGAGGGGGTGCTGGTGAAGGACAACCACCTGGGCGGCCTCGGGATCGCCGAGGCGGTGGCCACGGCGCTGGCGCGCTGGCCCGGCCGGATGGTGGAGGTCGAGTGCGACCGGCTCGACCAGGTGGGCGAGGCGGTGGAGGCAGGGGCGACGCTCGTGCTGTGCGACAACATGACGCCCGGGCAGGTTGCCGAGGCGGTGGCGATCGTGCGGTCGCACCGGCGGGGGCGTGCCGGCGCCGTGCTGGTGGAGGCGTCCGGCGGGATCGACCTGTCGACGATCGGCGCCTACGCGGCGGCCGGCGCCGACGTGCTGTCGGTGGGCGCCCTCACCCACTCGGCGCCGATCCTCGACATCGGGCTGGACCTCGAGCTCGAGCCGCCGCGCTGAGCGGCTGGAGCGGCCGGCGAGGGTGCGGGGGAGCGCCTTGCGGGGGCGAGGCGGGGCCGGCGGTCGAGTAGACCTATGGGCCGTGCTGCTCGCCGTGGACGTCGGCAACACCCAGATGGTCATCGGGATCTTCGACGACCCGGTGGACGGGTCGGCGCGCCCGGAGGGGGAGGTGGCGCCGGCGGGTCCCGACGCTCTGCCGGGGCTCGTGCGGAGCTGGCGGGCGGCGACGGTCGCCTCGCGCACGGCCGACGAGCTGGCGCTGCTGCTCCGCCAGCTGCTGGGCCTTGCCGGGATCGCCCTGCCCCTGTCGGAGGTTCCCGGCGGCGAGCCACCGGGGTCGCCGTGGGTGGAGGAGCCGGACGGGCCGGACGGGGGAGCGCGGCGGGAGGTGACCGGGGTCGTGGTGTCGTCGTCGGTGCCGTCGGTCGCCGCGACGCTGCGGGAGACGGTGACCCGCTGGACGCGGCTGCCGCTCGTGGTGGTCGGCCCGGGGATCCGGACGGGGATGCCGGTGCGCTACGAGAACCCGCGCGAGGTGGGTGCCGACCGGGTGGTGAACGCCGTCGGCGCGCTCGACCTGCACGGGGGGCCGGCGATCGTGGTGGACCTCGGGACGGCGACCACGTTCGACGTGCTGTCGGCTGACGGGGAGTACCTGGGCGGGGCGATCGTCCCGGGCCTCGAGGTGTCGGTGGACGCCCTCGTGACGAGGGCGTCGGCGCTGCCGCGCATCGCCCTCGGCGAGGCCCGCCGGGTGGTCGGGAGGTCGACGGTCGAGTCGATGCAGTCGGGGGCCATCTACGGCCACGCGGCGCTGATCGACGGGATGTGCGACCGGATCGCCGACGAGGTGGGGCCGTGCAGGACGATCGCCACGGGCGGGCTGGCCGGGATCGTGGTGCCGCACGCCCGGCGCGTCGAGCACATGGAGCCGTGGCTGACCCTGCACGGGCTGCGGCTGCTGTGGGAGCGCAACCGGCCGGAGGCGGCGTGAGCGAGTCGGCGATCCCGTACCGGTTCGACGGGGCCGTGCCGATCTCGTCGGTGGCGGAGGACCCCGCCGCGCTCGCCCTCGAGGCGGGGGCGTCGCTCGGCCGGGTGGTGACGGTGGCCGGGCGGGTGCTGCGGCTGCGGACCCAGGGGAAGCTGTGCTTCGCCGAGCTGCGCGACTGGACGGGGGCGATCCAGCTGTTCGCCGACACGGCGACGACCGCCGACTTCGAGGGGCTCACCCACCGGGCCCTCGGGGACTGGGTGGGGGCGACCGGGGAGGTCGTGCGGACCCGCCGGGGCGAGCTGTCGGTGCGGGTGACCCACTGGACGCTGCTCGCCCGGGCGCGTCGGGGGTTCGGCGACAAGTGGCGGGGCGTCCACGACGTCGACGTCCGGCTCCGCCAGCGGGAGGTCGACCTGTGGGCGAACGAGGGGGTGCGCGACCGGTTCCTGCTGCGGTCGCGGGCCGTGTCGGGCATGCGCCGGCTGCTCGACCTGCGGGGCTTTGTCGAGGTGGAGACGCCGGTGCTGCAGGCCCAGGCGAGCGGCGGCCATGCCAAGCCGTTCCGGACCCACTTCAACGCCCTGCACGCCGACTTCACGCTGCGGATCGCCACCGAGCTGCACCTGAAGCGGCTGCTCGTGGGGGGGTTCGAGCGGGTCTACGAGATCGGCCGTATCTTCCGCAACGAGGGGCTGTCGCCGAGGCACAACCCGGAGTTCACGACGCTCGAGGTGTACCAGGCCTATGCCGACTACACCGACATGATGGAGCTCACCGAGCACCTGGTGTCGAGCTTGGCGCAGGAGCTGCGGGGCTCGACGACGCTGAGCTACGGGGGCCGTGCGCTCGAGCTGGCGGCGCCGTGGCGGCGGGCGACGCTCGAGGAGCTCGTGGCCGAGGAGACCGGGGTGGAGCTGTCGCTCGCCATGGGCCGAGCCGAGCTGGCCCGGCGGGCCGCCGCCCTCGACGTGCCGGTCGCCGACGGCGACGGGCCGGGCAAGGTGCTGCTCGAGATCTACGAGAAGACGACCGAGCCGCAGCTGTGGGGGCCGGTCCACGTGCTCGACTACCCGAAGGAGGTGTCCCCGCTCGCCCGCGACCACCGGAGCCGGCCGGGCTACGTCGAGCGGTTCGAGTCGGTCGTCGCCGGGCGGGAGCTGGCCAACGCCTTCAGCGAGCTGGCCGACCCGGACGAGCAACGGGGCCGCCTCGAGGTCCAGGCCGCCGCCCGGGCGGCCGGCGACGAGGAGGCGATGGCGCTCGACGAGGAGTTCCTTCGTGCCCTCGAGCACGGCATGCCGCCGACCGGTGGCCTCGGGCTCGGGGTGGACCGCCTCGTGATGCTGCTGGCCGACGAGGCCAACATCCGCGAGGTGATCCTCTTCCCGGCGCTCCGTCCGCTCGCCGGGGGCGACCCAGGCGACCCGGGAGCCGAGCCCGACGAGCCCGCCGCCGCTGACCTGCCCGCCGGCGCCGCCCAGGCCGACGGGCCCGGCGGGGGGTGAGGGCGGAGCCGGAGCCGGCCGGGACGGTCAGCTGGCGAGGGCGCGGGTCGAGCGCTCGAGGTCGTCGAGCAGGCCGAGGCCGAGCTCGGCGAGCGCCTTCGGGACGGGGCCGTCGCTGAGGGCCTGGGTGGCCTCGACGGCCTCCTCGGCGTAGCGGCGGGCGACGGCGGCGGAGGCGGCGATGCCGGAGGAGCGGGCGACGAGGCCGCGGGCGAGGGCGACGGCCTCTTCGTCGAGCGGCCGGCCGAGCAGCGCCCGGAGCTCGGCGCCGGCCCGGCGGTCGGCGAGGGCGCGCTGGACCGGCAGGGTGTAGATGCCTTCGGCGAGGTCCTGACCAGGGGGCTTTCCGAGCTCGGACTCGTCGGCGACGATGTCGAGGACGTCGTCTCGGATCTGGAAGACCATGCCGAGGCACTCGCCGAAGCGGGTGAGGGCGTCGACGTCGGCGCGGTCGAGGCCGGCGGTGAGGGCGCCGATGCGGCAGGCGGTCGACATGAGGGCGGCGGTCTTGTCGGCGACGGCGGTGAGGTAGGCCTGCTCGTCGCGCTCTACCTGGTAGCAGGCGCGCACCTCGGCGATCTGGCCCTGGCACAGGCGGGCGAGGGTGGCCGCCAGCAGGCCGGCGACCTCAGTGCCGAGGGAGGCGGCGATCTCGGCCGAGCGGGCGAGCAGGAAGTCGCCGGCCACGATCGCCACGAGGTTGCCCCAGCGGGCGTTGACGCTCGGCACGTTGCGGCGCTTGACCGCCTCGTCCATGACGTCGTCGTGGTAGAGGGAGGCCAGGTGGACGAGCTCGACGGACACGGCCCCGAGCAGGGTGTCCTCGCTGGCGGCCTCGCCCGAGAGCGAGGCGGAGAGGAGGCTGAGCGCGGGGCGGAGCCGCTTGCCGCCGGCCTCCACGAGATGCGTGGCGACCTCGTCGAGGAAGGGGTCGCCCTGGACGACCACCTGTCGGAGGCAGACCTCGAGCCGGTCGAGATCTTCGTCGGCCACGGGAAGCGCGAAGCGGTCGGGGGCGTTCACTAGTGCAGCACGTTAGGCGAGATGCCCGCCGGTCCGACAACGCAGGACGGGAACGGGCTCGCCACCGGATGGGCGTGACCTGCCCCCGGTAGCTGAAGCGCACTTGAGCCGCCCCGGTTCGGTGCCGTTGCTATGGCCTGTGAGGACCGCGCGGTGGGTAGAGGGTCAGGTAGCCGCCTGCGGGCTCGAGGGCGAACGGCGACAACGAGGTGCCGGCCGATAAGCTGGAGCCTTGAAGAGGTCGAACATAGAAGGAGTATGAGTTGTTCGAGCGATTCACCGACAGAGCACGCAGGGTGTTGGTCCTGGCGCAGGAAGAGGCCCGCCTCCTCAACCACAGCTTCATCGGGACCGAGCACATCCTGCTCGGCCTCATCCACGAGGGCGAAGGGCTGGCGGCGAAGGCGCTCGAGGCGCTCGGGATCTCGCTCGAGGCGGTGCGCGAAGAGGTCGAGAAGACGATCGGCCCGGCAGGGTCGGCGCCGACCGGCTCGCCGCCGTTCACGCCGCGGGCGAAGAAGGTGCTGGAGCTGTCCCTGCGTGAGGCGCTGCAGCTCGGCCACAACTACATCGGCACCGAGCACATGCTGCTCGGCCTCGTGCGCGAGGGCGAGGGCGTGGCGGCCCAGGTGCTGCAGAGCCTCGGCGCCGACCTCCCCCGGGTGCGCCAGCAGGTGATCCAGCTGCTGTCGGCGTCGTCCGGGCGCGAGCCGGCCGGCGCCACGACGGGCTCCACGAGCGGCGAGCAGGCCCCACCGGGCTCGCCGGTGCTCGACCAGTTCGGCCGCAACCTGACCCAGCTGGCCCGCGACCACAAGCTCGACCCGGTGATCGGCCGGGACCGCGAGATCGAGCGCCTGATGCAGGTGCTGTCGCGGCGGACGAAGAACAACCCGGTGCTCATCGGCGAGCCGGGCGTCGGCAAGACGGCCATCGTGGAGGGGCTGTCGCAGCAGATCGTGGCGAACGACGTGCCGGACACGCTGCGGGGCAAGCAGCTGTACACGCTCGACCTCGGGGCGCTCGTGGCCGGGAGCCGGTACCGCGGCGACTTCGAGGAGCGGCTGAAGAAGGTGCTGAAGGAGATCCGCACCCGGGGCGACACGATCCTGTTCATCGACGAGCTGCACACCCTCGTCGGCGCCGGGGCGGCCGAGGGTGCGATCGACGCGGCGTCGATCCTGAAGCCGATGCTGGCCCGCGGCGAGCTGCAGACGATCGGGGCGACGACGCTCGACGAGTACCGCAAGCACCTCGAGAAGGACGCGGCCCTCGAGCGGCGGTTCCAGCCGATCAAGGTCGAGGAGCCGTCGCTGGCGCACACGATCGAGATCCTGAAGGGCCTGCGGGACAAGTACGAGGAGCACCACCAGGTCACGATCACCGACCAGGCCCTCGTGGCGGCGGCGAACCTGGCCGACCGGTACATCTCGGACCGCTACCTGCCGGACAAGGCGATCGACCTGATCGACGAGGCCGGGAGCCGGCTGCGCATCCGGCGGATGTCGACGCCGCCGGAGTACCGGGCGATCGAGTCGGAGCTCGTCAAGCTGCGCGCCGAGAAGGAGGCAGCGAAGGCCAGCGACAACGCCGAGCAGCTGCGCCGGCTGTCGGAGCAGGAGCAGACGAAGCTCGAGCGCAAGGCTGCCCTGGAGTCGGAGTGGCGGGCCGAGGGGGTCGACCTGTTCGACATCGTCGACGAGGACGTCATCGCCGACGTGCTGGCCAACTGGACCGGCATCCCGGTCTACAAGCTGACCGAGCAGGAGACGGCCAAGCTGCTCCGGATGGAGGACGAGCTGCACAAGCGGATCGTCGGCCAGGAGGAGTCGATCAAGGCGCTGTCGCGGGCGATCCGCCGGACGCGAGCGGGCCTCAAGGACCCGAAGCGACCGTCGGGCTCGTTCATCTTCCTCGGCCCCACCGGGGTCGGGAAGACAGAGCTGGCGAAGGCGCTCGCCGAGCTGCTCTTCGGCGACGAGTCGTCGCTCATCCAGCTCGACATGAGCGAGTACATGGAGAAGCACACGGTCAGCCGGCTCGTCGGGTCGCCGCCGGGCTACGTCGGCTATGAGGAGGGCGGGCAGCTCACCGAGGCGGTGCGGCGCAAGCCGTTCGCCGTGGTGCTGTTCGACGAGGTGGAGAAGGCCCACCCGGACGTGTTCAACGCCCTGCTCCAGATCCTGGAGGACGGGCGGCTCACCGACGCCCAGGGCCGGACGGTGGACTTCAAGAACACCGTGCTGATCATGACGTCGAACCTCGGCACGGCCGACCTGCGCAAGGCCTCGCTCGGCTTCGCCAAGTCGACCGAGGCGGTGAGCTACGAGCGGATGAAGGTGAAGGTGCAGGAGGCGCTGAAGGCGCACTTCCGGCCGGAGTTCCTCAACCGGATCGACGAGATCATCGTGTTCCACGAGCTGCAGCTCGACGAGGTCATCCAGATCGTGGACCTCATGATCAAGCGGGTGGCCGAGCAGCTGGATGCCCAGGGCATCGGGCTCGAGCTGACCCGGGCGGCGAAGGAGCTGGTGGCCCGCAAGGGCTACGAGCCGGCGCTCGGGGCCCGGCCGCTGCGCCGGGCGATCCAGCAGATCATCGAGGACCCGCTGTCCGAGAAGATCCTCTGGAAGGAGTTCCGGGTCGGCGAGACGATCGTCGTGGATGCCGAGGACGGCGAGATCGTCTTCCGGGTCGTCGAGGGCATCGAGCCGCCGCCGGTCGAGCTTGCCGGGGCGGGCGCAGACTCGTAGCACGCGCCCCGACCGGCGGCAGGCTGCCGCACGGTCGAAGGCCGGCGGGCGGCCGGCACCAGCAGGCAAGCAGCAGGCAAGCAGTCCTCGTCACCCCGGGGGCGTCGGGCGACCGGCGCCCCCGGGGCGCGTCGTGCGGGCGGTCGCGCCATCCCGGGCCGGAGCGTGGCCGGGCCGGCGGGTAGCCGGGCCGGGCAGGCGGGGCTCGGGGCGCCGGCGGTGAGCGTCACAGCGCGTCCGTAGGCTCGCCGCCCATGGCGAGAGCTCGGACGATCCACCGCTGCCGCTCCTGTGACGCCGTGGCGGCACGTTGGGCAGGGCGGTGCGTGCAGTGCGGGGAGTGGAACACGCTCGTCGAGGAGGCGGTTGCGGCGCCCGAGGTGGCCCAGGGGCCCGCCGGCGGTGCCGGGGCGGAGGTGCCGCCGATCGTGCGGCTCGGTGACGTGGCGGCCGGGGCGGGGCTGCCGGTGCCGACCGGCCTCGACGAGCTGGACCGGGCGCTCGGGGGCGGGCTGGTCGAGGGGTCGGTGACCCTCGTCGGGGGCGAGCCGGGGGTGGGCAAGTCGACGCTGCTGCTGCAGCTGGCGGCGGCCGTGGCGGGCGGTGGGCGCCGCGCCCTGCTCGTGTCGGCGGAGGAGTCGGTGGAGCAGGTCCGCCGGCGGGGCGAGCGGCTCGGGACGGAAGCCGACCACGTGGCGGTGGTGGCGACGACGTCGGTCCCGGCGATCGTGGCGGCGGCGGCGGAGTACCAGCCGGACGTGCTGGTCGTCGACTCGATCCAGACGATCGCCGACCCGGCGGTGGCGGGGGGGAGCGGCACGGTGGGCCAGGTGCGGGAGGCGACGGCCCGCCTGGTCGAGCTGGCGAAGGGCCGCGGGATCGCCACGCTGCTCGTCGGGCACGTGACGAAGGAGGGAAGCCTGGCGGGCCCGCGGACGCTCGAGCACCTGGTGGACACGGTGTGCAGCTTCGAGGGCGACCGGCACCACGCCATCCGGGTGCTGAGCGTGGTGAAGCACCGTTTCGGCCCGGCGGGGGAGCTCGGGGTGTTCACGATGGGGCCGGCGGGCCTCGAAGGGGTGACCGACCCGAGCGCCCTCCTGCTGGGCGACCGGCAGCCGGGCATCCCGGGGAGCATCGTGGTGCCCGTGCTCGAGGGGCACCGGCCGATCCTCGTCGAGGTGCAGGCGCTCGTGGCGGACAGCCCGCTGCCGTCCCCCCGCCGGGTCGCCCAGGGGCTGCCGGCGGGACGGCTGGCGCTGCTGGTGGCGGTGCTGCAGCGCCGGGCCGGGCTGTCGCTGGCGGGGCAGGACCTGTTCGCCTCTGCGGTCGGCGGCATCCGGGTGACCGAGCCGGCGAGCGACCTCGCCGTGGTGCTGGCCGTCGCCTCGGCGGCGTTCGGGTGCGCCGTGCCCGGCGACGTGGTGGCCTGCGGGGAGATCGGGCTCGGGGGGGAGATCCGCCAGGTGGTCCATACCGAGCGTCGGCTCGCCGAGGCGGCCCGGCGGGGCTTCCGGCGCGCCCTCGTCCCGCCGTCGGCGCCGGAGGCACCGCCGGGCATGACCTGCACGCGCCTCGACCACGTGGCGATGGCGCTGGCGCTGTTCGGCGACGCCACGCACCGACCGGTGCCGATCCGGGCCGGTACGCTACCGGGATGAAGCTCCCGGGCTCGCACCTCGAGGACCTTCTCGAGTGGGTGGTGCCCGGCTCGCCGCTGCGCGACGGGATCGAGCGCATCCGCCGGGCGCGGATGGGGGCCCTGGTGGTCCTCGGCGACGACCCGGACGTGCTCGGGCTGTGCAGCGGCGGGTTCCACGTGGACGTCGAGATGACGCCACAGCGGCTGTCGGAGCTGGCGAAGATGGACGGGGCGATCGTGCTGAGCAGCGACGCCCGCCGGATCGCGTGGGTCAACGTCCACCTGATCCCCGACCCGAGCCAGCCGACGGTGGAGACGGGGACGCGCCACCGGACGGCCGAGCGGGTGGCGCGCACGGTGGACGTGCCGGTGGTGGCGGTGTCGGAGGAGACCGGGACGATCACCCTCTACCGGGGGGCGGACCGGCGCCAGTTGGGTGACAGCGACTCGCTCGTGGCGCGGGCCAACCACCTGCTGGCGATGCTCGAGCGGTTCAAGGGCCGCTACGACGACCGGGAGTCGGCGCTCACCCAGGCGGAGCTGGCAGCCCGGGTGACGGTGCGCGACGTGATCAGCGTGCTGCAGCGGGCGGAGACGGTGGTGCGGGTCGCCCGGACGGTGAGCGAGGTGGTGGCCGAGCTGGGCGAGGAGGGCCAGTTCCTGGACCTCGAGCTGAACGAGCTGGTGGTCGACGTGCTGGACGGGCGCCAGTCGGTGCTGCGCGACTACCTCGACGCCGGGGAGCTGGCGCGGCTGTCGGGCCGGCGTGTCGAGGTGGTGGTGACCCGGCTCGAGGCGCTGTCGACCGAGGACCTGCTGGTGATCGACCGGGTGGTGGCGGCGCTGTCGGGGGAGCAGGCGGTGCCGTCGCTCGACGACCGGATCGCCACCCGCGGGCTGCGCCTGCTGGCCCGGCTGGTGCCGCTGCCGGGCGGGGTGGCCGACCGCCTGGCCGAGTCGATCGGGGGGCTGGACGAGCTGAGCCAGGTGACGGTCGAGCGTCTGGCGGCGGCGGCCGCCGTGCCCCTGGAGGACGCGGCCGTGGTGCACGCGGCGGTCCAGCGGGCCGTCCTGGGCGCCTGAGCAGGGACCCTGCCCCCGGGCGACGGCCCGTTCCGGTACACTTGGGAGGCGCTCGTGCCGCTCGTCGCGGCCAGGCGCGCGGCGAAAGGGCGCGCAAGCGCCGCGGCCGCTCTCGCCCGCATCCTCGAGGAGTCCCGCAGTGTTCGACGTCGGCGACAAGGTCGTCTATCCGCACCATGGCGCCGCCGTGGTGGAGCGGCGGGAGGTGCGGGAGGCGTTCGGCGAGCAGCGTGAGTACCTGGTGCTGCGCCTGGCCTACGGCGACCTCACCCTGATGGTGCCGGCAGACAACACCGAGGAGGTGGGGCTGCGCGAGGTGATCAACGACGAGGAGGTCGAGGAGGTCTTTGCCGTCCTTCGCAAGAAGGAGGCGAGGATGCCGACCAACTGGTCGCGGCGGTACAAGAACCACGTCGAGAAGCTGAAGTCGGGCGACATCTACCAGGTGGCCGAGGTCGTACGGAACCTGTCGATCCGGGACAAGGACAAGGGCCTGTCGGCGGGCGAGAAGCGGATGCTGAACCGGGCGCGCCAGATCCTCGTCTCGGAGCTCACCTTCGCCATCGGGGTGAGCGAGTCGGAGGCGGAGGAGCGGCTGAACGCCGCGTTGCCGTAGCGGCGGCGGTGGGGGGGACCTGGGCGGTCGTCGTGGCCGCCGGCGCCGGCCGCCGCTACGGCGGGCCGAAGCAGTTCGCCCTGCTCGCCGGGGTTCCGGTGCTGGAGTGGTCGGTGCGGGTGGCCCGGTCGGTGGCCGACGAGGTGGTGCTGGTGCTGCCGGCCGAGAACGTCGGCGACGGGGCGGCCGCCGCGGGATGCCGCCACGTCGTGGCCGGGGGGCCGACCCGGGCGACCTCGGTGCGCGCCGGGCTGTCGGCGGTGCCGGCCGGGGTGGAGATCGTGGTGGTCCACGACGCCGCCCGCCCGCTCGCCACCCCGGCGCTGTTCGCACGGGTGGTCGAGGCGGTGCGCGCCGGGGCGGCCGGGGCGGTGCCGGGGCTGCCGGTGAGCGACACGTTGAAGCGGGTTGGCGGTGGCGGCCGGATCACGGCGACGGTGGACCGGGCCGAGCTCGTGGCGGTGCAGACGCCGCAGGCGTTCCGGCATGCCGTGCTGCGCCGGGCCCACGCCAGCGGGGCCGAGGCGACCGACGACGCGGCGCTGCTGGAGGCGCTCGGGGAGGAGGTCGTGGTGGTGCCCGGCGAGCCGCGCAACCTGAAGCTGACCGACCCGGTCGACCTGGAGCGGCTGGAGGCGTGGGCGGTGGCGGGGCTCGACCCGGTGGAAGGCCGGTCGTGAGCGACCAGGGGGGGCACGAGCAGCGGGTGGGGCTCGGGATCGACGTCCATCCGTTCGTCCAGGGCGACGAGGCGGCACGACCGCTCGTGCTCGGCGGGGTGACCTTCGCCGGATCGCCGGGGTTGCGGGGGCACAGCGACGCCGACGTGGTGGCGCACGCCGTCGCCGACGCCGTCCTCGGGGCGGCCGGTCTCGGCGACCTCGGGCGGCACTTTCCCGACACCGACGAGGCCTGGCGCGGCGCCGACAGCCTGGCGCTGCTCGCCGAGGCGGCCCGGCGCGCGTCGGCCGACGGCTGGTCGCTCGTCAACGCCGACTGCACCCTCGTCGGCGAGCGGCCCAAGGTGGCACCGGAGCGGGAGGAGATGGGCCGGCGCCTGTCGGCGGCCGCCGGCGGGCCGGTCCACGTGAAGGCGACCCGGCCGGAGGGGCTCGGCGCGCTCGGTCGGGTGGAGGGCCTGGCGTGCATGGCCGTCGTGCTGCTCACCCGGCCATCCCCGGTGGTGCCATGAGCGCCCGCCGCCCCCTCCCCGGCTCCGGGCGCCCCGGCAGCGGGCGCCCCGGCTCCGGGCGCCCTGCCACCGGGCGCCCTGCCACCGGGCGCCCCGGCCGCGCCGCGCAGGGGCGTCCGGCGGGCCCCGGCCCGGGAGCCGTCGGCGACGACCTCGGCGGCGAGCAGGTGGAGGGACGCCGGGCGGTGCGCGAGCTGCTGGCGGCCGGCCGGCGCGAGGTGATGGAGGTGGTGGTCGCCGCCGAGGTGGAGCCGGCACCGATCCTCGAGGAGATCGCGGCGCTCGCCGCGGCGGCCGGTGTGCCGGTGCGGCGGGTGCCGCGGGCCGCGGTGGCGGGGCTGGCCCGTAGCGAGGTGCCCCAGGGCGTGGTCGCCCGGGCAGCGCCGCTGCGAGCGGTGCCGCTCGAGTCGCTGTGCACCCCCGGCGCGTTCGTGGTGCTGCTGGACGGGGTGACCGACCCGCACAACCTGGGCGCCGTCCTGCGCAGCGCCTGTGCGGCAGGGGCGACCGGCGTGGTGCTGCCGCGCCGGCGCGCCGCCCACCTCGGTCCGGCCGCCGTCAAGGCGGCCGCCGGCGCCGTCGAGCACCTGCCGGTGGCCCTCGTGTCGGGATCGCCGGCGGGGCTGCAGGGGCTCGGGCGTGCCGGGCTGTGGCGGGTCGGGCTGGACGAGCGGGGGGCCGCCGACCTCGAGGAGGTGGCGGTGCTCGACCAGCCGGTGGTGCTCGTGGTGGGCGCCGAGGGGCGCGGCCTGGCGCCGCTCACGTCGGCCCGCTGCGACGTGCTGGCTCGCATCCCGATGCCGGGCCCGCTGCCGTCGCTCAACGTGGCGGCGGCGGCCGCCGTCGCCTGCTTCTCGGTCGCCCGGCGCCGGGCGGGGGGGACCGCCGAGCCCTGAGGCGGTGCCGGCCGCTCCAGCGGGACGGCCTCGTCGCCAGCCCGTGCCCGGGACGCGACGGAGGGCCCGTCGGCCGTGCCGACAGGCCCTCCGCCTGGATCCCCCCTCAGTTCCGACCGTCGGGCCGGCGTCGGCATCTGTCTAGCGCATCCGTGACATCCGCGCCAGAGATTGCCGGCCGGCCGACGAGGTCGGTCAGGAGCGGCGCTCGATCGGCACGTAGTCGCGCTCGGCCTGGCCGGTGTAGAGCTGGCGGGGGCGGGCGATCTTGGTCTGCTGCTCGAGCATCTCGGCCCAGTGGGACAGCCAGCCGGCCGTGCGGGGGATGGCGAAGAGGACCGGGAAGGTCTCGAGGGGGAAGCCCATGGCCTGGTAGATGAGGCCCGAGTAGAAGTCGACGTTGGGGTAGAGGCGGCGAGCGATGAAGTACTCGTCGGCGAGGGCCACCTCCTCGAGCTTGAGGGCGATGTCGAGGAGGGGGTTCTTTCCGGTGACCTCGAAGACGTCGTAGGCGGCCTTGCGGATGATCTTGGCGCGGGGGTCGTAGTTCTTGTAGACGCGGTGGCCGAACCCCTGGAGGCGGCCGTGGCCCTCCTTGACGGAGCGGACGAAGTCGGGGACGGCGTCGATGGTGCCGATGGCCGTGAGCATGCGCAGGACGGCCTCGTTGGCACCGCCGTGACGGGGCCCGTAGAGGGCGGCGACGGCGGCGGCGCAGGCGGAGTAGGGGTCGGCGTGGGACGAGCCGACGACGCGCATGGCGGTGGTCGAGCAGTTCTGCTCGTGGTCGGCATGGAGGATGAAGAGGAGGTCGATCGCCCGGGCGAGCGCCGGGTCGGCCTGGAAGCGGGGCTCGGCGGTCTTCCACATCATCGAGAGGAAGTTCTCGGCGAAGCTGAGCGAGTTGTCGGGGTAGACGAAGGGCAGCCCCACGCTGAAGCGGTGGGCGGCGGCGGCCAGGGTGGGCATCTTGGCGATGAGCCGCACGATCTGCTTGTGGCGGACGTCGTCGTCGTCGATGTGCTTCGCCTCGGGGTAGAAGGTCGACAGGGCGCCGACCGCCGAGACGAGCATGCCCATCGGGTGGGCGTCGTAGTGGAACCCCTCGAGGAACCGCTTGCGCATGTTCTCGTGGATGTAGGTGTGGTGGGTGATCTCGTCGACCCACCCGGCCAGCTGGGCATCGGTCGGCAGCTCCCCGTGGAGGAGGAGGTAGGCCACCTCGAGGTAGGTGGAGCGCTCGGCCAGCTGCTCGATGGGATAGCCGCGATAGCGCAGGATGCCGGCGTCGCCGTCGATGTAGGTGATGGCGCTCTCGCACTCGGCGGTCGCCGAGAACCCGGGGTCGTAGAACCAGAGCCCGGGGAGCAGCTTCGACCACTCGGTGGCGCTGACGCCGCCGTCGACGATCGGGATCTCGACGGACTGACCGGTCCGGTTGTCCGTGATGGTGACGCTCTCTTGCACGCCCGTCGCCCTCCTTGGGTCCACTGTCCGGCCCGTTCCCCGCCGCTCGCCGATCCTAGGACCACGCACCCGAACGGGGACAACCGGGCCGGGGTACCCGTCGGGCGGCCGCCTCGGGCGCGAGCCGGCCGCCTCGGGCGCGAGCCGGCCGCCTCGGGCGCTAGCCGGCCACCTCGGCGTGCTCGCCGTCTCCGGGGACGTGGTCGTGGGCGGCGGCCGGCTCGCTGAACACGAAGCGGCCGCCGCGCAGCCAGGAGGTGCCGGCGGCCACGAGGCAGCAGGCGGCGGCGAAGTCGAAGGCGGTGTGCAGCCCCCTGGCGAACGGGCCGGCGATGAGGGAAGGGAAGAAGGAGCGCCCGGTGAGCAGGGCGGCCTGGCCGGCCGGGAGGTGGGCCAAGGTGGTGGCGCCGACGAGGTGCTGGACGGGGTTGTAGCCGAGGAAGGCGGCGAACACGGTGGAGACGGGCGGCAGGCCGGCGGCCCGGTGGGCGACGGCCGGGGGGACGCCGTGGGCGGTGAGGCCATGGGCGATCGCCCCGGGGAGCGACCCGGCGAGGCCGACGATGATGAGGGTGAAGAAGAACCCGATCGACAGGACCTGGGCGGCGTTCTGGAAGGTGGCGTTCATCCCGGAGCCCACCCCACGGTGCTCGGGGGGCAGGCTGTTCATGACGCCGGCCCGGTTGGGTGCCGAGAAGGCACCCATGGCGAGCCCGTTCATGAGCAGGAGCAGGGCGAACGCCCAGTAGGGGAAGTCGACCGGCAGCAGCTCGAGGAGGAGGAACGAGGCGGCGGCGACGACCATGCCGCCGGAGGCGAACGGGCGGGAGCCGAACCGGTCGGACAGCAGCCCCGAGACCGGCCCGGCGGCGAGGAAGCCGGCGGTGAGCGGGAGCATGTAGATGCCGGCCCACAGGGGGGTGTTGGCGAAGCTGTAGCCGTGCTCGGGCAACCAGATGCCCTGGAGCCAGATGATCAGCATGAACATGAGGCCTCCGCGGCCGAGGGCGGCGAGGAGGGTCGAGATGCTGCCGGCGGTGAAGGCCCGGATGCGGAAGAGGCGGAGGCGGAACATCGGGTCGGGGACGCGCCGCTCGATGGCGGCGAAGGCGACGAGCAGGGCGGCGCCGCCGGCCAGGCAGCCGTCGACGAACGGGCTGGTCCAGCCCATGGTCGAGTGGCCGTGCGGCTGGATGCCGTAGGTGATGCCCACCATCAGGGCGACGAGGCCGAGGCCGAAGGTGAGGTTGCCCGGCCAGTCGAGCCGGCCGTGCTGGCGCCGGGGCACCTCGCGCAGCTTGCGGTAGGCCCACACGGTGCCGAAGGCGCCGATCGGGACGGAGACGAGGAAGATGAGCCGCCACTCGATCGGGGCGAGGACGCCGCCGAGGACGAGGCCGATGAACGAGCCGCTGATGCCGGCCACCTGGTTGATCCCGAGGGCCATCCCCCGTTGGTCCTCGGGGAAGGCGTCGGTGAGGATGGCGGCCGAGTTGGCGATGAGCATCGCCGCGCCGACCCCTTGGAAGACGCGCATCACGACGAGCCACAGCGCGCCGGCCGTGCCGCTCATCCAGGTGACGGTGAGCAGCAGCGAGAAGAGGGTGTAGACGGCGAAGCCCAGGTTGTACATCCGGACGCGCCCGTACATGTCGCCGACGCGGCCGAGGCTCACCACGAGCACGCTCGTCACCACCATGAAGCTGAGGATCATCCAGAGCAGGTAGAAGCTGTTGCCCGGCAGCAGCGGGTCGATGTGGATGCCCCGGAAGATGTCGGGCAAGGCGATGAGCATGATCGAGGTGTCGATCGTGGCCATCAGCACGCCGAGCGTCGTGTTGGACAGGACGACCCACTTGTAGCGGTCGCCGTGACCGCCGGCGGCCGTGGCCGGCGCCCCCGGTGCCGCCGCCACCCGCCGCGACCGCCCGCTTAGTGCCATGTAGTTAGTGTAACGAACGATCTGGCCAGGAGGTCGGCCGGGCGACCGGTGCGTCGATGTCGGCCGAGGCAGTCGGTGCCGCGAGGCCGGTGGGGGTCAGCGCGGGTCGAGGGGATGGCGCCAGACGTTGGTGTCGCGCCGGACGAAGCCGCAGCGGGCGTACAGGCGGTTGGCCGCTTCGCGGGAGGGCCGTGAGGTGAGGTCGAGGGTACGGCAGCCCTCGTCGCGGGCGGCCTGGACGAGGTGCTCGACGAGGGACGTGCCGACGCCGTGGTTGCGGGCGGCCTCGTCGACGACGACGTCCTCCACGAGGCCGCGGGTGCCGGTGAGGGTGGAGAAGACGACGAGGAGGGCGAAGCCGACGAGGGGGCCGTCGCCGGGCGGGGGGCCAGCGGGCCGGTGGGGCGGCGGCGGGGCGGCGGCCGGGGGGGCGAGGCGCGCGGCGAACAGGCGGACGGGGCCGGCCGGGTGACAGAGGTGGGCGAGGGTGGAGCGGTCGGGGGTGGGGGCAGAGGAGGAGAGCTGGGGAAGGAGGCGGGCGAGCGCGGCGACGTGCTCGTGGCCGGGGTCGGCCACACGCTCGACGCGGACCTCGTGGTCGGCCATCGGGACGGTCATCGGCGCAGTGTAGGAGGACCGGCACCGCCGGCTCCGGGCGGGCGGCGGTGCAGCACGGCGCGGCCTCGGTGGCGCCCGGCGCGCCGGTAGGCTGGGCCGGGACGAAGGAGGCGGCGTGGTGGCTGAGCGCGGCAGCGGGATCTTTGGGCGGGCTCGGAGGACCCGGCGGGACGGCGGGTCGCCCGGGAGGTCGCCGGTGCGGCTGCTGCGCAAGGCGGCGCTGCGCGATCCGTTGCTGGTGGCGGCGTTCGACGGCTGGAACGACGCCGGAGAGGCGGCGTCGGGGGCGGTGGCCGAGCTGGCCCGCCAGTGGCGGGCACAGCCGTTCGCCGAGGTCGACCCGGAGGAGTTCGTCGACTTCACCGAGACGCGACCGGAGGTCGTGTCGACCCCGGACGGCGGGCGGCGGATCGGCTGGCCGGTGACGTCGCTGTCGATCGCCACGGCGCCGGGGCTCGGGCGCGACGTGGTGCTGCTGCGCGGCCCGGAGCCGCAGCTGCGGTGGCCGACGTACTGCGACACGGTGGTCGGGCTGGCGCGGGGCATCGGGATCGGCGAGGTGGTGCTGCTCGGCGCCTACCTGTCCGAGGTGACCCACCACCGGGCGGTGCCGCTGAGCGGGACGGCGACGGCGGCCGCCCGGCTGGACGCGCTGGGGATCGAGCCGTCGCAGTACGAGGGGCCGACCGGGATCGTCGGGGTGCTCGGCGAGGTGTTCGCGGCGGCGGGCGTGCCGGTGACGTCGGTGTGGGCGAGCGTGCCGTGCTACTCGCTGCCGGTGTCGCCGAAGGCGTCGCTTGCGCTCTTGCGCGTGACCGGGCTGCTGCTCGGCGGGGGGGTCGACGACGGCGAGCTGGCCGACCTGGCCGAGGAGTACGAGCGGCGGATGGACGAGCTCGTGGCCGACGACGACGGGGTTGCCGCCTACGTGGCGCGCCTCGAGGAGATGGAGGGGAGCGGCGACGACCTGTCGGGCGAGGGCCTGGCGGAGGAGATCGAGCGGTTCCTGCGGCGCCGGCCCTGAGGTCCGCCGGCGGCGGCGGCCGGCCATGTGGAACCATGGGGCGATGCCGGTGCGGGACGACTGTCGCCACTACGTGATGCAGACGGCGGGCAACGGGGAGCGGCTCGAGCGGTGCCGGCTGGGGGCGAACGAGGAAGGGGCGTTCGCCTGCCCACCGGGTTGCCTGTTCCACGAGGCACGTGGCACCTCGAGCGCCGGTTGGCAGGTCGGGGACCAGGGGCGGCGACGGGATGGCTGACCGCGCATCTTGACCTCCGGGGGGCGCATCGTTACCATGCGCGCCGTACGGGGTGGTCGGGTCCAGCCGTGGGCGGCGGTGGGCGGTCACGCCGGGGAAGTGGGGCGCACGATGGCCGACGTGGTGGTAGCCGACGTCAGGGTCGCCGAGCATCCCGGTGCCGGGGCATCAGCTGCAGGGCCGGTCGGCGCGGGGAAGCCGTTCCCGATCGTGCCGCTGGGCGGGCTGCCGGTGGTGGCGGTGGTGCTGGGTGGCCTGGTGGCTGCCATCGCCACGAACGGGCTCTGGGCGCTCGACGCGTTCCACGTGGTGAGCGGGGCGATCTGGACGACGCTCGACCTGTTCCTCGGGTTCGTGCTCGGGCCGATCCTCGGGCGGCTGTCGGTCCCGGCGCGGATGGAGCTGACGAAGCGGCTGATGCCGAAGCTGGTGCTGATCATGCCGACGGTGGTGCTGTGCACGCTGGCGGCCGGCTTCCAGCTGGCACGCCACGTGGGCGACCTGAGCAGCAGCTACTCGCACCACGGATGGGTGGTGGCCTCGTTCATCGTGGTCGGCGTGATGGCGCTCGTGGCGATCGGGTTGCTCGAGCCGGCGAACGTGGCGGTGCTGTTCGAGCTGCGCAAGCCGCAGCCACGAGGCGAGGTGATCGGGGCGCTGATGAAGCGGTTCATCTACACGGCGGGGGTGACCGGAGCCATGCAGGTGGCGACGCTCGTGATCATGACCCGCCTGGCCACCTCGTGAGCCGGCGGCGGACGTGACCGCACCCGCCCCGCACGCCGGCCCGACGGTGCCGCCCGCCCGGTTCCCGCCGGTGACGGCCGTCTGTGTGGCCTCGATGGCGCTCGTGATCGCCGGTGGCATCGTGATCGCCTCCCACCTGCCGCGCCGCCCGTCGCTCGGGGTGCCGACCGGGCTCGTGGTGGCCGGGGCGGCGGTGTTCGTCGTGGCGGCGGCGATGACGGCGCGGCTGCACGGCTTCGCCTGGGGCCGGTTCTTCCAGGTGGTGCGGTGGGTGCTGCTCGCCTACGCCGTGATCGGCGGGATGCTGGCGTACGTGTTCGTCACCGACCACACCCGGGGCGGGGCGCTCGCCCTGCTCGTCGGCTCGCTGGCGGTGTTCGCCGTGGACGTGCCGCTCATCCTCGGGTTCACGGTGGCCCGCTACGAGGCGGGGCCTGCCTAGCGCCGACGAAGGGTCGCGGCCGGGGGGCGCGGCGCGGCGCGCCGGGCCTCGTCACTGGCGGTGGTGAGGACGCACCAGACCACCTTGCCGTGCGCCGTCGGGCGGGTGCCCCACTGGCGGGAGAGGGCGGCGACGATCTGCAGGCCGCGCCCGTGCTCGTCCTCGAGCGTCGGCCGGAGGCGCCGTGGCAGGTAGGTGGCGTGGTCCTCCACCTCGAGGACGACCTCGCCGACGCCGTGGCGCAGGCGGAGCTCGACCGGGGGCTGGCCGTGGAGGAGGGCGTTGGTGACGAGCTCGCTCGCCAGCAGGACGACCTCGGCGAGGCGCTCCTCGGGGAGCTGCCAGGCGCGCAGCACGTCGGCGACCAGCTCGCGGGCGCGTGCGACGGCGCGCGCGCCGGCGACCACGGCGTGGCGGGCGGTGGTGCCGCCGCCCGGCGCGCCGCCGACATGGGCGAGGAGCAGGGCGACGTCGTCGTCCGGCCCGTCCGGCCAGAGCGCGTCGAGCACCTGGGGCAGGCGCCCCTCGAGCGGTCCGGTGGCCGCGGCGAGCTGCCGGGTGAAGGCGTCGATGCCGTCGTCCAGGTCGAGGCCGCGGTGCTCGACGAGGCCGTCGGTGTAGAGCGCCAGGACGGCGTCGACCGGCAGCTCGACGCGTGCCTCGCCCTGACCGGCGATGCCGACGCCGAGCGGCGGGCTGGAGGCGCCGGGGAGACGCTCGACGCTGCCGGCCGGGCCCCGCAGCAGCGGCGGGGGGTGGCCGGCGTTGGCGTAGGTGAGGCTGCCGTCCGACGGGTCGAACACGGCGTAGATGCAGGTGACGATCTGGTCGTCGCCGAGCTCGAGCACGGCGGCGTCGAGCAGCTCGATGACGTCGCTCGGCGGGAGGTCGAGGCGGGCGTAGGCGCGGGCGGCGGCGCGCAGCTGGCCCATCACGGCGGCGGCAGCGATGCCGCGGCCCATGACGTCGCCGATGACGAGGGCCGTCCGGCCGGCACCGAGGGGGATCACGTCGTACCAGTCGCCGCCGACCTGGGTGCCCTGGACGCCGGGCCGGTAGAGGGTGGCCACGTGGAGGTGGTCCGGGGCGGCGTGCTCGCGGGGGAGCAGGCTGCGCTGGAGGGCATCGGCGATCTGGTGCTCGCGCTGGGCCGCCTCGCTGGCGGCGGCGGCAGCAGCCGTCTCCCGCTCGGCGCGCCGCTGGGCGGTGACGTCCTGGAGGCTGCCGCGCAGGCGCACCGGGCGACCGTCCGCGTCCCGCTGGAGATGGGCGCGGGCGCGCACGATGGTCGGCCCGCCGTCGCCGTCGCCGTCGCCGGGCCTGTCGGCGGGGGCGAGGCGGAGCTCCAGGTCGAGCGGCACGCCGGCGAGGGCGGCGTCGACGCAGGCACGGGCGATGGGTCGGTCGTCGGGGTGGACGGCGTCGAGGGCGGCGGCGAGGCCGTGGCGGCGGAGCCGGTCCGGGCTGGTGCGGGTGAGGCGGAAGTACTCGTCGGAGCCGACGAGGGCGCCGGTGTCGAGGTCGAGCTCCCAGCTGCCGACGCCGGCAAGGTGCTCGGCCTGGTCGAGGAGGGCCTGGTGGCGCTCGAGCTCGGCGCGGATGCGGCGGGAGCGGTCGAGCTCGAGGTTGGCGCGGACGCGGGCGCGCAGCTCGCGGGCGGTGAACGGCTTGCCGAGGTAGTCGTCGGCACCGGCCTCGAGGCCCTCGACGGTGCCGTCCTCGCCGGCGCGCGCCGAGAGCATGATGACGGGGACGGCGGTGGTGGCAGGCTCGCGCCGCAGGGCCTGGAGCAGGCCGAAGCCGTCGAGGTTGGGCATCATGACGTCGCTGAGCACGAGGTCGGGCGGGTCGGAGCGGGCGAGCTGGAGGGCCTGGAGCCCGTCGGAGGCGGTGGTGATGCGGTAGTCGCCGCCGAGGACGCCGAGGAGGTAGTCGCGCATGTCGGCGTTGTCGTCGACGACGAGCAGGCGGGGTGCGGTGTCGGGGGGGCCGAGGGGGCCGGCGGCGCCGGGGTTGGCCTCGAGCGGGTCGTCGCGGAGCCAGCCGAGGGCCTCGGCCACGATGCCGTGGACCTGGGTGGAGGCGAACGGGTCGGGCGGCCGGTCGCTGCCCTCGAGGACCTGGTCGGCGGGGAGGTGGCCGGCGCCGAGGGGGAGGCGGACGGTGAAGGTGGAGCCGACGCCCGGGGTGCTCTCGACGCCGACGGTGCCGCCGTGCAGGCCGGCGAGCTCGGCGACGAGGGCGAGCCCGATGCCGGAGCCCTCGTGGCTGCGCGAGCGGGTCGTGGCGACGCGGCGGAACCGCTCGAACAGGTGGGCCTGGTCGGCCGGGGCGATGCCGACGCCGGTGTCGCGCACGGTGAGCTCGACGGCTTCGTCGACCGGGCGGAGCTGCACGGCGATGCCGCCGTCGAAGGTGAACTTGAGGGCGTTGGAGAGGAGGTTGAGGACGATCTTCGCCCACATCTCGTGGTCGACGTAGACCGGCTCGGGAAGGGGCGGGGCATCGACGCTGAGGCGAAGCCCGGCACGCAGCGCCGCCGTCTCGAACATGGCGGCGAGGTCGGCGGTGTGGCGGGCGAGGTCGGTCGGGAGGAAGCGGCCGGTGGCCTGGCCGGAGGCGAGCCGGGAGAAGTCGAGGAGGGTGTTGACGAGGCCGAGGAGCCGGCGGCCGTTCCGGTGGACGAGCTCGAGCCGGTGACGCTGCCGGGGGGAGAGGGCGTCGGCGGTGTCGGAGAGGGCATCCTCGGTCGGGGCGAGCAGGAGCATGAGCGGGGTGCGTAGCTCGTGGGAGACGTTGGTGAAGAAGGCCGTCTTCGCCGCGTCGAGGGCGGCGAGCTCGTCGGCCCGGCGGCGGTCGGCATCGTGGGCCCGGGCGTTGGCGAGCGCGGCGGCCACCTGGCCGGCGATGAGCTGGACGAAGTCGCGATAGCCGGCGTCGAGCGGCCGGTAGCGGTTGACGGCGGCCACGAGGAACCCGGTGACGCCGCCGCCCTGGCGGGTGAGGGGGACGGCGAGGGCGTGGGTGGGCGGCTCGGGCCAGTCGCCGGTGGGCAGGCCGGGGAGGCCGTCGAGGGCGACGGTGCAGGTGGCACCCCCGGCGAGCGCGCCGACGGGCCACCGGGCACCGTCGGGGTCGAGGCGGAGGACGGGGGGCGCCGCCGGATGGCCGGCCGGCAGGCCGGTCGTGCCGGCGAGGCGGGCGCACTGGCCGTCGTCGTCGAACAGGTAGAGGAGGGTGAACGGCAGCAGCCGCCGCTCGGCGGCGAGCTGCTCGCAGGTGAAGTCGATGGCCTCCCGCTCGCTGCGGAGCGCCGACGGGTTGGAGCCGAGGTTGCGGAGCGCCTGGATCCGCTGCTCGGCCACCACGCGCTCGGTGTCCTCGCTGACGACGCAGAGCATGCCGGCGATCGTCCCGTCGTCGTCCTGGAGGGGGCTGTAGGAGAAGGTGTGGTAGGTCTCCTCGGTGAAGCCGGAGCGCTCGAGGAAGAGCAGGAGCGCCTCGTCCCAGGTGGCCTGGCCGGTCGACCGCATGGCGTCGATGCGGGGGGCGAGGGCCGGCCAGGCCTCGGCCCAGACCTCGCGGGCGGGCCGGCCGAGCGCCCAGGGGAACTTGGCCCCGAGCGTGTCGCGCCGGTAGGCGGCGTTGCACAGGAAGGTGAGGTCGTCGCCCCAGCCCATCCACATGGAGAAGCGGGACGACAGCATGAGGCGCACGGTGGTGCGCAGGCTCTGCGTCCAGGTGTCCGGGGGGCCGAGCGGGGTGGCGGCCCAGTCGAGCGCTGCCAGGTGGGGACCGACGATGGGGTCGGCGGAGAAGGGCGCGGCCGGGTCGGGTGGGTTGGTGGGCGGTGGGGTCGCGGGCACGAGGGGAGGCGGGAGGCGCTCAGCTCTCGACGACGTCGCTGAGCGGCTCCACCTCGACTCCCTGTTCGGCGAGCCAGGCGAGGGCGCCCTCGACGGCCGCCGGCTCGCCGGTGAGCTCGCAGAGCATCCAGCCGGAGTGGTCGTCGATGCTGGCGCGGCGGATGCTCGGCTCGACGTCGAAGCGCCGGGCGAGGCGGGCGATGATCGGCTCCCGGACGAGCTGCTCGGGGAAGACGAGGCGGGCGCGGATGAGCATCGTCAGGCGCTTCCGTGGCCGGGGACGGGGAGGCCGTCCTCGAGGGCGGCCCGGGAGAGGTTGCCGGAACGGAAGCCGTCGAGGTCGACCGTGGCGTAGCGGTAGCCGGCCGCGTGGAGGGCGTCGGCGACCGCCTGGCGCCGGCCGACGACCTCGGCGAGCGCCTCGGAGGGGACCTCGAGGCGGGCGGTGTCGCCGTGGTGACGGACGCGCAGCTGGCCAAAGCCGAGGAGGCGCAGCGCCGACTCGGCCCGGGCGACCTTGGTGAGGGTCGGTGCGGTGACCGGCGTACCGTGCGGCACGCGCGAGGCGAGGCAGGCGGCGGCCGGCTTGTCCCAGGTGCGCAGGCCGGCGAGGCGGGAGGCGGCGCGCACGATCGCCTTGGTGCAGCCGGCCTCGACGAGCGGGAAGCGGGCCCCGGCCGACGCCGCAGCGACTTGGCCGGGACGGTGGTCGCCGAGGTCGTCGAGGTTGACGCCGAGGACGACGGTGGCGTCCTCGACGGCGGCGAGGGGGCCGAGGGCGTCCATGAGGGCGTCCTTGCAGTGGGCGCACCGGTCGAGGCCGTTGGCCGTGTAGGCCGGCCGGTCGAGCTCGTCGGTGGTCACCTCGACGTGGCGCAGCTGCCACTCGGTGGCGAGGGCGGCGACGTCGGCGGACTCCTCGGGGGCGAGCGAGGCGGAGCGGGCGGTGGCGCAGAGGACGGCGTCGCGCCCGAGCGTCTCGGTGGCGACGGCGGCGAGGAACGCCGAGTCGGCGCCGCCGGAGAAGGCGACGACGACGCGCCGGAGGCGGCGCAGGACCTCCTCGAGCCGGGCCCTCGCGGCACGGGCGGCCTCGTCGGTGGCGGCGAGCTCCGCGGCGACGATGCTCACGACGGCGGGCTCCCGGTGGTGCCGGCGCCCGCCTCGGTGACGCCGAGCGCCTCGAAGGCGGCGGCGAGCGGCGTGACGGTGCCGGCGACGAACGGCCCGAAGTCGGCGTAGCGGGCGGAGGCCTCGTCGAAGCGCATCGAGTAGACGCACGCCTTCAGGTCCTCGAGGTCCCGGCCGAACAGGGTGACGCCCCACTCCCAGTCGTCGAGGCCGGTGGAGCCGGTGACGAGCTGGAGGACGCGTCCCCGGAACGCCCGCCCCGAGGCCCCGTGCTCCCACATGAGCCGGCGGCGCTCCTCGTAGGGGAGCTCGTACCAGTTGGCGTCCGACTCGCCGGGGCCCCGGCGCTTGGACATGGGGTAGAAGCAGAATGCCTCGAGCCCGTCCGGCGGCAGCACCGGCCGGAGCCGGGCCTGGCGCATCTCGGCCGGGACGCCCTGGGCGTACTCGGACACCTCGGTGAGGGACAGGTACGACCAGGCGAGCTCGGCGCCGGCCCGGACGAGGGCCCGCTGCAGGCGGTGGAGCTCGGCCGGAGACGGCCCCAGGGCGAGGACGGCGAGGTCGGCCTTGTGGCCGAGGCAGACGGCGGTGACGACCTGGTGGCCGCTCGCCTCGCACGCCTTCACGGCGAGCTCGACCGCCGTCGTGTCGAGGGTCGATCCGATGCGCAGGAAGAGGTGGAGCACCCGCCAGCCCGGCTCGTCCGGGGTGGTGACCTCTGGACCGGTCCGCTCGGGCATGCCCGCACCGTGCACGTCGCTCACGGGGTCGGAGTCTACGGGGTGGCTGGTCGCGAGCCAGCCCAGGGTCCGGACCGGGGCCGGGGGCGGGCCGCGGTGGTACGGTCCGGACGACCGGCCGCGGGCCGGGTCGGGAGGGGACCTCGTGGCCGAGGCGGGCGGGCGGAGCGTCGTCGAGCAGCTGTTCGACCTGCGCGGGACGCGGGTGGTCGTCACCGGCGCCGCCAGCGGGATCGGCCTGGCGATGGCCGAGGTGCTGGCCGCCGCCGGCGCCCGGGTGGTCGGGGGCGACCGGGACGGCGAGGGGCTGGCGGCGCGCATGGCCGAGCTGGAGGCGGCCGGTGGCGAGGCGCATGCGGTGGTGGCCGACGTGGCCGAGGCGGCGCAGGTCGACCGGCTGTTCGCGGCGGCCGACGAGCACCTCGGCGGGGTGGACGTCGTGTTCGCGAACGCCGGCATCGGTGGCGGGGGCGGCTACGCCCGGGTCGTGTCGGGCCGGCTCGCCGAGCTGGACCTGGCCACCTGGGACCGCGTCCTGCAGATCGACCTGACCGGCGTCATCCTGACGATGCGGGCGGCGGCGCGCCGGATGGTGCCCCAGCGGCACGGCAAGATCGTCGTCACCGCCTCGGTGGCCGGCCTGCGGGCCGAGCCGATGGTGGGCTACCCCTACGTCGCCGCCAAGGCGGCGCTCGTCAACCTGGTGCGCCAGGCGGCGCTCGAGCTGGCGCACCACCAGGTGACGGTGAACGCCATCGCCCCGGGTCCGTTCAAGACGAACATCGGCGGCCGGCCCTTCGACGCTGCCGCCGAGGCCGTGTGGGGCGGGACGGTGCCGCTCGGGCGGATGGGGACGACCGACGAGCTGAAGGGGCTCGTGGTGCTGCTGGCGTCGCCGGCGTCGAGCTACCTGAACGGGGCCACCATCCCGATCGACGGCGGGGCGACGGTGTCGGCGCCGGAGATGTGAGGAGCCGGCGGTCCGGCGCGCCCGAGGTGGGGCGGGGCGGACCGCCGGGAGATGGGGCCGTGGCGGTGTGCGGCACGGCGTGAGGGCGCGTGCGCGCGCCGCGAGAGGGGGCGGCAATGGAGCAGTTCGCCGGCAAGGTGGCGGTGGTGACGGGGGCGGCCAGTGGCATGGGCCGCGCCTTCGCCCAGCGTCTGGCCGAGGAGCAGATGAAGGTGGTGCTCGCCGACATCGAGGCGGCGGCGCTCGAGCGGGCCGTCGCCGAGATGGCCGGCCAGGGCCACGACGTCCACGGCGTGCCGACCGACGTCGCCGACCCGGCGGCGATCGCGGCGCTCGCCGAGGCGGCGACGGGCCGGTACGGGCGGGTGGACGTCGTGTGCAACAACGCCGGTGTCGAGGGCTACCTGGACGGTCCGATCTGGGAGGCGACCGACAAGGACTGGGCATGGACGTTCGGCGTCAACTACTGGAGCGTGGTGCACGGCGTGCGCACGTTCCTGCCGATCCTGCTCGACAACCCGGACGGCGGCCACATGGTCAACACGGCGTCGATGACCGCCGTCGTGCCGGCCCGCAACATGTACTCGATCACGAAGCACGGCGTGCTGGCGCTCACCGAGGTCGTGCACGCCGACCTGAAGGCGCGCGGCGCCAAGGTGGGCGTCTCGGCGCTCTGCCCGGGCATCATCGCCACCCGCCTGTTCCAGGGCAGCCGGAACCGTCCGGCCGAGCTGCAGAACGAGGCGCCGACCTCGGGGGCCGAGCAGGGCAGGGCGATGCGCGAGCAGATGCACGCCCGGCTGTCGACGGGCATGTCGCCGGCGACGGTGGCCGAGCACGTCCTGCGCGGCATCCGCGAGGAGCGGCTGTACATCCTGACGGACCAGGACTGGGACGAGCAGATCGAGGCGCGCCACGACGCCGTGCTGCAGGCGTCGCTGCCGCCGATCGGGCCGGCCGCCGGCTAGCCGGGCCGGCCGGCGGCGGGCGCGACGCTCAGCGGGCGTCGCGCCCGGTGGCGCCCCGCTCGGGGTGCAGCTGACCCTGGGTGGCCGCATAGAGGCGGTCGACCGTGGCGGCGAGCTGGGTCGCGTCGAGGTCGAGGTCGAACACCTCGCCGACCCAGGTCGCCAGCTGGGCGAGCGCCCGGCGGGCCTCGTCGAGGATCTCCTTGCCTTCCGGCGTCAGCTCGAGCGCGGTGACCCGGCGGTCGGTCGTCGACGGCTGGCGGAGCAGGAGGCCCTGGCGGACCAGGCTGTCGACGCTGCGCGAGATCGTCGGGAGCTGGCGCCGGGCGAGCGCCGCGAGCTGGGTCATCGAGGTGATCTGGCGGTCGACGCGGTCGAGGATGCGGAACTGGCGGACCGACAGCGGGACGCTGACCGATTCGAGCGTCTCGACCTCGAGCCGGTACATGCGCATGCCGAGCCGGAGGAGGGTCTCCCCGGCCCGCTGCGCCGCGGCGCCGCGGCGGGCCTTTCGTGCGTCCACGGTCGAACTGGTCACGCCAACCCCGTCTCGCTTTCCGTCGGGACGAGCCCGTAGCGCCCGTGGCCGGGACGCCTTCCCGCACGGTGGGCCGATCCTAGCGTCACCGTGGCGGCCGCCCGGGCAGGTACCGGGCCGTGCATGGGGCGCCGGACCGGGCACCCGTGCCGGTCGCCGACCCGTTGCCTTGACAAAACACTTAGTACCGCTACTCTATTTCCGGGGTGCCCAGCCGGGCTGCACGCGTACTGCAGGGGGGAGTCGAATGTCGCGATCGACGCTTGTCCGCGATGGAGGTCCAGTCGAGCGCCGTCGTCACACCCGGTCCCGGGGGCGGCTGCGGGCGGCGGTGTGGACGTCGGCGGCGGTCGGCCTGGCGGCCGTGGCCGGGGCTGCGAGCGGCGGCGCCGCCGCGGTGGCGGCGCCGGCGATCGGGCACGGGCGGCGGCCGCCGCTCGTGGTCGGCGCCGTGCTCGACCTCACCGGGCCGGGCGCCGCCGAGGGGCAGGCGGGCAAGAAGGGGATGGACTTCGAGGTCCGCCAGATCAACGCAGCGGGCGGGGTCAACGGGCGCAAGCTCGAGGTCCAGACGTGCGACACCCAGAGCACGCCGAGCGGGGGCGCCCAGTGCGCGACCCAGCTGTCGAGCGTCAACTCCCACGTCGTCCTCGTGCTCGGTTCGCTCCCCTCGACGCTCGGGGCGGTGCCGCACCTGTCGAGCAGCGTGGTGGGCATCTCGATCGTGCCGGTGCTGTTCCCGAAGCGGGGGACCAACATGTTCCAGATGGGCCCGCTCGAGAAGTCGTTCGTGGGGCCGTTCATCAGGGCGGCGAAGGCCGCCCACGTGAGCAAGATCGGGGTCATCTACGTGAACGAGGCGTCGGGGACGGCGCAGCTGGCCGCGGTCGAGGGTGCAGCGAAGGCGGCAGGGATCGGGGTGGTGTCCGAGCCGATGGACCCGAGCGCCACCGACGTCACCCCGGAGCTCGACCAGCTGACGGCGCAAGGGGCGAAGGCGATCTTCTCGGCGACGATCGGCTCGGCGGACACGGCCGTCGTGACCTCGTACCACACGCTCGGCCTCAGCCTGCCGCTCGTGATGGGGGCAGAGGCCGTGAGCGACGACTTCCTGAAGAGCCTGTCGTTCCCGATCCCGCCGAAGCTGTACGGGATCGCCAGCATGGCGGTGGGGCCGGGCTTCTCCGGGCCCATCACCCGGGCGTGGTCGTCGCTGCTGCCGGCCTACCAGAAGTTCGCCCGCCAGCCGCTCGACAACGAGGGGACGACGACCATCGACAGCGTGTGCGTGGCGGCTGCGGCGCTCGCCGGCACCCACGCCGGGCCGGGCGGACGGCTGAAGCGGTACCTCGAGACCCAGACCGTGCGGTGCCTCGGCTCGAACCTCCAGTTCGACCAGGTGCCCGGGCTGAACGTGGTGACCGGGGTGCCCACGGCCCTCGCCCAGGCAGGGCCGTCCGTGTCGGACGGGTGGGCCGCGGTGCGTACCGGCTTCTAGGGCGCTCGCGCCCGCAGGCGAGGCAGGCAAGGAGAGAGGACGTCGGTTGACACTCGCGCTGCAGGCGCTGCTCTCGTCGCTCGTCAACGGATCGGTCTACGTGATCATCGGCATCGGCATCGTCCTGTGCTACCGGGGGTCGCGGGTGGTGAACCTGGCCCAGGGGGAGACCTTCTCCCTGTCCGGGCTGCTGACCGGCAAGCTGTTCGCGATCGGGCTCCCGCTGGCGGCGGCCTCGGTGGTCGGGGTCGCCGCCGCCGTCGTGGGGTCGTTGCTGTTCGAGCGGCTGGCCCTGCGGAGCCGGCTCGACTGGAACCCGCGCCGGCTCATCATCGTGGCGCTCGGTGTCGCCCTCCTGGCCGAAGGGGCGTTCGACCTGTTCCTCGGTGCGAACACCTACAACTTCCCGGCGATGCTGAACGGTCCGTCGGTGCTGATCGGGGGCGGTGCGATCAGCCAGCAGGGCGTGCTGCTGGTGGCGTTCTCGGTGGTGACGACGGTCGGCCTCGTGTGGTTCTTCCGCTCGACCCTGCTCGGTCACGCCATGACGGCGTGCGCCGAGAACCCCCAGGTGAGCGCCTCCCTCGGGATCAACGTTGCACGGATGCGCCAGCTCTCCTTCGGCCTCGCCGGGCTGATCGGCGGCATCTCGGCGCTCCTGCTCGTGCCGCTCACCGGGGTCAGCTACGACGCGGGGCTGACGATCACCCTGAACGGGTTCGTGGCGGCGGCGCTCGCCAACATGACGCACCCGGGCCGGGTGCTGTGGGCGGGGATGGGGCTGGCGATCGGCGAGGGGTACATCGGCGCCTACTGGAACCCGCTGTACGAGGTGCCGGTGGTGTTCGGGCTGGTGCTGCTGGTCGGTGTGCTGTACCTGAGCCGCGGCGTGCGGTTCGGCGGGGCGGTGCGCGCGTGAGCTGGCCAGCGTCCCTGCGGCAGGGCGCCCTCGAGGGGCGACCGCTCGGCGGGGGTGGCCGGCGGGCGCTCGGGTGGTCGTCGCCGGCGGTCCCCGAGGGCGCGACCTGGCGGCGCGCCGTGCCGGCGGCCGTGGCGGCGCTCGTGGTCGCCTCGCCGTGGCTCGGGATCCCCCGGCTCACCCCGAGCCTGCTCGTCACGGTGTGCTGCTACGGGATCGCCGCCTCCGGGCTCAACCTGCTGTTCGGCTACGCCGGCATGCTGTCGCTCGGGACCGGCATCTTCCTCGGGGTGTCCGGCTACACGACGGCGGTCGTCGCCCAGCGGGCGGCCCTCCCGATGCTCGCCGCCGTCCTCGTCGGGGTCGGGGCGAGCGCCGTTGCCGGCGTGGCGCTCGGTGCCGTGCTCGTCCGCCTGTCGGGCCACTACTTCGGGGTGGCGACGCTGGCGCTGGCGCTGGCCTTCGGCGGGCTCGTCACGGCGCTCACCCTGACCGGCGGCGGGACCGGGCTGACGACGTCGCCGACGATGTCGCTCGGGTTCACCACGCTGCAGAGCGCCACGCAGTGGTACGTGTTCACGGCCCTCGTCACGGCGGCGATGCTCGGGCTGCTCGCCTGGGTCGTCGCCGGGCGGCGGGGCCGGATCCTGCGGCTGGTGCGGAGCGACGAGCTGGCCGCCTCGGTGCTCGGCGTCCGGGTGGGCCTCGTGAAGCTCCTGGCGTTCACCGCCGCCGCCGTCTTCGCCGGGGTCGCCGGCTCGCTGCTGTTCGTGTCGCAGGGGCTCGTCGACCCGCAGAGCGTCGGGACGCTCGTGTCGGTCCAGATGGCGATGCTCGTCGTGATCGGCGGCCCCGGCTACCGCGTGGCAGGGGTCGTCGGTGCGTTCGTGGTCCTCTGGCTGCAGGCGCTGCTCAACAGCTTCGGCAACTACGAGCTGCTGGTCTACGGGGCGATCCTGCTCGGCGTCGTCTTCTACCTGCGCCCCGGTCTCGAAGGGGCGCTCGTCGAGGGGTGGCACCGGCTGGTCCGCCCGCGGCGAGGGCCGCGGGCACGGGGGGTGGCCGGCAGCGGGCCTGCAGGCGACGGGGCGGGGGCGAGCGCCGTCGGGGGGACGCCCCTGGCGAGGCCCGGCGCCAAAGCGGTCGCCCAGACGGCGAGCGGCGGGCGCGCCGGGCTCGTCGTCGAGGGGGCGACACGGCGCTTCGGTGGCGTGGTGGCGGTCGACGGCGTCAGCCTGGGGGCGGAGCCGGGCCGGGTGACGGCGTTGATCGGGTCGAACGGCGCCGGGAAGAGCACGTTGCTGAACCTCGTCTCCGGTGTGGAGCCGCTCGACGGCGGCGCGGTGCGCCTCGGCCAGGTCGACCTGACCCATGCGTCGCCCGCGGAGCGGAGCCGCCACGGGATCGTGCGGACGTTCCAGGTCCCGCGCCTCGTCGAGGAGCTGACGGTCGTCGAGAACATGGTGCTCGGGAGCGAGGCGGCGGAGCGGGCGCTGCTGCGGCGCGACCCGGGGGCGGAGCGGTCGGCGATGGCGGGCGCGCGGGCGACGCTCGGCCGGCTCGGTCTCGGGGCGCTGGCGGACCGCCCGGCGAGCTCGCTCGGGACGGGCGAGCGCAAGTACGTCGAGGTCGCCCGTGCCGTGTTCACGGGGGCCGCCGTGCTCCTGCTGGACGAGCCGGCGGTCGGGCTGTCGCTCGAAGAGGTCGACCAGCTGCGCGAGTGGCTCGCCTCGCTGCGCGACGGGGGGAGCGCCGTCGTGGTGATCGACCACAACCTGGACTTCATCAAGGAGCTGGCGGACCACGTCTACGTCATGGACGGTGGCCGGGTCGTCTGGGAGGGGGAGGCGGACGATCTCGACGAGCACGGCCGGGGTGGCGCCGTGGCGGCAGGCGAGGCGGTGCGGCCGTGACGGGCGCCCGGCTGCGGGTGGGCGGGCTGACGGCGGGGTACGGGCGCGTCGCCGTGCTGCACGACGTCTCCCTGGAGGTCGAGCCGGGCGAGCTGCTCGGCGTGGCCGGGGCGAACGGTGCCGGCAAGACGACGCTGCTCGGCGCCGTGGCCGGCTCGCTGGCGCGCGCCAGCGGCTCGGTGGCCCTCGACGAGGAGCGGCTCGATCGGATGCCGGCCTACAAGCGCGTGAGCCGCGGGCTGGCGCTCGTCCCGGAGGGGCGCCAGATCATGGGGAGCATCTCGGTGCAGGCGAACCTCGACGTGACCGTGATGGCGCGTGGCAGGCTGCGGGTGGACGCGGCGCACCGCGCCCGCCGAGAGGAGGTGCTGGCGCTCTTCCCGCGCCTTCGGGAGCGCCTGGGTGTCCCTGGCAGCGTGCTGTCGGGGGGCGAGCAGCAGATGCTGGCGATCGCCCGGGCGCTGATGACGAGCCCCAAGGTGCTCCTCCTCGACGAGCCCACGCAGGGGCTGGCGCCGGTGGTGGTGGCCGCGGTGACCGAGGCGCTGGCGGCGCTCAAGGGCGCCATGACGATCGTGCTCGTGGAGCAGAACCGGCGGGTGCTCGAGGCGCTCGCCGACCGCACGCTCGAGCTGCGCCTCGGTCGCCTGGCGGCACCGGCAGCGCAACGACCGGCCAGTTGACGCCGGGCATCCGAAGAGTAGGATGCCGTGCGAACGGTTAGCGCCACATAGGAAATGGTCGGGCCGGGGCGGGGGTGCCGCGGCGGATCGTCGGGGGAGGTGGTGTGATGCGCGGCGGACCGAGCATTCGCTTCGGTGACAGCGTCAACACCGACGTGATCATCCCGGGCCGGTACCTCGTCAGCATCGACCCGGCCGAGCTGGCCGAGCACGCGTTCGAGCCGCTCGGCCCTTCGGTGCAGGCGGCGGTCCGTAGCTCCAAGGTGATCGTGGCCGGCAAGAACTTCGGATGCGGCAGCGCCCGGGAGCAGGCGGCCTCGTGCCTCGTCGGTGCCGGCATCGAGGTGGTCCTCGCCCGCTCGTTCGCCCGGGTGTTCTACCGCAACGCCATCAACACCGGGTTGCCGGCGATCGCGCTCGGCGATGCCGTCGAGGCGATCGAGGAGGGGGCGGAGGTGTGGGTGGACCTCGAGGCGGGCGAGGTGCGGGCAGGCGACGCCTCGGTGCCGTTCCCGCCGTTCCCGGCCTCGTTGCGGCGCATCCTCGACGCCGGCGGGCTCATCCCGTACCTGGCGCGTCACGTGGTCGGGGGAGCGGCGTCGTGAGCGGGGCGACGTTCGCCCAGAAGGTGCTGGCCCGCGCCGCCGGTGTCGAGTCGGTGACGGTCGGGGAGATCGTCGAGCCGTACCCGGACCTGATCATGAGCCACGCCGCCAGCTGGCGGTGCATCCGGACGCTCGAGCGGCTGGGGACGGACCGGCTGTTCGATCCGGACCGGATCGCCATGGTGATGGACCACAACTCGCCGGCCCACAGCCCGAAGACGGCGGCCGACCAGAAGCTGTGCCGGGAGTTCGCCCGGGCGCACGGCATCCGACGGTTCTACGACGTCGACGCCGGGATCGCGCACGTGGTCCTGATGGAGGACGGCCACGTCGCTCCGGGCATGCTCCTCATCGGGACCGACTCGCACTCGACCATCTACGGGGCGCTCGGGGCGGCGGGGACCGGTGTCGGCTTCAGCGAGGTCGCCGCGACCTGGGTGGCCGGCTACCTGTGGATGCGGGTGCCGGAGTCGATCAAGGTGGTGATCGACGGACCGCTCGGCGCCGGCGTGTCGGCGAAGGACGTGATGCTGGCACTGGTCGGTCGGCTGAGCGCGGACGGGGCGACCTACGCGTCGGTGGAGTTCCACGGGAGCTACGTGGCGGGGCTGTCGGTGTCGGAGCGGATGACGATGTGCAACCTGGCGATGGAGCTCGGGGCGAAGTTCGCGTTCGTGCCGCCGGACCAGGTGACCCGCCAGTTCCTGGCGGAGCGGGGCGTCGAGGGCTCGGCGGCACGGGAGCTGCACCCGGACCCGGGTGCCACCTACGCCGAGGTGGTCGAGGTGGACGGTCCCGGGCTCGCTCCTCAGGTGGCCTGCCCGCACGCCGTCGACAACGTGCGACCGATCGATGAGGTGGCCGGGACCAAGGTCGACCAGGTGTTCATCGGGTCGTGCGCGAACGCGAAGTACGAGGACCTGGTCGAGGCGGCGGCGATCCTGCGCGGGCGCAAGGTGGCGGGCGGCGTCCGGCTGCTCGTGACGCCTGCCTCTCGCCACGTGGTGGAGCGGGCGGTGCGCAGCGGGGTCTACGCCGACCTGCTCGAGGCCGGGGCGCTGATCACGAACCCGGGTTGCGGCGCCTGCGCGGGCGACGGCGGGGTGATGGCGGACGGCGAGGTGACCCTGTCGACGGCCAACCGCAACTTCCAGGGGCGGATGGGAAGCTACGAGGCGTCG